>NZ_JBIVWS010000003.1:230888-323390 GCF_044768905.1 Streptomyces sp. NPDC090994
GGGGCCCCCCGCCCGCCGCGTGGGGGGGGGGCCGTCCCGGGGGTGCCGGGGCCGGGCCGCCGGCCCGGCGGCCTTGGTGGCCGGGGGGGGGGGGGGGCCCCCCCCCCCCGGGGCCCCCCCCCTCACTCGTTCTTCGCCCGTTTCACTCGTTCTTCGCCCGTTCTGCGCCCGCTCTCAGCTCTCCGCCCCTCGGCCCCTCGCCCCGCGCGGGGCGGGCCGCGCCGACGCCACACGGTGCGCCACCCGGTGCTTGAGAGCGGCCCAGCGGGCCGACACCGCCCAGACCACCCGTACGGCCGAGCGCGGGGCGAAGCGGGCGCGCAGCCGCACTCCCCGGCCGGCCGCGGCCCCCAGCCCGGCCGCCACCCGGTGCACGTCCTCCGCCAGTCCCGTGACCGGACGCGGGCGGGGAGCGTAGAGGACCTGCTCCACGGCGTCCGCCACCCGGTGCACGGCCGCGGCGGCCGGCGGATCGAGCCGCCCCAGCCGCACGACCCGGGCCGCGGCCTTGCGCGGGGTCTGCGACTCGTCCGGCGCGATGCCGTGGTCCCACGCCGTGTCCGTCAGCTCCTGCCAGGCCGCCAGGGTGCGGGCCGCCGCGTCCGCCGCGCCGCGGCCGTGCGCCCCGAGCCGCACCGCCCGCCGGCGGACCCGCCACAGCATCGGACAGAGCGGGATCACCAGGACCAGCAGTACGGCCAGTGCCCAGGCCAGCCGGACATACCACTGCGGACCGTCGTCGTCCGTGGCGAGCGCGGCCTGCGGGGACTCGCTCGCGCAGGCGTCCAGCTTCTTGTCCTGGGCCGTGCAGCCCTCGCTCGCCGACGCCGAGGCGGACGGTGCCTCCGAGACCTCCTCGGACGGGCGGGCGGCGTCCGGCAGCGTGGTGCCCGGCGAGTCCGGCACGGTGTACGACGGTATCGACCCGCGGTTCGGGGTCGGCTCGAAGCGGGTCCAGCCGACGCCCTCGAAGTACAGCTCCGGCCAGGCGTGCGCGTCCCGCAGGCCCACCGACACCGTCCCGTCCGCCTGCGGGGAACCCGGGGCGAAGCCGACCGCGACCCGGGCCGGTATGCCCAGGGAACGGGCCATCGACGCCATGGCGAACGAGAAGTGCACACAGAAGCCCTGCTTGTCCCGCAGGAAGCGGGCGATCGCCTGGGAGCCGCTGCCGACCTGCACCTGGGTGTCGTACTCGAAACCGCCGGTGACCGCGAAGTACTCCTGGAGCCTGACGGCCTGGTCGTAGGCGTCGGTGGCGCCCGCGGTGACCTCCCGGGCGGTCCGGGACACGATCGCCGGGAGCGAGTCGGGCAGCTCGGTGAACTCGCGTTCCATCGCCGTCGAGGGCTCCGGCGCGGCGGCCAGCTGCTCCGCCGTCGGCCGCACCTCCAGGCTCTTGACGTCGTACGTGAGGCCGCGGGTGTTCTGGCCGTGGTCGCCGACCAGGGTCATGCCGACCGGTTCGTACCGCCAGGCACCGCTGACCAGCACACCGCTCGGCGGGTACGGCATCGGCAGCCAGTCCTGGGCGTACCAGTCCGCCGCCGAGATCGTGGTCCGCGTCTCCCTGCGCTCGACCTCGGGGCCGAGTCCGGGGGGCGTGGGGAAGGCGCCGTCCGGGACGGAGGTGATCTGCCGCTTGGACGGCTTCCAGGTGGTGCCGTCGAAGTCGTCCAGGGAGACGATCCGCAGATAGAGGTCGGAGATGTCGCTCGACTCGGTGCGGACGGAGAGGACCTGGCGGTTCTCGTCCACGTTCAGGCTGTCGCGCAGGGACACCAGCGGGTTCACCGCCGAGATGGTGCCGCCGCCTCCGTCGCCGGAGCCCACGCCCGTGCCGGCGCCGCCCAGCAGGCCGCCGTTCATCGCGGGCAGACCGAGCGGCACCACCAGGGCGACGCCCAGCGCGACCACGCCGATCCGCCGGCCGGTGCGGACCGGGGCGAGGGCACGGGCCGGCCCGGCGCCCGGGGCGCGGGGGGCACCGCCGAAGACCCGGCCCCACTGGGAGAGCCGCTCGCGGCCCTCGGCCAGCAGCAGCATCAGATAGCCGGCCGCCGCGACCAGGAACCACAGCCAGTCGGTGCCGCCGTCCGACAGCCCCGCGGCCACCGAGTACAGCGCCAGCAGGGGCAGACCCGCCGGAGCCGCGCCGCGGAAGGTCACCGCGAGGGTGTCCACCAGCAGGCCGATCACCAGCACGCCGCCCACCAGCATCAGCCGGATGCCGTCGGAGTCCAGCGGCGCCGGGATCGCGTACCGCGCGATGTCGTCGCCGCCCTGCTCCAGCAGCCCGGCGAAGTGCCGGAAGGTGTCCGGTCCGGGAACCAGACCGGCGAAGGACTGCTCGCGGGCGAAGGCCAGGGTCAGCAGCAGCAGCGCGGCCAGGGCCTGTGCCGCGACCGTCAGCCACCGGGCCGACGGCACCCGGCGGACCGCCGCGCCCACCCCGGACTGGACCGCCAGCAGCAACGCGGCCTGCACGATCCAGGTGGCCGGTTCGACCAGCGGCAACAACGCGCACGACGTCATCAGCGTGGCCGCCCACGCGGCCGACGCCATCCGTGCCCGCCCGCTCATCGCACGCCCTCCCCGCCGTTGGCCGTCATGAGGCCGGAGCGTTCCTGTTCCGCCCGGCGCCACCGTTCCTCCAGTGACGCCCCGCGCTCCACGCCCACGGCCGTCCAGCCGGACTCGCGCAGCAGCCGCAGCCGCTCCCCCTGCTCGCCCGACGGGCCGGGGACGTCCGTCGGTTCCCGCAGCCAGGCGTCGCTGTCCAGGACGAAGGCGAGGGCCCCGCCGCTGCGCCGGCTCATCTTGGCGGCGACCGCCGCCTGCTCCTCGTCCAGGTCGCCGAAGAACGCCACCAGCAGCCCCTCGTTGCCGCCGCGCAGCACGTCGTAGGCGCGGGACAGGCTCGTGTGGTCGGAGTGGTCGATCACCGCGAGGGTGTCCATCATCAGCCCGGCCGCGTCCGCCGTCTCCTGCGTGGCGCCCGCGAAACCGTCGGCGCCCTCGCCCGGCACCGAACTGCCGGTGTCCGTCAGCAGCCGGACGGAGAAGCCCCGTTCCAGCATGTGCACCAGGACCGACGCCGCGCCCGACACCGCCCACTCGAAGGCCGAGTCGGGCCCGGCCCCCTCGTAGGCGATGCCCCGGGTGTCCAGCAGGACCGTGCAGCGGGCCCGCTGCGGCTGTTCCTCGCGGCGCACCATCAGCTCGCCGTAGCGGGCGGTCGAGCGCCAGTGCACGCGGCGCAGGTCGTCGCCGTGGCGGTACCCGCGCGGGATCACGTCGTCCTCGCCCGCCAGGGCCAGTGAGCGCTGCCGCCCGTCCCCGTACCCCTTGGCCTCGCCGCCCAGGCGTACCGCGGGCAGCGGTTCCACGCGCGGGACCACCGTGAGGGTGTCCTGCGCCGAGAAGGACCGGGTCAGCTCGCACATGCCGAACGGGTCGGTCAGACGGAGCTGGAGCGGGCCCAGGGGGTAGCGGCCGCGCAGGTCGGAGCGGACCCGGTAGGAGACCTCCCGGCTGCCGCCCGCCTCGACGCGGTCGAGGACGAAGCGGGGGCGGGGGCCGAGCACGTAGGGCACGCGGTCCTGGAGCATCAGCAGGCCGGTGGGCAGCCGCGAGACGTTCTCCACGCGCAGGTGGACCCGGGCCTCGCCGGTGGCCGGTACGCGCGCGGGGGAGAGCCTGCGGCTGCCCGCGACCCGGTACCGCGTGCGGTACAGCACCACCGCGCACACCAGCGGCAGCACCGCCAGCAGCAGCCCGACCCGGAGCAGATCGCTCTGCCCGAGGACGTACGCGCAGACCGCCGCGGCCACGCCGGCGGCCAGGAAGGAGCGGCCACGGGTGGTCAGACCGGCCAGCGCGGTCCGCACACCGCCCCTGTCCCCCCGCTCGCCCTCCGCCCGGTCCGTCCCCCCGGCGGTCATCACAGCCTCCGCGGCGGCTGCTGACCGTACGCCGGTCCGTAACCGCTCGGCGTCCGGCCGTCGGAGGGCACCGGGGTGCGCTGCAGGATCTCCTGCACCACCTGTTCGGAGGTACGGCGGTTCAGCTGGGCCTGGGCGGTGGGCAGCAGCCGGTGCGCCAGCACGGCGACGGCGAGTGCCTGCACGTCGTCCGGCAGCGCGTACTCCCGGCCGTCGAGAGCGGCGGTCGCCTTCGCCGCGCGCAGCAGATGCAGGGTGGCGCGCGGCGAGGCGCCGAGTCTGAGGTCGGGGTGGTCGCGCGTGGCGGCGACCAGGTCCACGGCGTACCGCCGCACCGGCTCGGCGACGTGGACGCCGCGGACCGCCTCGATCAGCTTCAGGATCTCGTGCGCGTGCGCCACCGGCTGGAGGTCGTCCAGCGGGTTCACCCCGCCGTGCACGTCGAGCATCCGCAACTCGGCCTCGGCGCTGGGGTACCCGATGGAGACCCGGGCCATGAAGCGGTCGCGCTGGGCCTCGGGGAGCGGGTAGGTGCCCTCCATCTCCACCGGGTTCTGCGTCGCCACCACCATGAAGGGGCCGGGCAGTTCATAGGTGTTGCCGTCGATGGTGACCTGCCGCTCCTCCATCGACTCCAGCAGCGCGGACTGGGTCTTGGGCGAGGCGCGGTTGATCTCGTCGCCGATCACCACCTGGGCGAAGATGGCACCCGGCTTGAACTCGAAGTCCCGGCGCTGCTGGTCCCAGATGGACACCCCGGTGATGTCGGACGGCAGCAGGTCGGGCGTGAACTGGATGCGCCGCACCGAGCAGTCCACGGACCGGGCCAGCGCCTTGGCCAGCATGGTCTTGCCGACCCCCGGGACGTCCTCGATCAGCAGATGTCCCTCGGCGAGCAGCACCGTCAGGGAGAGCCGGACGACCTCGGGCTTGCCCTCGATCACACCCTCCACCGACTCGCGTACCCGCTCGACCACAGCGGTCAGATCAGTGAGACTCGCTCGATCGTCATAGGTCGTCACCCGGTCCTCCTCGGCCTTTCCCCTTGCCCCCGTAGGAGCCCCCGGACCACGGACACCCCGCGGAAGAGGTCCCGCGCGGCACCGCTCCCCGCATTCTTGCTGCCGTTACCGATTCGTGTCACTCGCCTGTGGACAACTGCCCGCGATATGTCGGGCCTTGCGGTCTTTCGCGTGTGCTGTCGATGTGCTGTCGCCCGGGCGTGCGGTTCGGGCGGGCGCGTCAGGCCGGGTCGATCTCCCGCAGCCGGCCGGTCCGCACGTCGAAGACGAAGCCGCGTACGTCGTCGGTGTGCGCCAGGAACGGGGAGGTGCGCACCCGCTGGATCGACTGCCGCACGTCCTGGTCGACGTCCCGGAAGGACTCCACCGCCCAGACCGGGCGCTGGCCGACCTCCGCCTCCAGTTCGGTGCGGAAGTCCTCGGTGAGGGTCTCCATGCCGCAGCCGGTGTGGTGGATGAGGACCACGCTGCGGGTGCCCAGCTTGCGCTGGCTGACGGTCAGGGAACGGATCACGTCGTCGGTGACCACACCGCCCGCGTTGCGGATGGTGTGGCAGTCGCCGAGGTTCAGTCCGAGCGCGGCGTGCAGGTCGAGCCGGGCGTCCATGCAGGCCACGACCGCGACGCGCAGGACGGGACGGGCGTCCATCCCGGGGTCGGCGAAGCCGGCGGCGTAGCGCGCGTTCGCCTCGACGAGGCGGTCGGTGACGGTGCCGCCGCCGGTGGCGGCGTCGGAGCCTGCGGGAACAGATGCAGAAGTCGTCATATCCCTGACGTTACTGGTCACCGGCGCGCACGGCCCGCCGTGAAGACGGACAAAGAACACCGGGAAGCCCTGGTGTGAGCTAACCCACAGGAGTGGTGACCATGCGTCCGTACGGGTGAAGTGCCCCCGGATCCGGCTTCCCGAGCCCCCGGGCCCGCGACGCGCAGGCCGGTTGATTGACCGGGAGACAGGGTGGACTAAAGTGACGCGAAGCGGGAGGCGAGGCTCTCCCCGCTGGACTGAAACCCCGCAGACCCGGGCGCCGCGGCGCCCGTACTCCCCACGTGCGCGGCGCGTACGTACGGCTCGGCCTCCTCCCGCTCCCGGCCGGCCGACGCTTCCGGCGCCGGCAGGTCCCCCGTCACGGGGGTCCCCGCCCCGCCGGGGGAGGATGGGGACCCGACGGTGCGTGACGCCGCGCCGGATCCGAGAGGCCGACCCCCCTTGAGCCAGAGTCGACACGTCCCGGTGATGCTCCAGCGGTGCCTGGACCTGCTGGCGCCCGCCCTGGAGGAACCGGGGGCGGTGGTCGTCGACTGCACCCTCGGCCTCGGCGGGCACAGCGAGGCCCTGCTGGAGCGCTTCCCCGAGGCCCGGCTCGTCGCCCTGGACCGCGACAAGGAGGCCCTGCGCCTGTCCGGCGAGCGGCTCGCCCCCTACGGTGAGCGCGCCACCCTGGTGCACGCCGTCTACGACGAGCTGCCCGACGTACTCGACCGGCTCGGCGTCCCCCGCGTCCAGGGCGTGCTGTTCGACCTCGGCGTCTCCTCCATGCAGCTCGACGAGGCGGACCGCGGCTTCGCGTACGCGCAGGACGCCCCGCTGGACATGCGCATGGACCAGACGACCGGCATGAGCGCCGCGGAGGTCCTCAACACCTACCCGCCGGGCGAACTCGTCCGCATCCTGCGCGCCTACGGCGAGGAGAAGCAGGCCAAGCGGATCGTCTCCGCGATCGTCCGGGAGCGGGAGAAGGAGCCGTTCACCAACAGCGCCCGGCTGGTGGAGCTGATCCGGGCCGCGCTGCCGCAGGCCGCCAAGCGCACCGGCGGCAACCCGGCCAAGCGGACCTTCCAGGCGCTGCGCATCGAGGTCAACGGCGAGCTGTCGGTCCTGGAACGGGCGATTCCGGCCGCCGTCGAGGCGCTCGCCGTCGGTGGACGGATCGCCGTGCTGTCGTACCACTCGCTGGAGGACCGGCTGGTCAAGCAGGTCCTCGCGGCGGGCGCGGCCAACACGGCCCCGCCGGGGCTGCCGGTGGTCCCCGAGCGGTACGCGCCCCGGCTCAAGCTGCTCACCCGCGGTGCCGAACTTCCCACCGAGGAGGAGGTCGCCGAGAACCGGCGGGCGGCCCCGGCGCGGCTGCGCGGCGCGGAGCGGATCAGGGAGTCCACCGAGTGAACCGAGTCAGGCCCGAGCGGCGGGGACGGTGCGGGCGCGGCCCGGACCGGGGAGGGGAGGGGCTGTGAAAGGCGCACCGGAACTGAGGGGCAGGGCCGCCCGGCTCGCCCGGCTCTTCCCGGCCGGCGGCGGGGGAGGGCAGGCCGCCCGCACCCCCTTCGTCGTCCTCGTCGTGCTCCTGCTCGGCGGCGGGCTCATCGGACTGCTGGTGCTGAACTCCGCGCTGAGCGAGGGGTCGTTCCAGCTCGACGACCTGGAGCAGCAGACCAAGGAGCTGACCGACGAGGAGCAGGCGCTCCAGCGGGACGTCGACGCCTACTCCGCGCCCCAGGCCCTCCAGCGCCGGGCCCGTGAGCTGGGCATGGTGCCCGGCGGCGACCCGGCCTTCCTCGCCCCCGACGGCACGGTCAAGGGCTCCCCGAGCCCCGCCGCGGGCGCGACGCCCCTGGTCCTCGCCCCCGAGGCACTCACGCAGTCCACCCCCGCCCCGACGACCCCGACCCCCGGCAGGTGACGGAAGTGCCCGACGACTTCGGCAGGCAACCGACGCGCCGCCGGGTGCCCGGTCCCGCGCGGCCGGCCCAGCCCGGCGGTACGCGGCAGCCCGGCCCCGGGGGCCGCCCGGCCCGCCGCCCGGCCCCGCCCCGCGGCGCGGCCCCGCGGACCATCCGGCTCGGCAGCCCCCGCCCCCGGCTGCGCCTGGTCGGGTTCGCCCTGGCGCTGGTCCTGATCGCCTTCGTCGTACGCCTGCTCCAGGTGCAGGCCGTCGACGCCGGCACGTACACCGCCAAGGCCGAGCTGAACCGGTACGTCGTCCACACCCTGACCGCCGCCCGCGGCGGCATCACCGACCGCAACGGCGTGGCCCTGGCGACCACCGTGGACGCCTACGACATCACCGCCGACCCCACGATGTTCACCCGCGAGCAACTCGAGGTCGACGACGGGCCCGAACAGGCGGCGGCGCTGCTCGCCCCGATCCTCGGCGAGGACGAGGAGGAGCTGGCGGCCACCCTGCGCCCGGACAACAAGCAGCTGCGCTACGTCCGCCTGGCCCGCGCCCGCACCCCGCAGGAGTGGAACCAGATCCAGGACCTGAAGACCGCGCTGGCCAAGAAGGCGGAGACGGACGAGTCCACCGTCAACGTCCTCGCCGGCGTCTTCGCCGACCCCAGCAGCAAGCGGATCTACCCCAACGGCGACCTCGCCGCCGGGGTGATCGGCTGGGTCAACTCCGAGGGCGAGGGCAGCGGCGGCCTCGAACGCCAGCTCGACAAGATACTGGCCGGCGAGGACGGTGAGATCCGCTACGCCCAGTCCGGCGGCCACCAGGTCCCCACCGTCGGCCGCAACGAGACGCCCGCCGTGCCCGGCAGCGACGTGGAGCTGACCCTGGACCGCGACATCCAGTGGGCGGCGCAGGACGCCATCACCGAGCAGGTCGAGGAGTCCAAGGCCGACGGCGGCTACGTCATCGTCCAGGACACGCGGACCGGTGAGATCCTCGCCATGGCCAACTCACCCGGCTTCGACCCGGGCGACCTGGCCCACGCCGACCCCGACGCGCTCGGCAACGGCGCCCTCCAGGACGCCTTCGAGCCCGGCTCCACCGCCAAGGTGATGTCGATGGCCGCCGTCCTGGAGGAGGGGGCCGCCACCGCCGACACCCACGTCACCGTCCCCAACCGGCTGCACCGCGGCGACCGGCTCTTCAAGGACGACATCGACCACCCCACCTGGTACCTCACCCTCAACGGCGTGCTCGCCAAGTCCAGCAACATCGGCACCATCCTGGCCACCGGCGAACTCGGCAAGACCCAGGAGCAGGCCAACCAGGTCCTCTACTCCTACCTGCGCAAGTTCGGCCTCGGCAGCTACAGCGGACTCGGCTTCCCCGGCGAGACCAAGGGCATCCTCGCCGCGCCCGGACAGTGGTCCACCTCGCAGCAGTACACGATCCCTTTCGGCCAGGGCGTGTCCGTCAACGCGCTCCAGGCGGCCTCCGTCTACTCCACGATCGCCAACGGCGGCGTACGGATCGAACCGACGCTGGTGAAGGGGACCAAGGACGCCGAAGGCGGGTACACGCCCGCCGAGAAGCCGAAGAAGACGCGGGTGATCAGTGAGAAGACCGCGAAGACCCTGTCACAGATGCTGGAGTCGGTCGTCGACGACGAAGAGGGCACCGGCACCAAGGCCCGCATCCCCGGCTACCGGGTCGCGGGCAAGACCGGTACGGCCAACCGAGTGGATCCGGCCACCGGCCAGTACAAGGGGTACACCTCGTCCTTCGCCGGGTTCGCGCCCGCCGACGAGCCCCGGATCACCGTCTACTGCGCCATCCAGAACGCCACCGAGGGCAGCTACTTCGGCGGCCAGATCTGCGGCCCCGTCTACAAGCAGGTCATGGAGTTCGCCCTGAAGACCCTCCAGGTCCCGCCCACCGGCACCGACCCCGCGAACCTCCCGGTCACCTTCAAACCCTGACCCGTTTCCGACGCAGTACCGAGCCACCAGGAACCACCCCGTGACAACGATCACCCCCGATCCCGGGAACCAGAACGGCCCCCGCCCCTCACTTCGCGGGCAGGCGGGTGCGCCCGGTACGCTCACCGCCGTGCCACAGCCTGATCAGTCCCAAACCACCCAGAAGGGCCACCCCGTGACCTACCCGGGACCGCCCCGGCCGGTACGGGTCTCCGCCACACCCCTCGCGGAACTCGCCGGTCAGCTGGGTGTCACCGCTCCGGAGGGCGACGCAGCCGTCACGGGCATCACCCACGACTCGCGCGCCGTCCGCCCCGGTGACCTGTACGCCGCCCTGCCCGGCGCCCGCGCCCACGGCGCCGACTTCGTCACCCAGGCCGCCGGTCTGGGCGCCGCCGCCGTGCTGACCGACCCGTCCGGCGCCGAGCGCGCCGCCGCCACCGGACTGCCGGTGCTGGCGGTCGAGGACCCGCGTGCGGAGATGGGCGAGCTGGCCGCGACGATCTACGGACACCCCGGCCGCGACCTGCTCCAGATCGGCATCACCGGCACCTCCGGCAAGACCACCACCGCCTACCTGGTCGAAGGCGGGCTGCGCACCGGGAAGGCCACCGGCCTGATCGGCACGGTCGAGATGCGCATCGGCGACGAGCGCATCAAGTCCGAGCGGACCACGCCCGAGGCCACCGACCTCCAGGCGCTGTTCGCGGTGATGCGCGAGCGCGGCACCGAGGCGGTCGCCATGGAGGTCTCCAGCCACGCCCTGGTGCTCGGCCGGGTCGACGGCTGCGTCTTCGACGTCGCCGTCTTCACCAACCTCAGCCCGGAGCACATGGAGTTCCACTCCGGCATGGAGGACTACTTCCAGGCCAAGGCACAGCTCTTCACCCCGGAGCGCAGCCGGCTCGGCGTGGTCAACGCCGACGACGAGTACGGCCGCCGGCTCGCCCGCGAGGCCACGGTCCCGGTCGTCACCTACTCGGCCGAGGGACACCCCGACGCCGACTGGCGGGCCGAGGACGTGGAGGTCGGCCCGCTGGACTCGACGTTCACCGTGGTCAGTCCGAAGGGCGAGCGGTTCACCGCCCGCTCCCCGCTGGCCGGCCCGTTCAACGTGGCCAACACCCTCGCCGCGATCGTCGCGCTCGCCGCCGCCGGCCTCGACCCCCGGGCCGCGGCCGACGGGGTCGCGGCGGTGCCGGGGGTGCCGGGCCGCCTGGAGCGGGTGGACGCCGGACAGCCGTACCTCGCGGTCGTCGACTACGCGCACAAGACCGACGCGGTCGAGTCGGTCCTCAAGGCGCTGCGCAAGGTGACCGAGGGCCGGCTGCACGTCGTCCTCGGCTGCGGCGGCGACCGGGACACCACCAAGCGGATGCCGATGGGCGCCGCCGCCGCGCGGCACGCCGACACCGCCGTACTGACCTCCGACAACCCCCGCTCCGAGGACCCGCTCGCGATCCTCGCCACCATGCTCCAGGGCGCCGCCTCCGTGCCCGCCCACGAGCGCGGCGAGGTGCAGGTCTTCGAGGACCGGGCCGCCGCCGTCGCCGCCGCCGTGGCCCGGGCCGAGCCCGGCGACACGGTGCTGGTCGCGGGCAAGGGCCACGAGCAGGGGCAGGACATCGCCGGGGTGGTGCGTCCCTTCGACGACCGCCAGGTGCTCCGCGAAGCCATCCAGGAGAACCAGGCCCTTCAGCAGACCCAGGCCATCCAGAAGACCCAGGGATGAAATCCCGCATGATCCAGGGGATGTACTTGTGATCGCCCTCTCTCTCGCCGAGATCACAGAAGTCGTCGGCGGGCAGATGCACGACATACCGGATCCGTCGGCCGAGGTCACCGGACCGGTCGTCCGGGACTCCCGCGAGGCGGGACCCGGCAGCCTCTTCGTCGCCTTCGTCGGCGAACGCGTGGACGGCCACGACTTCGCGCCGGCGGTCGTCGAGGCGGGAGCGGTGGCCGTGCTCGGCTCCCGGCCCGTCGGCGTGCCCGCGATCGTCGTGGACGACGTCCAGGCCGCCCTCGGCGCCCTCGCCCGCCACGTCGTACGGCGCCTGGGGGCCACCCTGGTGGCGCTCACCGGCTCGGCGGGCAAGACCAGCACCAAGGACCTCATCGCGCAGGTGATCGGGCGCAAGGCGCCGACGGTGTTCACGCCGGGCTCGCTCAACAACGAGATCGGGCTGCCGCTGACCGCCCTGACCGCCACCGAGGAGACCCGTTTCCTCGTCCTGGAGATGGGCGCCCGCGGCATCGGCCACATCCGGTACCTCGCCGGACTGACCCCGCCGAAGATCGGCGTCGTCCTCAACGTCGGCTCCGCGCACATCGGCGAGTTCGGCGGCCGGGAGCAGATCGCGCAGGCCAAGGGCGAACTCGTAGAAGCCCTTCCGGAAGACGGCACCGCGGTCCTCAACGCGGACGACCC
This sequence comes from Streptomyces sp. NPDC090994, assembly GCF_044768905.1. NCBI lineage: Bacteria > Bacillati > Actinomycetota > Actinomycetes > Kitasatosporales > Streptomycetaceae > Streptomyces > Streptomyces sp. NPDC090994. The sequence goes on from NZ_JBIVWS010000003.1 coordinate 242,940, forward strand.
CTACGTACGGGCCATGGCCGCCCGAACGAAGGCGAAGGTGATCCTTTTCGGAGAGTCCGGCGAAGCGGACGTTCGCGCCGAGAACGTGCGACTAACGGACACCGGACAGCCCGCGTTCCGGCTTCACACACCCTCCGGTGCAAGCGATGTGACGATGCGCCTGTACGGTGAGCATCACGTGTCGAACGCGCTCGCCGCGGCCGCCGTCGCCCACGAGTTGGGCATGTCCGCAGACGAGATCGCCACCGCGCTCTCCGAGGCGGGCTCCCTCTCCCGCTGGCGGATGGAGGTCACCGAGCGCCCGGACGGCGTGACGCTCGTCAACGACGCCTACAACGCGAACCCCGAGTCCATGAAGGCCGCGCTGCGTGCGCTCGTCGCCATGGGAAAGGGGCGTCGTACGTGGGCGGTGCTCGGCAAGATGGCCGAGCTCGGGGACGAGGCGCTCGCCGAGCACGACGCGGTCGGACGGCTCGCCGTCCGGCTCAACGTCAGCAAGCTCGTCGCGGTCGGGGGCAGGGAAGCCCAATGGCTGCAACTGGGCGCATACAACGAGGGTTCGTGGGGTGAGGAGTCGGTGCACGTGTCCGACGCACAGGCGGCGATCGACCTGTTGCGCAGCGAGTTGCGCCCGGGGGACGTCGTGCTCGTGAAGGCGTCCCGTTCGGTGGGTCTGGAAGCGGTCGCCACGGCGCTGCTCGAGACCGGCACCGAGGGTGAGGTAGCCGCCCGATGATGAAGCAGATCCTGTTCGCGGGAGTCATCGGTCTCTTCCTGACGCTGGTCGGCACCCCGTTGCTGATCAAGCTCCTCGCCCGCAAGGGCTACGGCCAGTACATCCGTGACGACGGCCCGCGCGAGCACGCCAGCAAGCGCGGTACGCCGACCATGGGCGGTATCGCCTTCATCCTGGCGACCGTCGCCGCGTACTTCCTGGCCAAGATCATCACCAGTTACCTGGAGCCCGACCCCGATGTCGACGCGGCGCCGACCTTCTCCGGTCTGCTGGTGCTCGGCCTGATGGTCGGCATGGGTCTGGTCGGCTTCCTGGACGACTACATCAAGATCGTCAAGCGGCGTTCGCTGGGTCTGCGGGCCAAGGCGAAGATGGCCGGCCAGCTGATCGTCGGCATCGCCTTCGCGGTGCTCTCGCTCCAGTTCGCGGACAGCCGCGGCAACACCCCGGCCTCCACCAAGCTGTCGTTCATCACGGACTTCGGCTGGACGATCGGCCCGGTGCTGTTCGTGGTCTGGGCGCTGTTCATGATCCTGGCGATGTCCAACGGCGTGAACCTCACCGACGGCCTGGACGGTCTGGCCACCGGCGCCTCCGTCCTCGTCTTCGGCGCCTACACCTTCATCGGCGTCTGGCAGTTCCAGGAGTCCTGCGCCAACGCGCAGACCCTGACCAACCCGGGCGCCTGCTACGAGGTACGGGACCCCCTCGACCTGGCGGTGGTCGCCTCCGCGCTGATGGGCTCCTGCCTGGGCTTCCTGTGGTGGAACACCTCGCCGGCCAAGATCTTCATGGGCGACACCGGTTCCCTCGCGCTCGGCGGTGTGCTGGCGGGTCTGGCGATCTGCTCCCGCACCGAACTGCTGATGGCCATCCTCGGCGGCCTGTTCGTCCTGATCACCATGTCGGTGGTCATCCAGGTCGGCTCGTTCCGGATGACCGGGAAGCGCGTCTTCCGGATGGCGCCACTCCAGCACCACTTCGAACTCAAAGGCTGGTCCGAGGTCCTTGTCGTGGTCCGTTTCTGGATCATCCAGGGCATCTGTGTGATCGTCGGACTGGGCCTCTTCTACGCGGGATGGGCAGCGGACAAGTGACCGACTCGGTGTCCTCGGAACTTCAGGGCAAGCACGTCACCGTCGCCGGACTCGGCGTCTCCGGAGTACCGGCGGCCAAGGTCCTGCACGGCCTCGGCGCGCGCGTCACCGTCGTCAACGACGGCGCGGACGAGCGCGCGCGGGCGCAGGCGGCGGAACTGGAGGCGCTCGGCATCACCGTGCGCCTCGGCGACGGCGACTCCTTGCCCGAGGGCACCGACCTGATCGTCACCGCCCCCGGCTGGAAGCCGACCAAGCCGCTGTTCACGGCGGCCGAGGCAGCGGGCGTCCCCGTCTGGGGCGACGTCGAACTGGCCTGGCGGCTGCGGGGCGAGAACGCCGCCCCCTGGCTCGCGGTCACCGGCACCAACGGCAAGACCACCACCGTCCAGATGCTGGCGTCGATCCTGAAGGCGGCGGGCCTGCGCACCGCCGCCGTCGGCAACATCGGCGTCTCCCTGCTGGACGCGGTCACCGGCGAGCAGGAGTACGACGTCCTCGCGGTGGAGCTGTCCAGCTACCAGCTCCACTGGGCGCCCTCGCTGCGCGCCCACTCGGCCGCCGTCCTCAACCTCGCCCCCGACCACCTCGACTGGCACGGCTCGATGGAGGCGTACGCCGCCGACAAGGGCCGCGTCTACGAGGGCAATCGGATCGCCTGCGTCTACAACGCCGCCGACCCGGCCACCGAGGACCTGGTCCGGGAGGCCGACGTCGAGGAGGGCTGCCGGGCCATCGGCTTCACCCTCGGCGCCCCGGCGCCCTCCCAACTCGGCGTCGTGGACGGCATCCTGGTCGACCGCGCCTTCGTGGAGAACCGGCAGAAGAACGCCCAGGAGCTGGCCGAGGTCACCGACGTGAACCCGCCGGCCCCGCACAACATCGCCAACGCGCTGGCCGCCGCCGCCCTCGCCCGCGCCTACGGGGTGCCCCCGGCGGCCGTCCGTGACGGGCTGCGCGCCTTCACCCCGGACGCCCACCGCATCGCGCACGTCGCCGACGTGGACGGCGTGGCCTACGTGGACGACTCCAAGGCGACCAACACCCATGCCGCCGAGGCCTCCTTGGCGGCGTACGAGTCGATCGTGTGGATCGCCGGCGGTCTCGCCAAGGGCGCCACCTTCGACGAACTGGTCACGGGCGCGGCGAAGCGGCTGCGCGGCGTGGTGCTGATCGGCGCCGACCGCGCGCTGATCCGCGAAGCTCTGGCGCGACACGCCCCCGAGGTACCGGTCGTCGACCTCGACCGGACCGACACTGGGGCGATGCTCGCGGCCGTCCAGGAGGCGCGGCGGCTCGCCCGGCCCGGCGACACGGTGCTGCTGGCCCCGGCCTGCGCTTCCATGGACATGTTCGCCAACTACAACAAGCGCGGTGACGCGTTCGCACAGGCCGTTCGCGAACTCGGCGCCTGACCCGGCCTGCCGCGCCGGGTGACCACGGGAGGGACACGTGGGACGGTCCAGGCCGACGTACAGCGGAGGCTGCGATGCCCGGTAGTCCCGGCAGCCGTACCGGACGGCCGCCCGCACAGCGGACCGTCCAGCGGCCCGCCGCCCGGCGGACGGCGCCCGAGAACCCGGTGCTGCGCCTGTACACCCGGCTGCAGCGGGCCTGGGACCGGCCGCTGACCGCCTACTACCTGATCGCCGGCGGCAGTGCGCTGATCACCGTGCTCGGCCTGGTGATGGTCTACTCGGCCTCCCAGATCACCGCGCTCCAGCTCTCGCTGCCGGGCTCGTACTTCTTCCGCAAACAGTTCCTGGCCGCCGCGATCGGCACCGTACTGCTGCTCGCCGCCCTGCGGATGCCGGTCAAGCTGCACCGGGCGCTGGCCTACCCGATCCTGGCCGGCGCGGTCTTCCTGATGGCGTTGGTGCAGGTGCCGGGGATAGGGATGTCGGTCAACGGCAACCAGAACTGGATCTCCGTCGGCGGTCCCTTCCAGCTCCAGCCCAGCGAGTTCGGCAAGCTCGCCCTGGTGCTGTGGGGCGCCGACCTGCTCGCCCGCAAACAGGACAAGCGGCTGCTGACCCAGTGGAAGCACATGCTGGTGCCGCTGGTGCCGGTCGCCTTCCTCCTCCTCGGACTGATCATGCTCGGCGGCGACATGGGCACCGCGATCATCCTGACCGCCATCGCCTTCGGGCTGCTGTGGCTGGCGGGGGCGCCCACCCGGATGTTCGCGGGCGTGCTCTCGGTCGCCGGGCTGCTCGGGGTGATCCTCATCCAGACCAACCCGAACCGGCTCGACCGCTTCGCCTGCATCGGCGCCACCGAGATGAGCCCCGAGGGGGACTGCTGGCAGGCCGTGCACGGCATCTACGCCCTCGCCTCCGGCGGACTCTTCGGTTCCGGACTGGGCGCCAGCGTGGAGAAATGGGGCCAACTCCCCGAGGCGCACACCGACTTCATCTTCGCCGTCACCGGTGAGGAACTGGGCCTGGCGGGGACGCTGTCGGTGCTCGCCCTCTTCGCGGCTCTAGGCTATGCGGGTATCCGCGTGGCCGGACGCACGGAGGACCCCTTCGTCAGGTATGCCGCGGGAGGCGTGACCACCTGGATCACGGCCCAGGCCGTGATCAACATCGGCGCTGTCCTCGGACTGCTGCCGATCGCCGGTGTCCCGCTCCCGCTGTTCTCCTACGGAGGTTCCGCCCTGCTGCCGACCATGTTCGCCATCGGGCTGCTGATCGCCTTCGCACGCGACGAGCCCGCTGCGCGGGCGGCGCTTGCGATGCGGCAACCTCGCTTTGGTAGAAAGCGGGGGACCGGGGGCACCGGGTCCAAGCGGAGGCCCCGGAGTTGGAACACGATGCGACGGCGTGCCTCGGCGGCACGCTCGTCCGGAGAGCGGTGAATTTCGGTGCATGTCGTACTCGCCGGCGGAGGAACCGCGGGCCACATCGAGCCCGCGCTCGCCCTCGCGGACGCCCTGCGCAGGCAGGACCCGACCGTGGGCATCACGGCCCTGGGCACGGAGCGCGGCCTGGAGACCCGTCTCGTACCCGAGCGCGGGTACGAACTGGCGCTGATCCCGGCCGTACCGCTGCCGCGCAAGCCCACCCCCGAGCTGATCACCGTCCCGGGCCGGCTGCGCGGCACGATCAAGGCGACCGAGCAGATCCTGGAGCGCACCAAGGCCGACGCCGTGGTCGGCTTCGGCGGCTACGTCGCCCTGCCCGGCTACCTCGCGGCCAAGCGGCTGGGCGTGCCGATCGTGATCCACGAGGCCAACGCCCGCCCCGGCCTCGCCAACAAGATCGGCTCCCGGTACGCCGCGCAGGTCGCCGTCTCCACCCCCGACAGCAAGCTGCGCAACTCCCGTTACATCGGCATCCCGCTGCGCCGCTCCATCGCCACCCTGGACCGGGCCGCCGCCCGCCCCGAGGCGCGCGCGGCGTTCGGCCTCGACCCCAACCTGCCCACGCTGCTGGTCACCGGCGGCTCGCAGGGCGCCCGCCGCCTCAACGAGGTGGTCCAGCAGGTCGCGCCCTGGCTCCAGCAGGCCGGTATCCAGATCCTGCACGCGGTCGGCCCGAAGAACGAACTGCCGCAGGTGCAGCAGATGCCGGGGATGCCCCCGTACATCCCGGTAAGTTATCTGGACCGGATGGACCTCGCGTACGCCGCGGCCGACATGATGCTCTGCCGCGCGGGCGCGATGACCGTCGCCGAACTCTCCGCCGTCGGACTCCCGGCCGCCTACGTACCGCTGCCCATCGGCAACGGCGAACAGCGGCTCAACGCCCAGCCGGTGGTCAAGGCCGGCGGCGGACTGCTGGTCGACGACGCGGAACTGACGCCCGAGTGGGTGCAGCAGAACGTGCTGCCCGTGCTGGCCGACCCGCACCGGCTGTACGAGATGTCCCGCGCCGCCGCCGAGTTCGGCCGCCGGGACGCCGACGACCTGCTCGTCGGCATGGTGTACGAGGCGATCAGCGCCGCCCGTGCACAGCGCTAGGCACATCTGACGGAGGGCAGGAAGCGTGGCCGGACCGACCACCGCCGAACGCGGCGCACGCAGGCGGGAGTCGTCCGGCCCGCCCCGCGTCCGGCGCTTCAAGCGCCCCCGCCTTCGTACGATCGTCATCCTGGCCGCCCTCCTCGTGACCCTGGGCGGGGCGGCCGGCTGGCTCTTCTACGGCTCGGCCTGGCTCAGGGTGGCAGAGGTCTCGGTCTCCGGGACCCGGGTGCTGACCCCCGAGCAGGTGCGCGAGGCCGCCGACGTCCCGGTCGGGGAGCCGCTCATTTCCGTCGGCACCGAGGCCATCGAAGCGCGTTTGGCGAAGAAATTGCCCCGAATTGACGTGATTGAGGCCGACCGTTCCTGGCCCGACGCAATCGAGCTGAAAGTGACAGAGCGCACTCCGGTTCTGTTGGTGCAAAACGGCGAGAAGTATGTGGAAGTGGACGACGGTGGTGTCCGATTCGCCACGGTTTCCCGTGCGCCCAAGGGTGTTCCCCTGCTGGAATTGGCGGTGTCCCGCTCGGGTTCGGCCGCCGCGAGCCTGCGCCGTTTCGGCGAGGACCGGCTCGTCCGGGAGGCGGTCCGGGTCGCCGGCCGGGTGCCGGACCCCGTCGCGCGTGACACCCGCCTGGTCAAGGTGCGTTCCTTCGACGACATCTCGCTGGAGTTGACCGGCGGCCGGACCATCGCCTGGGGCAGCGGTGAAAAGGGCGCGGACAAGGCGCGCGCGCTCCGCGCGCTGATGAAAGCCGCGCCCGGTGCGCGGCACTTCGACGTAAGTGTTCCCACCGCCCCGGCATCGTCAGGGAGTTGACGGGCATCGGTGCAGGCCAGCACCCTGGTTGGGCAGCGCTATGGCTGATCACATAGGGTGAAAAGAAAAACGGGAGGTTCGGCGTGTTCGTTGAACGCGCGCCACTTGTCGACTTAGTGTCCTGTTCAGAAGACTCCAGGGAACAGACACACTGGTAACCCTAAACTTCAGGGTTAGGGTTCGGGTCGGCGCTACGGACCGTCCCATTCGGCATCAGTCGTCGGGTCGCGGGGCACAGTGCTCCAGCGGTTCGACGACACGTAACTCGAGGCGAGAGGCCTTCGACGTGGCAGCACCGCAGAACTACCTCGCAGTCATCAAAGTCATCGGTGTCGGCGGCGGTGGTGTCAATGCCATCAACCGGATGATCGAGGTCGGTCTCAAGGGCGTCGAGTTCATCGCCATCAACACCGACGCGCAAGCTCTGTTGATGAGCGACGCCGACGTCAAGCTGGACGTCGGCCGTGAACTCACCCGCGGACTCGGCGCCGGAGCCAACCCGGCCGTCGGCCGCAAGGCGGCCGAGGACCACCGCGAGGAGATCGAGGAGGTCCTCAAGGGGGCCGACATGGTCTTCGTGACGGCCGGTGAGGGCGGCGGCACCGGCACCGGCGGCGCGCCCGTGGTGGCGAACATCGCCCGCTCGCTGGGTGCCCTCACCATCGGCGTGGTCACCCGCCCGTTCACCTTCGAGGGACGGCGCCGGGCCAACCAGGCCGAGGACGGCATCGCCGAACTGCGCGAAGAGGTCGACACCCTCATCGTCATCCCCAACGACCGGCTGCTGTCCATCTCGGACCGCCAGGTCTCCGTCCTGGACGCCTTCAAGTCGGCGGACCAGGTCCTGCTCTCCGGTGTGCAGGGCATCACCGACCTCATCACCACGCCCGGCCTGATCAACCTGGACTTCGCCGACGTCAAGTCGGTCATGTCCGAGGCCGGTTCGGCCCTGATGGGCATCGGCTCGGCCCGCGGCGACGACCGCGCGGTGGCCGCCGCCGAGATGGCGATCTCCTCGCCGCTCCTGGAAGCCTCCATCGACGGCGCCCGCGGCGTGCTGCTCTCCATCTCCGGCGGCTCCGACCTCGGCCTGTTCGAGATCAACGAAGCCGCCCAGCTGGTCAGCGAGGCCGCCCACCCCGAGGCCAACATCATCTTCGGCGCCGTCATCGACGACGCCCTCGGTGACGAGGTCCGGGTCACGGTCATCGCGGCCGGCTTCGACGGCGGTCAGCCGCCCGCCAAGCGGGACAACGTACTCGGCTCGTCCTCCGCCAAGCGCGAGGAGCAGCCCCCCGCCCCGCCGGTCCGGCAGCCCGAGAGCCGCCCGTCCTTCGGCTCGCTCGGCAGCGTCAAGCCGAAGGAGGAGCCGGAGCCCGTCGCGCCGGAGCCGGTCAGCGACCTGCCGCCGGTCACCCCGCCGCCGGTCCCGCCGTCCCGGACCTACTCGGACAGCGCGGCCGAGGAGCTGGACGTGCCGGACTTCTTGAAGTGATAGGACAGCGCGACACCGTGAGCGGCGCGCACTTCGCCTTCACCGACCGGTGGGGCGGGGTGAGCGCCGTTCCGTACGAGGAGCTGAACCTCGGCGGCGCGGTCGGAGACGACCCCGACGCCGTGCGGACCAACCGGGAACGGGCGGCCGGGGCGCTGGGCCTGGACGCGGACCGGGTGGTCTGGATGAACCAGGTGCACGGGGCGGACGTCGAGGTGGTCGACGCGCCCTGGGGCGCCCGGCCGGTGCCGGACACCGACGCCGTCGTCACCGCCGAGCGGGGACTCGTCCTCGCCGTGCTCACCGCCGACTGCGTGCCCGTCCTGCTCGCCGACCCCGTCGCCGGGATCGCCGCCGCCGCCCACGCCGGCCGGCCCGGCATGACCGCCGGCGTCGTCCCCGCCGCCGTACGCGCCATGACCGGACTCGGCGCCGACCCCGCCCGGATCGTCGCCCGCACCGGACCCTCGGTCTGCGGCCGGTGCTACGAGGTGCCCGAGACGATGCGCGCCGAGGTGGCCGCCGTCGAACCGGCGGCGCACGCCGTGACCAGCTGGGGCACGCCGGCGGTCGACGTCGCCGCCGGGGTGCACGCGCAGCTCGAACGGCTCGGGGTGCGCGACCGGGCGCAGTCGCCGGTGTGCACGCTGGAGTCGAAGGACCACTTCTCGTACCGACGCGACCGCACCACCGGGCGGCTCGCGGGCTATGTCTGGCTGGACTGATGGGGCATGACGGAACGTAAGGACGAACTCGCCGCCAACCTGGCGAAGGTGGAGGAGCGCATCGCCGCCGCGTGCGCCGCCGCCGGCCGGGCCCGCGAGGAGGTGACCCTGATCGTGGTCACCAAGACCTATCCGGCGAGCGATGTGCGCGCCCTGGCTGAGCTGGGCGTGCGGCACGTCGCCGAGAACCGGGACCAGGACGCGGCCCCCAAGGCCGCCGCCTGCGCGGACCTGCCGCTCACCTGGCACTTCGTAGGTCAGTTGCAGACCAACAAGGTACGATCCGTGGTCGGTTACGCCGGTCTCGTGCAGTCCGTCGACCGCTCACGGCTCGTCACCGCCCTGTCCAAGGAGGCGGTACGGGCCGGGCGCGAACTCGGCTGTCTCGTCCAGGTCGCCTTCGACGCGGGGGCGGACGGGCGGGGCGAGCGGGGCGGCGTGGCACCCGACCAGATCGGAGAACTGGCCGGTCTCGTCGCCTCGTCGCCGGGGCTCCGGCTCGACGGACTGATGACGGTGGCCCCGCTGACCGGGGAGTACGCCGGGCGTCAACAGGCGGCATTCGAGCGCCTCATGGATGTGGCGACGGACCTGCGCCGCGCCCATCCGGCTGCGAACATGGTCTCGGCAGGGATGAGTGCGGACCTCGAACAGGCCGTGGCGGCCGGAGCGACACATGTGCGCGTCGGCACCGCGGTACTCGGTGTCCGCCCCAGGCTCGGGTAACGTCGCCAAGAAGTCGGACCACAGCAGAAAATATGGTCATTACCGCCGAAAGGCGGAAACAACGACCTCGTGGATCGCGGGCATTTGGCAGTCGTCAGCCGATCCACCACAGAGCGGAGGACTCAGAGCATGGCCGGCGCGATGCGCAAGATGGCGGTCTACCTCGGCCTCGTGGAGGACGATGGGTACGACGGCCGGGGTTTCGACCCCGACGACGACTTCGAACCTGAACTCGACCCGGAGCCCGAACGAGATCACCGGAGGCATGAACCGGCGCATCAGGGGCATGGTTCACATCAGCCACAAAGGGACGAAGAGGTGCGAGTCGTACAACCGCCCGCGCCTCGCGAACCGGTGGCCCGGTCTGCTTCGCTACCCGCGGAATCCGGGCGACCCGCCCGGATCGCGCCCGTGGCATCCATCACACAAGAACGCGCGAGCCTGGAAAAGAGCGCACCGGTCATCATGCCCAAGGTCGTCTCCGAACGAGAGCCCTACCGGATCACCACGCTTCACCCACGGACCTACAACGAGGCCCGTACCATCGGGGAACACTTCCGTGAGGGCACTCCGGTGATCATGAATCTCACGGAGATGGACGACACGGACGCGAAGCGACTTGTCGACTTTGCGGCCGGTCTCGTGTTTGGTCTTCACGGCAGTATCGAGCGGGTGACGCAGAAGGTGTTCCTGCTGTCTCCTGCTAACGTCGATGTCACGGCGGAGGACAAGGCCCGCATCGCAGAGGGCGGGTTCTTCAACCAGAGCTGAGACGTAACACCGGTGAGTCGGGTCAGGGGAGAGGGAAGCAAGGGTCATGAGCGTGGTCCTGGATGTCGTCTACATCGCGCTGATGTGCTTCCTCATCGTGCTGATCTTCCGGTTGGTCATGGACTACGTCTTCCAGTTCGCCCGCTCGTGGCAACCCGGCAAGGCGATGGTGGTCGTACTGGAGGCCACCTACACTGTCACCGATCCACCGTTGAAGCTTCTGCGGCGGTTCATTCCGCCGCTGCGTCTCGGGGGCGTGGCGCTCGACCTGTCCTTCTTCGTACTGATGATCATCGTCTACATCCTGATCTCGATCGTGAGCCGGCTGTGAGCGATGAGAGAGATACGGGCTTGCCGAATGCCGACGACTACGTTGAGGTGAAGAGATGCCGTTGACCCCCGAGGACGTGCGGAACAAGCAGTTCACGACCGTCCGCCTCCGAGAAGGCTATGACGAGGACGAGGTCGATGCCTTCCTCGACGAGGTCGAAGCCGAACTGACCCGTCTGCTCCGCGAGAACGAGGACCTGCGCGCCAAGCTGGCCGCGGCCACGCGCGCGGCCGCGCAGAACCAGCAGAACATGCGCAAGCCCCCGGAGCAGCAGCAGGATCAGCAGCAGGGCGGCCACCCCCAGCAGGGCGGGATGCCCCAGCAGGGCGGCATGCCTCAGCAGGGCGGGATGCCCCAGCAGGGCATGCGCGGTCCGGGCGCTCCGGTACCCGCCGGCATATCGGGCCCGCCGCAGCAGCAGATGGGTGGCCCCATGGGTGGTCCGCCCCAGCTGCCGAGCGGTGCCCCGCAGCTGCCCGCCGGTCCCGGCGGTCAGGGCGGCCCCCAGGGTCCCGGTCCGATGGGCCAGGGCCCGGGTCCGATGCAGGGCCAGATGGGTCCCGGTCCGATGGGCGGCCCCATGGGCGGCCCGCAGGGTCCCGGCGGCCCCGGTGGTCCCGGCATGCCCGGTCAGGGCGGCCCTGGTGGCGACAGCGCCGCGCGCGTTCTGTCGCTGGCCCAGCAGACCGCCGACCAGGCGATCGCCGAGGCCCGGTCCGAGGCCAACAAGATCGTCGGCGAGGCGCGTTCGCGTGCCGAGGGTCTGGAGCGGGACGCCCGTGCCAAGGCCGACGCCCTGGAGCGGGACGCGCAGGAGAAGCACCGCGTCGCGATGGGCTCCCTGGAGTCCGCCCGCGCCACGCTGGAGCGCAAGGTCGAGGACCTGCGCGGCTTCGAGCGCGAGTACCGCACGCGGCTGAAGTCCTACCTGGAGTCGCAGCTGCGTCAGCTGGAGACCCAGGCCGACGACTCGCTGGCCCCGCCGCGCACGCCCGCCGCCGCCTCGCTGCCGCCGTCCCCGGCGCCGTCGATGGCTCCGGCCGGTGCGAGCGCGCCGTCCTACGGCGGCAACCAGTCCATGGGCAGCGGTCCGGGCGCCTCGTCCGGCCCGTCGTACGGCGGTCAGCAGCAGATGTCGCCGGCGATGACCCAGCCGATGGCGCCGGTACGGCCGCAGGGGCCGTCGCCGATGGGACAGGCGCCCTCGCCGATGCGCGGGTTCCTGATCGACGAGGACGACAACTGAGCAGTGCTGAACGGTAGTACGGCGTCGTAGTCGGCAGCGTTCAAGGCGGGTCCCGGGTTCTTGAGCCCGGGACCCGCCTTTGTGCGGTCCGTTCTCGGAAGCGGGCGTGGACCGTACGCGAGAGGCCCGGCTCCCCGTGGGGGAACCGGGCCTCTCGCCCGTTGCCTACGCCTTGCGGAGACGGAACGTCAGGGACAGGCCCTCGTCCGTGAAGGCGTCCCCGTACGTGCCGTCCGCCTCGCCCTCGGCGAAGTCCGTGGCCAGGACCTCGTCGGCGATCAGGGCCGAGTGCCCGGTCAGGGCGGCGGTGACCGCCGGATCCGTGGCCGTCCAGCGCAGGGCGATGCGGTCGGCGACGTCCAGGCCGCTGTTCTTGCGGGCCTCCTGGATCAGGCGGATCGCGTCCCGGGCGAGGCCCGCGCGGCGCAGTTCCTCGGTGATCTCCAGGTCGAGGGCGACCGTGGCACCGGAGTCGGAGGCGACCGACCAGCCCTCGCGCGGGGTCTCCGTGATGATCACCTCGTCGGGAGCGAGGGTGACCGTCTCACCGTCGACCTCCACCGAGGCCGTGCCCTCCCGCAGGGCGAGGGAGAGCGCCGCCGCGTCCGCGTTCGCCACGGCCTTGGCGACGTCCTGGACGCGCTTGCCGAACCGCTTGCCCAGCGCGCGGAAGTTGGCCTTGGCGGTGGTGTCGACCAGGCTGCCGCCGACGTCGGAGAGGGAGGCTAGGGACTCGACGTTCAGCTCCTCCGTGATCTGCGTGTGCAGTTCGGGGGAGAGCGCGTCGAAGCCCGCGGCCGCGATCAGCGCGCGCCGCAGCGGCTGACGGGTCTTGACGCCGGACTCCGCGCGGGTGGCGCGGCCGAGTTCGACCAGGCGGCGCACCAGGACCATCTGCTTCGACAGCTCCGGGTCGATCGCCGACAGGTCGGCCTCGGGCCAGGAGGACAGGTGCACGGACTCCGGGGCGCCCGGGGCGACCGGCACGATCATGTCCTGCCAGACCCGCTCGGTGAGGAACGGCGTCAGCGGGGCCATCAGCTTGGTGACCGTCTCGACGACCTCGTGCAGGGTGCGCAGCGCCGCCTTGTCGCCCTGCCAGAAGCGGCGGCGGGAACGGCGTACGTACCAGTTGGACAGGTCGTCGACGAACGCGGACAGCAGCTTGCCGGCGCGCTGGGTGTCGTAGCCCTCCAGGGCCTGGGTCACCTGGTCGGTGAGGGCGTGCAGTTCGGACAGGAGCCAGCGGTCCAGGACGGGGCGGTCGGCGGGGGCCGGGTCGGCCTCGCTCGGCGCCCAGCCCGAGGTGCGGGCGTACAGGGCCTGGAAGGCGACCGTGTTCCAGTACGTGAGGAGCGTCTTGCGGACGACTTCCTGGATGGTGCCGTGGCCGACGCGGCGGGCCGCCCAGGGGGAGCCGCCGGCGGCCATGAACCAGCGCACCGCGTCGGCGCCGTGCTGGTCCATCAGCGGGATCGGCTGCAGGATGTTGCCCAGGTGCTTGGACATCTTGCGGCCGTCCTCGGCAAGGATGTGGCCGAGGCAGACGACGTTCTCGTACGACGACTTGTCGAAGACGAGCGTGCCGACGGCCATCAGCGTGTAGAACCAGCCGCGGGTCTGGTCGATGGCCTCGCAGACGAACTGCGCCGGGTAGCGGGACTCGAAGAGTTCCTTGTTCTTGTACGGGTAGCCCCATTGCGCGAACGGCATGGAACCCGAGTCGTACCAGGCGTCGATGACCTCCGGCACGCGCGTGGCCGTCTTGCCGCAGCCGTCGTGGCGGCAGGCGAAGGTGACCTCGTCGATGTACGGGCGGTGCGGGTCGAGGCCCGACTGGTCGGTGCCGGTCAGCTCGGTCAGTTCGGCGCGGGAGCCGGCGACCGTGAGGTGGTCGTCCTCGCAGCGCCAGATGGGCAGCGGGGTGCCCCAGTAGCGGTTGCGGGAGAGCGCCCAGTCGATGTTGTTGTCCAGCCAGTCGCCGTACCGGCCGTTCTTGACGGTGTCCGGGAACCAGTTGGTCTTCTCGTTCTCCTGGAGGAGACGGTCCTTGATCGCCGTGGTGCGGATGTACCAGGACGGCTGGGCGTAGTAGAGCAGCGCGGTGTGGCAGCGCCAGCAGTGCGGGTAGCTGTGCTCGTAGGGGAGGTGCTTGAAGAGCAGGCCGCGGGTGTCGAGGTCCTCGGTGAGCTGTTCGTCGGCCTTCTTGAAGAAGACGCCGCCGACCAGGGGGAGGTTCTCCTCGAAGGTGCCGTCGGGGCGGACCGGGTTGACGACCGGCAGGCCGTAGGAGCGGCAGACCTTGAGGTCGTCCTCACCGAAGGCGGGGGACTGGTGGACCAGGCCCGTGCCGTCCTCGGTGGTGACGTAGTCGGCGTTGACGACGTAGTGGGCCGGCTCGGGGAACTCCACCAGCTCGAACGGGCGCCGGTACGTCCAGCGCTCCATCTCGGCGCCGGTGAAGGTCTGGCCGGTGGTCTCCCAGCCCTCGCCGAGGGCCTTCTCCACGAGGGGCGCGGCGACGACGAGCTTCTCGTCGCCGTTGGTGGCGACGACGTAGGTGACCTCGGGGTGGGCGGCCACGGCCGTGTTGGAGACCAGCGTCCAGGGCGTGGTCGTCCAGATCAGCAGCGCGGCCTCGCCGGCCAGCGGACCGGAGGTGAGCGGGAAGCGGACGTAGACGGAGGGGTCGACGACCGTCTCGTAGCCCTGGGCCAGCTCGTGGTCGGACAGGCCGGTGCCGCAGCGCGGGCACCAGGGGGCGACGCGGTGGTCCTGGACGAGGAGGCCCTTGTTGAAGATCTCCTTCAGGGACCACCAGACGGACTCGACGTACTCCGGGTCCATCGTGCGGTACGCGTCGTCGAGGTCGACCCAGTAGCCCATGCGGGTCGTCAGCTCGGTGAAGGCGTCCGTGTGGCGGGTCACCGACTCGCGGCACTTGGCGTTGAACTCCGCGATGCCGTACGCCTCGATGTCCGGCTTGCCGCTGAAGCCCAGCTCCTTCTCCACCGCCAGCTCCACGGGCAGGCCGTGGCAGTCCCAGCCGGCCTTGCGGGCCACGTGGTAGCCGCGCATGGTGCGGAAGCGGGGGAAGACGTCCTTGAAGACGCGGGCCTCGATGTGGTGGGCGCCCGGCATGCCGTTGGCGGTGGGCGGACCCTCGTAGAACACCCATTCGGGGCGGCCCGCGGACTGCTCCAGGCTCTTGGCGAAGATCTTCTGCTCGCGCCAGAAGTCGAGCACCGCGTGTTCGAGCGCGGGCAGGTCGACCTGGGCGGGTACCTGGCGGTACAGCGGCGGCGTATTCAACGCG
Source organism: Streptomyces sp. NPDC090994 (assembly GCF_044768905.1). NCBI lineage: Bacteria > Bacillati > Actinomycetota > Actinomycetes > Kitasatosporales > Streptomycetaceae > Streptomyces > Streptomyces sp. NPDC090994. The sequence continues at coordinate 258,167 of NZ_JBIVWS010000003.1, forward strand.
TTTCCTCCGGCGGACGTGCTGCCTTCCGTCGGAGGGACGAGAGCTTTGCGCTCCCGCGGTACCACCCTCCTTGGCTCCCGGTGCGCCTTGTGCGCCGGTGAGCCCCCTCATTGGGGTCGCGATGCCGGGTCTACTCGCCGCGTCCGGTCCGGTGCGGCTTTCTTCCGGCGGCTCCGGGGTGATCTTCGCGTCGGGCTCGCCCCCGGGCTCACACCGTCCCCGGGTCGCTCTGGGCTGCGTACGCCGCTACTCGTCCCCATCCACGCTTTTCGCTCCGCCCAGTGTACGGCGCCCGGCGGACAGCGGCCGACCGGTTTTCGGACCGGCATACCCGGCGGGGAGCTGGGCACAACCGTTGCAGGTCGGTCGAGCGGGGCGGTGCGTCCCGTTGCCGCGGGGCTCAAGTCGATTTATCGTCCCAGCACGATTCGCGTGCAAGATCACAGTTCGTGAAGGGGCCGCGGCATGGTGGCGAAGAAGACCGCCGTACGGCACTCGGGGTCCGGCGGACCCGCCCGTGCCCCGGCCTCCGGCACCTCCGGCTCCGCCGGTGGGGTGGGGGAGGGGGCGGGCGGGAAGAAGAGCACGAGCACGCGGAGCGGCGGGGAGGCCGTGGCGAGGAGGACTGCGGCGGAGAAGGGTGCTGCCGGGAAGAGCGCGGCGGAGAAGACGGCGGCCAGAAAGGTCGCCACGGAGAAGGCCGCGGTCAAGAAGACGGCGGTCAAGAAGACGGTGGCCAAGAAGACGGCGGCCAAGAAGGTCGCTGCGAAGAAGGGCGCTGTGAAGCAGACCGCGGCCAAGAAGGCCACGGGGAAGAAGGCCGCGGCAGCGCCGGGTGGCGTGGCGGGGAAGAGCACGGCCAAGAAGGCGGGCGCGGCCGAGGCCGCGGAGCAGACGGGAGCCACGACGGTGGTTGCGAAGAAGACCCCTGGCACGGCCACGGCGGCCAAGACGGCGGTACCGAAGGCGCGGGGCGGCCCGGTGGAGCCCGGCGACCTCGCCGTACGCCCCGGTGAGGACCCGTGGACCCCCGAGGAGGTCGAGGAGGCGCGCGGGGAGCTGCAGTCCGAGGAGGCCCGGCTCCGGGCCGAGCTGGACTCCTCCGAGCGGGCGCTGCAGGGCCTGATGCGGGACTCGGGGGACGGCGCGGGGCACGACGAGGCGGACACCGGCACCAAGAACATCACGCGCGAGCACGAGCTGGCGCTGGCCGCCAACGCGCGCGAGATGCTCACCCAGACCGCGCACGCCCTGGAGCGGCTGGACGCGGGCACCTACGGACTGTGCGAGAACTGCGGCAAGCCGATCGGCAAGGCCCGGATGCAGGCGTTCCCGCGGGCCACCCTGTGCGTGGAGTGCAAACAGAAGCAGGAGCGCCGCTGAGGTGTGCCGTAGTCTCTTCCTCAGTCAGGTACCTAGGTCGAGGGACTCACGTGGCAGAGGCGGAGCGCATCATCGGTACGCCGGACACCCCGGACGAGGCGGGGGACGGGCAGCGGGAGGCCGCCGGCGCCGAGCGGCCCCGGGGCAAGCGCCGGATCGCCGTGCTGTTCGCGGTGGCCGTGTTCGCGTACGCGCTGGACCTGGTCAGCAAGATGATCGTGGTGGCGAAGCTGGAGCACCACGAGCCGATCGAGATCGTCGGGGACTGGCTGCGGCTGGTGGCGATCCGCAACGCGGGGGCCGCCTTCGGCATCGGTGAGGCGTTCACCGTGATCTTCACGGTGATCGCGGCCACCGTGATCGTCGTGATCGCCCGGCTCGCCCGCAAGCTCTACAGCCTGCCGTGGGCCGTCGCGCTGGGCCTGCTGCTCGGCGGGGCGCTCGGCAACCTCACCGACCGGATCTTCCGCTCGCCGGGCGTCTTCGAGGGCGCGGTGGTGGACTTCATCGCGCCCAAGCACTTCGCGGTCTTCAACCTCGCCGACTCGGCGATCGTGTGCGGCGGCATCCTGATCGTGCTGCTGTCCTTCCGGGGCCTGGACCCGGACGGCACCGTCCACAAGGACTGAGCACCTGCCGGTCGGGGAGTGCCGGTGCCGTCCGGCATACTCGACCGGGTGAGCACGCTTCCCGAGATCCGTACCCTGCCCGTGCCCGACGGCCTGGAGGGCGAGCGCGTCGACGCCGCCATCTCCCGGATGTTCGGCTTCTCCCGTACCAAGGCCGCCGAGCTGGCGGCGGCGGGGAAGGTGGCGGTCGACGGCTCGGTGGTCGGCAAGTCCGAGCGGGTGCGCGGCGGGGCCTGGCTGGAGGTCGAGATGCCGCAGGCGCCCGCGCCGGTCCAGGTGGTCGCCGAACCGGTCGAGGGCATGGAGATCGTCCACGACGACGAGGACGTGGTCGTCATCGTCAAGCCGGTCGGCGTGGCCGCCCACCCGTCGCCCGGCTGGACCGGGCCGACGGTCATCGGCGGGCTCGCCGCCGCCGGGTACCGGATCTCCACGTCCGGCGCCGCCGAGCGGCAGGGCATCGTGCACCGCCTCGACGTGGGCACCTCCGGGCTGATGGCGGTCGCCAAGTCGGAGCGCGCCTACACCTCGCTCAAGCGCCAGTTCAAGGAGCGCACGGTCGACAAGCGCTACCACACGCTGGTGCAGGGCCACCCCGACCCGACCAGCGGCACCATCGACGCGCCCATCGGACGGCACCCGCAGCACGACTACAAGTGGGCGGTCACCGCCGAGGGCAAGCCGTCGGTGACGCACTACGACCTGATCGAGGCGTTCCGCGCGGCCTCCCTGCTCGATGTGAAGCTGGAGACCGGCCGCACCCACCAGATCCGCGTCCACATGGCCGCCCACCGCCACCCCTGCGTCGGCGACCTGATCTACGGCGCCGACCCGACCCTCGCCAAGCGGCTGCGCCTGACCCGGCAGTGGCTGCACGCCGTCCGGCTCGGCTTCGAGCACCCCGGCACCGGCGACTGGGTGGAGTACGCCAGCGACTACCCGGACGACCTCCAGCAGGCCCTGGACCGGGTCAGGGAGGAGACCTACGCATGAGCGGCGGTACACCGGTGTACGAGGTGCGCATGGCCGAGGACCCCGCCGACCGCGAGGCGTGCTTCGCGGTCCGCAAGGAGGTCTTCGTCGCCGAGCAGGGCGTCGACGAGGAGATCGAGTACGACGCCTACGACGCCGTCGCCACGCACGTCCTGGCGGTCCGCGAGGACGGCGTGCCGCTCGGCACCGGGCGGCTGCTGACCGGGGACGCGGCGGCCGGGAAGACCGGCGGCGCCCCGGGCGTGGGGTCGCTGGGGCGGCTCGCCGTGACCCGGGCGGCCCGGGGGCTGGGCGTCGGGGCCGCGCTGGTGCGGGCCATCGAGGACGCGGCACGCGCGCGCGGGCTCACGGCGGTGGACCTGCACGCGCAGACCCACGCCCTCGGCTTCTACGAACGGCTCGGCTACACGGCGTACGGTCCGGAGTTCCCCGACGCGGGGATACCGCACCGCGCGATGCGACGCGTGCTGTGACCCAGGGTTCTCGGCGGGGCGACGGGGAAGGCGAGGTGGCAGGCTGGAAGCCTGCCGTGTGATCGCCGAGAACCCTCCGGAGCGCTGACCGTGGATCAGTTGGCCCTGTTGTTCGTGCTGTTGCTCGGGGCCCTGCTGAGCGTCCCGGTCGGCGACCGGTTCGGGCTGCCGGCGCCGGTGCTGATGACGGTGCTCGGCATCGTGCTGGCGCTGCTCGACTTCGTGCCCAACGTCGACATCCCGCCCGACCTGATCCTGCCCGCCCTGCTGCCGCCGCTGCTGTACGCCGCCGTACGGCGTACCTCCTGGCGGCAGTTCGCGGCCAACAAACGGCCCATCTTCCTGCTGGCCGTCGCGCTGGTCTTCGTCACCATGACCTGCGTGGCCGCCGTGGCCCACGCGATCGTGCCGGGCCTCGGCCTCGCCGCCGCCTTCGCGCTCGGGGCGCTGGTGGCGCCGCCCGACCCGGTCGCCGCCACGGCCGTCGCCGGGCAGCTGGGACTGCCCCGCCGCCTGGTGTCCATCCTGGAGGGCGAGGGGCTCTTCAACGACGTCACGGCCATCGTCCTGTACAACGTCGCCATCGCCGCCGCCGTGGGCGGGACCTTCTCGCCCTGGTCGGCCGGGTTCGACCTGGTGCTGTCCGCCGTGGTCGCCGTCGCCGTCGGCCTGGCGCTCGGGTGGGCGGCCAACAAGGTCCTCGGCCTGCTGGGCGACGCGACCCTGCAGATCGGGCTGACGCTGCTGGTGCCGTACGCCTCCTACGTCCTCGCCGAGGAACTGCACGGCTCCGGGGTGCTGGCCGTGCTCACCACCGCGATGTTCCTCGCCGAGTACGCCTCCGACGCCGACGACGTGCTCACCCGGCTGGCCGGGCACACCGTCTGGGATGTCGTCGACACCCTGGTCACCGGGGTCGCCTTCGGGCTGATCGGCCTGGAGCTGCACAACGCGGTGCGGACCGCGTCCGGGCACTGGGCCGAGCTGCTGGGCTGGGCCGGGGCCGTGGTGGGCGTGGTGATCCTGGTGCGGCTGCTGTGGCTGCTGCCGGCGACCTGGCTGACGAAACGGCTGCACGCCAAACGGGACCGGGACGAGGACATCCCGATGAGCCTGCGGGAGACCGTCGTCATGTGGTGGGCGGGGATGCGCGGGGTGGCCTCGGTGGCGCTGGCCCTGGCGATCCCGCTGGAGACGGACGACGGGTCGCCCTTCCCGCACCGCGAGGAGATCGTTTTCATCGCGTTCGGGGTGATCCTGGTGACGCTGCTGGTGCAGGGGCTGACCCTGCCCTGGCTGGTCGGGCGGCTGCGGGTGACGGCCGATACCGAGCAGGAGAAGGAGTTCGAGCGCACCCTCGCCCGGCGCGCGGCCAAGGCGGCCCGGCAGCGGCTGCGCGAGATCGAGGCGGTCGAGGAGCTGCCGGAGGAGCTGACCGAGCAGATGCTGCGGCGGGCCTTCGACATCGGCCTGCGGATCAGCCCGGAGATCGGCGACGAGGAGCGGCGCGAGGCGCACGAGCAGCGGGCGCGGCGGATCAAGCGGCTCCGCCGCATCCAGGGCGAGATGCTGAGCGCCGCCCGGCACGAGGTGCTGGCCGCGCGCAGCGAACCCGGCGCCGATCCGGAGATCGTCGACCGGGTGCTGCGGCATCTGGACGTACGCAGCCTGCGCTGACCGCCGGTGGGCCCGCCGGGTCAGTGCGGCTGGCCCCGGGTCGGCTGGTGCGGCAGGCGGCGTGCCGCGCCGTCGGGGGAGGGCTTGCGCAGGGAGGCGCGGCGGCCGGGCGGGAGGGCCGCGTCGGCCGTGTTGACGCGGGGCAGGGCGTAGGGGTGCTCGTCGGCCAGCCAGCGGATCATCTGCTCGCGCACCTCGACCCGTACCGTCCAGATGTCGTCCGCGTCCTTCGCCGTCACCAGCGCCCGTACCTCGATGGTGTTCGGGGTGGTGTCGGTGACGGTCAGGTTGTACGCGCGGCCGTCCCAGGCCGGGCACTGGCGCAGGATGTCGCGGAGCCGCTCGCGCATCGCGTCCACCGGCGCCGTGTGGTCCAGGTACCAGAAGACGGTGCCGGTCATCTGCGGGGTGCCGCGCGACCAGTTCTCGAACGGCTTGGACGTGAAGTACGACACCGGCATGGTGATCCGGCGCTCGTCCCAGGTGCGCACGGTCAGGAAGGTCAGGGTGATCTCCTCGACGGTGCCCCACTCGCCGTCCACCACCACCGTGTCGCCGATGCGGACCATGTCGCCGAACGCGATCTGGAACCCGGCGAACATGTTGCTGAGCGTGGACTGCGCGGCGATGCCGGCGACGATGCCGAGCACCCCGGCCGAGGCCAGCAGCGAGGCGCCGGCCGTGCGCATCTCCTTGAACGTCAGCAGCATCGACGACACGGCCACCACGCCGACCACCGCCGAGACCACCCGCATGATCAGTGAGACCTGGGTGCGCACCCGGCGCACCCGGGCCGGGTCGCGCTGGGAGCGGGCCTGGGCGTACCTGGTGTACGACGTCTCCACGACCGCCGCGGCGATCCGCACCACCAGCCAGGCGGCCGAGCCGATCAGCACCAGCGTGAGTATGTGGCCGATCAGGCTCCGGTGCGCCGGGAAGACCCGGGACTCGACGTACGTCCCTCTGAGCAGCGCCGCGCACAGCAGCAGCTGGTAGGGGATGCGGGCGCGGCGCAGCAGGCCCCACAGGGGCGTCTCGTGGTGCCGTTCGTCGGCCTTGCGCAGCAGCAGGTCGGTGGCCCAGCCGATGACCAGGGTCAACAGCACCGAGCCGCCGACCACGATCAGTGGGCGGAGTATGTTCTCCATCCCAGGAACGTAACCGGCACCGCCGGACCTGAACATGTGGCCCTGGAGCCGAATGTGTGACATGTCAGACCCTGCTGGCACGATGGGTCCATGAACATCGTGCTCTTTCACTCGACCTTCGGCCTCCGGCCCGCGGTGCGCCAGGCCGCCGACCGGCTGCGTGACGCCGGTCACCAGGTGTGGACGCCCGACCTCTTCGAGGGACGGACGTTCGACACGGTGGAGGAGGGAATGGAGCACAACGAGGGCATCGGGCGGGAGGAGCTGCTGAAGCGGGCCGTGCTGGCCGCCGCGCCGTACTCGGAGCGGGGCCTGGTGTACGCCGGGTTCTCGCTCGGCGCCTCCGTCGCGCAGACCCTCGCCCTCGGCGACCACCGGGCCAAGGGGCTGCTGCTCCTGCACGGCACCTCGGACATCGCGCCCAACGCCTCGGTGGACGACCTGCCGGTGCAGCTGCACGTCGCCGAGCCCGACCCGTTCGAGACCGACGACTGGCTCAGCGCCTGGTACCTCCAGATGGGCCGGGCCGGAGCCGATGTGGAGGTGTACCGGTACGCGGGCGCCGGCCATCTCTACACCGACCCGGACCTGCCCGACTACGACGCCGAGGCGGCCGAGGCCACCTGGCGGACGGCGCTCGGCTTCCTCGACTCGCTCCAGCAGGAGGCTCAGACCGGGTCGTAGACGCGCTCGACCCGCTGGGTGCCGCTGCGGGTGCGGTACGAGCGCGCCCAGGCGGACGTGGCGTCCGGGTCGGTGCGGTCGGACAGCACGTAGTAGTCCATCTGCGTCCGCTCGGCGGTGACGTCCAGGACGCCGTAGCCGTGCCGGTCGGTGTCGACCCAGTGGACGTGCCGGTTGGCGGCCCGGATCAGCGGCGCGGCGAGCGCGGACACGGTGCCCTCGGGGACGTCGACGAGGTCGTCGAGGTTGTCGGAGGTCACCGAGGTGACGACGAACTCGGTGGCGGCCGACGCCGACAGCGGGTAGGTGCCGGCGTTCACCGGCACGTCGTTGGCCCAGGCCATGTGGATGTCGCCGGTCAGGAAGACGGTGTTGCGGATGGCGCCCGCCCGCAGGTGGGCCAGGAGTTCGCGGCGGTCGTCGGTGTAGCCGTCCCACTGGTCGGTGTTGAGGGCCAGGCCCTCCTGCGGCAGGCCCAGCAGCTCCGCCAGCGGCTTCAGCAGCTCGGCGGAGAGCGCGCCGACGGCGAACGGCGAGATCATCACCGAGTTGCCGACCAGCCGCCAAGTGGTGTCGGAGGCGGTCAGCCCGGCCTTGAGCCAGTCGAGCTGGGCGCGGCCGGTGAGCGTGCGCTCCGGGTCGTCGACGTCGCCGCTCCCGGCCAAGACCTGCTGGGAGCGGTAGGTGCGCAGGTCCAGCAGCGACAGATCGGCGAGCTTGCCGAAGCGCAGCCGGCGGTAGGTGGTGCCGGCCAGCGCCGGGCGGACCGGCATCCACTCGAAGTACGCCTGCTTGGCGGCGGCCTGCCGCGCCGCCCAGGCGCCCTCGGTGGCCTCGGTGTGGTTCTCCGCGCCGCCGGACCAGGCGTCGTTGGCGATCTCGTGGTCGTCCCAGATCGCGACGACGGGCGCCGCCGCGTGCAGCGCCTGGAGGTCGGGGTCGGTCTTGTGCAGGGCGTGCCGGACGCGGTAGTCGGCGAGGGTGAGGATCTCGTGCGCGGGCGCGGTGGGGCGGACGACGGTGCCACGGGTGCCGTACTCGCCGGTGCCGTACTCGTAGATGTAGTCGCCCAGGTGGAGCCAGGCGTCGAGGTCGCCGCGGGCCGCGAGGTGGCGGTAGGCCGAGAAGTGGCCGGCCTCCCAGTTGGAGCAGGAGACCACGCCGAACCGCAGGCCGGTGACGGCGGCGTCGGCGGCGGGCGCGGTACGGGTGCGGCCGACGGGGGAGTCGGTGCCGCCGGCGGAGAAGCGGAACCAGTAGTCGGTGGCGGGGGACAGGCCCCGCACGTCGGCCTTGACGGTGTGGTCGGAGGATGCGCGGGCGGTGACGGTGCCCTTGGCGACGACGTCCGTCAGCGCCCGGTCGGTGGCGACGGTCCAGCTCACCGGGGTGTCCGGGCCGGTCCCGGAGCCGGGTATCGCCTCGGGCGCCGGGGTCACCCGGGTCCACAGCAGGATGCCGTCGGGCAGGGGGTCGCCGGAGGCCACGCCGTGCAGGAAGGCGGGGGCGGCGCCGGCGGCACCGGCGGGCCGGGCGGCGGCGAGCGGGGCGGCCAGGACGGCACCGCCGGCCGCGGCCTTGACGACCGTACGGCGGCTGGGAGCGTTCTGGGGAGATCTGGATCGGCTGGTCACGGCCGGTCAGGCTACTGGCCGGTAAGCCGGGGGAGCGGGTGAACCGGTGAGAGTTCACCCGCTCTTCGGCATCACTTCAGGGTGTTACTTCACGGCGTCGCTTCAGGGCGTCGCTTCAGGGCGTCACTTCAGGGCGGCGCCGACCACCTCGGTGAACTCCGCGGCGGTCATCGGCGCGTTGCCGCTGGAGGTCTGGAGCTGCTTGCCGTCCATCACGAGGCTCGGGGTGCCGGTGACGCCGTCCTTGTTCTTGTTGAAGGCGTCGGACATGGCCAGCGCCCAGGCGTCGTAGGTGCCCTTCGTCACGGCGTTCTCGAACTTGGCGTTGTCCTTCAGCGCCGGAACGGTGTCGGCGATCTTGATCAGGTAGTCGTCGTCCTTGAACTTGTCGTCGCTCTCCTCGGGGTGCCACTTGGCCGAGTAGAGCGCCGACTTGTACTTCAGGAACGCCTCCGGGCTCACGTTCAGCGCGGCGCCCAGGGCGCTCATGGCGTTCTTGGAACCCTCGCCGTGCGAGCCGACCGAGAACTCGCCGTCCTTCTCGGTGTCGCCGTCGAGGAAGGTGCCGCCGACGAACTGGACCTTGTACTTGCCGTCCTCGACGTCCTTCTCCAGGGTCGAGCCGGCCGCCTGCTCGAACGCGGCGCAGATCGGGCAGCGCGGGTCCTCGTAGACCTTCAGGGTCTTCTTGGCGCTGTCCTCGCCGATGACCACGGTGGTGCCGTTCTCGCCCGTGGTGTTGGCCGGGGCGACGATCTTCGTCTCGTCCGCCACCGTCTCCCAGTGGGTGGGCTTGTTGGCCTGCACGACGGCGTAGCCGATGCCGCCGGCTATCGCCAGGACGCCGACGATGGAACAGGCGACGATGATCTGCCGCTTGGCCTTGTCGCGCTTGGCCTGGCGCTCGCGCTCCTGGCGCAGCCGCTCACGGGCCGCCGTCTTCTGCTGCTGGCTGTTTCGCTTGCTCATGGTGTCGTGACTCCGTGGGGAGGCGCACACGCGGGTGCGCGGGGGTGGTGTGGGGGACTGCCGGTGCTCGGTGTCGGGTGGTCACCCGAAGGCGAGCGAGCACGGCGGTCCGCGCCGCCCCAGGGAGTGGGTGAGGACGCGGTCGCGGGCGGTGGCGGTACGGCGGACCGGGCGCGCCGGGCGGCGCGGGGCCGGGACCGGGCGTACGGTGACCGCCGCGGCGGCCAGCAGCAGCGGCCGGAACGTGGTCGCGGCGGCCGCCCGCAGCAGCTGGGCCAGCGCGCTCTCGCCGTGCCGCAGCCAGCCGGCGGCGAGCAGGCCGACGCCGATGTGCGCGGCCAGCAGCAGCCAGGAGGTGCCGGGCGTCGAGTCGGCGAGCAGGGCCGCGAGCCGGTCCGTGCCGGCGCCGGTGACCTGGGTCAGCGGGTTGGTGACGTCGGCGTGGACGCCGGTGCCGTCACCGCACAGCACGTCGAAGCCGACCGAGCGCAGCGGACCGGCGACCGGGCCGCCCGCCGGGCCGTAACAGACGTGCTGGCCGGTGGTGAAGACCGTGTCGGCGGCCAGCTCCAGCGGGATCAGCAGGGCGGCGATCCGGCCGTAGGAGCGCTCGCGGCCCGCCAGGGCGTACGCGACGAGGAACACACCGGCCGCGACCAGGGCCACCGTGGGCAGCGGCAGCGGGACCCCGGACAGCAGCACGTGCGACGCGGTGCCGAGGGTCACGGCGAGTGCCGTGAACAGCGCCGCGCGGACGGCTCTGAGCGGGGTTCCGGATATGTCCATGGCGTAGAGAGTGTGACACGGGCTCCGGTAAAGGAACCCTAAAGGGCGGCTGTGGGAAAAGCCCGGTACCGAGAATTCACAGACCCGGGATCCGGCCGTTGCGGAACAGGTCGACGAAGATCTGGTGGTCGGCACGCGCGCGTGCCCCGTAGGCGTGCGCGAACTCCACCAGCAGGGGCGCGAAGCCGTCCTCGTCGGCCGCGATCGCCGCGTCGATGGCCCGCTCCGTGGAGAACGGCACCAGCGACTCGCCGGACTGGTCGTCCGCCGCCGCGTGCATCGCGGCCGTGGCCCGGCCGAGGTCGGCGACCACCTCGGCGATCTCCTCCGGGTCGTCGATGTCGCTCCAGTCCAGGTCGACGGCGTACGGCGAGATCTCGGCGACCAGCTGTCCCGCGCCGTCCAGCTCGGTCCAGCCCAGCCACGGGTCGGCGTGCGCCTGCAGGGCGCGCTGGGAGATCACCGTGCGGTGGCCCTCGTGCTGGAAGTAGTCGCGGATCGCCGGGTCGGTGATGTGCCGGGAGACGGCCGGGGTCTGGGCCTGCTTGATGTAGATGACGACGTCGTTCTCCAGGGCGTCGCTGTTGCCCTCCAGGAGGATGTTGTACGACGGCAGCCCGGCCGAGCCGATGCCGATGCCCCGGCGGCCCACCACGTCCTTGACCCGGTAGGAGTCCGGGCGGGTCAGCGAGGACTCCGGGAGCGTCTCCAGATAGCCGTCGAAGGCGGCCAGCACCTTGTAGCGGGTGGCCGCGTCCAGCTCCACGCTGCCGCCGCCGGGCGCGAAGCGGCGCTCGAAGTCACGGATCTCCGTCATCGAGTCCAGCAGCCCGAACCGGGTCAGCGAACGGGCGTCGCGCAGCGCGTCGAGCAGCGGCCCCTGGGCGGTGTCCAGGGTGAACGGCGGCACCTCGTCGCTCTTGGCGCCGGTGGCCAGGGCGCGGATGCGCTCGCGGTACGCGCCCGCGTACACCGTCACCAGCTCGGTGATCTGCTCGTCGCTGAGCGCCTTGGCGTACCCGATCAGCGCGATCGACGCCGCGAAGCGCTTGAGGTCCCAGGTGAAGGGGCCGACGTAGGCCTCGTCGAAGTCGTTGACGTTGAAGATCAGCCGGCCGGTGGAGTCCATGTACGTGCCGAAGTTCTCCGCGTGCAGGTCGCCGTGGATCCACACGCGGGAGGTGCGCTCGTCCAGGTACGGGCCGCGGTCGGAGCCCTCGCGGCCGGCGGCGTCCAGGTCGCGGTAGAACAGGCAGGCGGTGCCCCGGTAGAACGCGAAGGCCGAGGCCGCCATCTTCCGGAACTTCACCCGGAAGGCCGCCGGGTCGGCGGCCAGCAGGTCGCCGAAGGCGGTGTCGAAGACGGCGAGGATCTCCTCGTCGCGGTGCTCGTCGCTGAGCTGCGGGACCGACATCGCGGGGTGCCTCCTGGTGCTGACGGTGCGTACATGCGCGTGGCGACCGGAACGGATCGTCCGACCGGACCAACGTCCGACGGCGCGCGGGAGTGCCCGCGAAACGCCTCGCTCGAAGGTACGCGGGGAGGCCCCCGGAGTGTCAGTCGCGAGGCATAGACTTCGACGCTGACCCCCCGGACTGCCCGCAGCCCGTCACCCCGAGTTTGCCCAGGAGGCCGAACGTGTCCAAGCCGCCGTTCACGCACCTGCACGTCCACACCCAGTACTCGCTGCTGGACGGTGCCGCGCGGCTGAAGGACATGTTCGAGGCCTGCAACAACATGGGCATGACACATGTCGCCATGTCCGACCACGGCAACCTGCACGGGGCGTACGACTTCTTCCACACGGCGCAGAAGGCCGGCATCACCCCGATCATCGGGATCGAGGCGTACGTCGCGCCCGAGTCGCGGCGCAACAAGCGCAAGATCCAGTGGGGCCAGCCGCACCAGAAGCGGGACGACGTCTCCGGTTCCGGCGGTTACACCCACAAGACGATGTGGGCGGTGAACAAGACCGGGCTGCACAACCTCTTCAAGCTCTCCTCCGACGCCTACGCCGAGGGCTGGCTGCAGAAGTGGCCCCGGATGGACAAGGAGACGATCTCCCAGTGGTCCGAGGGGATCGTCGCCTCCACCGGCTGCCCCTCCGGCGAGGTGCAGACCCGGCTGCGGCTCGGCCAGTTCGACGAGGCGCTGAAGGCGGCCTCCGAGTACCAGGACATCTTCGGCAAGGACAAGTACTTCCTGGAGCTGATGGACCACGGCATCGACATCGAGCACCGGGTCCGCGACGGCCTCCTGGAGATCGGCAAGAAGCTCGGCATCCCCCCGCTGGTCACCAACGACTCGCACTACACCTACGCGCACGAGGCGACCGCCCACGACGCGCTGCTGTGCATCCAGACCGGCAAGAACCTCTCCGACCCCGACCGCTTCAAGTTCGACGGCACCGGCTACTACCTGAAGTCCACGGAGGAGATGTACGCCATCGACTCCTCGGACGCCTGGCAGGAGGGCTGCGCCAACACGCTCCTGGTCGCCGAGATGGTCGACACCACGGGCATGTTCGAGAAGCGCGACCTGATGCCCAAGTTCGACATCCCCGAGGGCTACACCGAGGTCACCTGGTTCCAGGAGGAGGTCCGCCGCGGCATGGAGCGCCGCTACCCGGGCGGCGTCCCCGAGGACCGCCAGAAGCAGGCCGAGTACGAGATGGACGTCATCATCCAGATGGGGTTCCCGGGCTACTTCCTCGTGGTCGCCGACTTCATCATGTGGGCCAAGAACCAGGGCATCGCGGTCGGCCCCGGCCGAGGCTCCGCGGCCGGTTCCATCGTGGCGTACGCCATGGGCATCACCGACCTCGACCCGATCCCGCACGGCCTGATCTTCGAGCGGTTCCTCAACCCCGAGCGCGTCTCCATGCCCGACGTCGACATCGACTTCGACGAGCGTCGGCGCGTCGAGGTGATCAGGTACGTGACGGAGAAGTACGGCGCCGACAAGGTCGCCATGATCGGCACGTACGGCAAGATCAAGGCGAAGAACGCCATCAAGGACTCCGCGCGCGTGCTGGGCTACCCGTACGCGATGGGCGACCGGCTCACCAAGGCGATGCCCGCCGACGTCCTCGGCAAGGGCATCGACCTCAACGGCATCACGGACCCCTCCCACCCCCGCTACAGCGAGGCCGGCGAGATCCGCTCGATGTACGAGAACGAGCCGGACGTCAAGAAGGTCATCGACACCGCCAAGGGCGTCGAGGGCCTGGTCCGGCAGATGGGCGTGCACGCGGCCGGCGTGATCATGTCCAGCGAGCCGATCGTCGACCACGCCCCGATCTGGGTGCGGCACACCGACGGCGTGACCATCACCCAGTGGGACTACCCGCAGTGCGAGTCGCTCGGCCTGCTGAAGATGGACTTCCTCGGCCTGCGCAACCTGACGATCATGGACGACGCCGTCAAGATGGTGAAGTCCAACAAGGGCGTCGAGCTGGACCTGCTCTCCCTGCCGCTGGACGACCCCACGACCTTCGAACTGCTCCAGCGCGGCGACACCCTCGGTGTCTTCCAGTTCGACGGCGGCCCCATGCGCTCGCTGCTGCGCCTGATGAAGCCCGACAACTTCGAAGACATCTCCGCCGTGTCGGCCCTGTACCGCCCGGGCCCGATGGGCATGGACTCGCACACCAACTACGCGCTGCGCAAGAACGGCCTCCAGGAGATCACCCCGATCCACAAGGAACTGGAGGAGCCGCTCAAGGAGGTCCTGGACGTCACCTACGGCCTGATCGTCTACCAGGAGCAGGTGCAGAAGGCCGCACAGATCATCGCCGGCTACTCGCTCGGCGAGGCCGACATCCTGCGCCGCGTGATGGGCAAGAAGAAGCCCGACGAACTGGCCAAGAACTTCGTCCTCTTCCAGGCCGGCGCCCGCAAGAACGGCTACAGCGACGAGGCGATCCAGGCGCTGTGGGACGTGCTGGTCCCCTTCGCCGGCTACGCGTTCAACAAGGCGCACTCCGCCGCGTACGGCCTGGTCTCCTACTGGACCGCCTACCTCAAGGCCAATTACCCGGCCGAGTACATGGCCGCCCTGCTCACCTCGGTCAAGGACGACAAGGACAAGTCGGCCGTCTATCTGAACGAGTGCCGGCGCATGGGCATCAAGGTGCTGCCGCCCAACGTCAACGAGTCGATGTCCAACTTCGCCGCCCAGGGCGACGACGTGATCCTCTTCGGCCTCTCCGCGGTGCGCAACGTGGGCACCAACGTCGTCGAGTCGATCATCAGGTGCCGCAAGGCGAAGGGGAAGTACGCCTCCTTCCCCGACTACCTGGACAAGGTCGAGGCGGTCGTCTGCAACAAGCGGACCACGGAGTCGCTGATCAAGGCCGGCGCCTTCGACGAGCTGGGCCACACCCGCAAGGGCCTCACCGCGCAGTACGAGCCGATGATCGACAACGTGGTCGCGGTCAAGCGCAAGGAGGCCGAGGGCCAGTTCGACCTGTTCGGCGGCATGGGCGAGGAGGCGAACGACGAGCCGGGCTTCGGCCTGGACGTGGAGTTCTCCACCGAGGAGTGGGACAAGACCTACCTCCTCGCCCAGGAGCGGGAGATGCTCGGCCTCTACGTCTCCGACCACCCGCTCTTCGGCCTGGAACACGTGCTGTCCGACAAGGCCGACGCGGGCATCTCCCAGCTCACCGGCGGCGACTTCGGCGACGGCGCGGTCGTCACCATCGGCGGCATCATCTCCGGCCTCCAGCGCAAGATGACCAAGCAGGGCAACGCCTGGGCGATCGCCACCGTCGAGGACCTCGCCGGTTCCCTGGAGTGCATGTTCTTCCCGGCGACGTACCAGCTGGTGTCGACCCAACTCGTCGAGGACGCCGTGGTGTTCGTCAAGGGCCGCCTCGACAAGCGCGAGGACGTGCCGCGCCTGGTGGCGATGGAGCTCCAGGTCCCCGACCTGTCCAACGCGGGCGCCAACGCGCCCGTGGTGCTCACCATCCCGGCGACGAGGGTCACCCCGCCGATGGTCAGCCGCCTCGGCGAGATCCTCACCCACCACCGGGGCGACAGCGAGGTCCGGATCAAGCTCCAGGGGCCGACGAAGACCACCGTGCTCCGCCTGGACCGGCACCGCGTCAAGCCCGACCCGGCGCTCTTCGGCGACCTGAAGGTGCTGCTGGGCCCGTCCTGCCTGGCGGGCTGAGCCACCGAGCTGTCCACCTGACCGAGGCTGACCGAGGGGCGCATCCGGCAGCGGATGCGCCCCTCGGCGTCTCCCGGCGTTCTGCGGCCGTCAGTTGTGACCGAAGCGCTTCTGCCGCTTGCCGCGCACGGCGGTGTCGGTGTGCGCCAGCGGCGGGGCGAGCTGCTCGTCCCGGGCCGCCGCTACGGGGCGGTCCGCCTGCTGCGTACGTTCGGACTTGGACTGCTTACGGTCACGGTTGTTCTTGTTCTTGGCCATGATGGTGCCTCCTGTGGGGAAATCAGTGGCCAGAGCCTCGACCAGATTCACATAGGCCGATAAAGAACGCATGTTGGACAATTACCGTCGGTGACCCGCTTCATCGGGGCGCCCGGACCGCAAACGCCACGCCGAAGATCGAGTTCCGACCGTTAACCCCCGCCCGGTCGGGCAGACTCGAAGCAAGCCCGAAGCAAACCTCCCGGAAAGAGGGTGGAAAGCGTGGACCGCTGCATCGTCCTGGTGGACGCCGGGTATCTGCTGGGGGCCGCCGCCAGTCTCCTCGCCGGGGAACCCTCGCGGTCCCGCATCACCGTCGATCACGCCGCCCTCATCCAGGGGCTGCGCGAACGCGCCCAGGACGACACGCAGCAGCCCCTGCTGCGCATCTACTGGTTCGACGGCGCCCCCGACCGCGTCCCGCAGCCCGAGCACCGCCGGCTGCGCGTGATGCCCCGGGTCACCGTCCGGCTCGGCGCGCTGACCCGCAGCGACGGCCGCTGGGCGCAGAAGGGCGTGGACGCCGCGATGCACGCCGAGCTGACCGAGCTGGCCCGCAACCGGGCCTGCTCCGACGTCGTCCTGGTCACCGGCGACGGCGACCTGCTGCCGGGCATGATGGCCGCCAAGGAGCACGGCGTCGCCGTCCACCTGTGGGCCGTGCAGGCCGCCGACGGCGACTACAACCAGTCCGAGGACCTGGTCGCCGAGGCCGACGAGCGGCGCGTCCTGGACCGCGCCTGGATCACCCAGGCCGTCCGCGCCAAGGAGCTGACCGGGGTGTGCGCGCCGCCGCCCGTGCCCCGGCCGGAGATCGCCGCGATCCTCTCCGCGCCGCTGCCCGAGTCCGCGCTCGCCGCCGCGGCCGAGCGGCACCCCGAGGAGCGCCCGCACCCCGCCCCGCCCGGCGCCTCCCGCAACGGCGCGGGACCGGAGGACCGCGGCCCCGCCGCCAAGGGCGTCCCCACCCCCAAGGACCTGGCCGCCCTGCGCGCCCCCGGACCCCAGCCCGTCCAGCAGCCCCCCGCCAGTGCCACCCTGCGCTGGTCCTCCGACAAGGGCTGGGTCGACCGGCCGGCCGGCGAGCCCCCCGAGGCCGCCTCCATGCCGACGCTGGCCCAGCTCACCACCGCCGAACAGCGGTGGGCCGACCGGGAGGAGGACATCACCACGGTCGGCGGCGACCCGTACGAGGTCGGACAGGTCTTCGCCCGCCGCTGGGTGGAGCGCCTCGGCGACCAGAGCCACCTCCAGAAGCTGTCCGGCATGTACCCGCGCGTCCCGCACCGCATCGACGGCGAGCTGCTGCGCTACGCGGCCCGCTTCGGGCTGCTCGCCCACAAGGACGACCAGATCGACGAGCAGGACCGGTACGCCATCCGGGCCGGCTTCTGGCGCGAGATCGGGGTGCGGACGGCGGTGGAACACAGTCCCGCGACCGAGTGAGAGCCCCGCCGGACCCGCCCCCGTGGGCCTACCCGGGCGCGGCCCGGGCGCGCGCACCCCGTAGTCTCGTCCCTTGTGAGTACGCGCGCGGCACAGGCACTTCGACCCGGTGGCGATGCCGTGTGCGTGGTGCGGGGGCTGACCAAGACCTATCCGGCGGTACGCGGCCGGCGCGGTGCTCCGGCCGCCCCCGAGGTCCGGGCCACCGACGACGTGGCGCTGGACATCGCGCGCGGCGAGATCTTCGGACTGCTCGGGCCGAACGGGGCCGGCAAGTCCACCCTGGTGCGGCAGTTGACCGGGCTGATGCGGCCGGACTCCGGGAGCGTGCGCCTCTACGGCCACGACATCGTCCGCCACCCCGAGCGGGCCGCGCGCCTCCTCGCCTACCTCGGGCAGGAGTCCACCGCCCTGGACGAGCTGACGGTCTGGCTCGCCGCCGAGACCACCGGACGGCTGCGCGGCCTCGACGCCCGCCGGGCGCGCGCGGAGACCGGCGCCGTCCTCGACGAACTCGGCCTCACCCCGATCGCCTCCCGCGCCCTCAAGAAGCTCTCCGGCGGCCAGCGGCGGCTGGCCTGCTTCGCCACCGCGCTGGTGGGAGAGCGGCCGCTGCTCGTCCTGGACGAGCCGACCACCGGCATGGACCCGGTGGCCCGCCGGGCCGTCTGGGCTGCCGTCGACCGGCGCCGCGCCGAGCACGGCACGACGGTGCTGCTGGTCACCCACAACGTCATCGAGGCGGAGACGGTCCTGGACCGGGTCGCGGTCCTGGACCGGGGCCGGGTGATCGCCTGCGACTCACCGGCCGGCCTGAAGGAGAAGGTGGCCGGCGAGGTCCGGGTCGACCTGGTGTGGCGCGACGCCGCGCCGCTGCACGTCCCCGAGGTGGCCGCGCTGCACGACCGCGTCACCGAGTCGGGCCGCCGCTGGACGCTGCGGCTGGCGCCCGAGGAGGCCCGCGCGGTCGTCGCCACGGTCACCGGAGGCTCCGCCTTCGCCGCCCTGGACGACTTCACACTGGCCACGCCCAGCCTGGAGGACGTCTACCTGGCGCTGGGCGGCGCGGCCCGGCAGGGGCTGGTGAGGGCGTGAACGCCCGGGGACTGAGCATGCAGGCCGCCGAATCCGTACGTACCGAACAGGACGCCCGCCGGAGCGAAGAGGAGCAGCGCGACGTGAGTGTCGTACCCGCCGATGCCCTGCCGGGCGGTGTCCTGGCCGCCGAGGAGCAGGTCGCGCCCGCCGCGGCCGAGCTGGGGCCGCGGGCGCGGCTGTGGCCCTCCCTGGCGGCCGTCTACCGGGCGCAGCTGTCACGGGCCCGGGTCGCGCGGATCCCGCTGCTGTTCGTGGCCACCTTCCAGTCCGTCGGCATCATGATCCTGATGCGCGGGGTGGTGGACGGCGGCGAGGAGGCACAGGCCGTGGTCGCCGGTTCGGCGGTCCTGGTCGTGGCGTTCGTCGCGCTGAACCTGCTCGCCCAGTACTTCGGCCAGCTCCGCGGCAGCGGCGGCCTCGACCACTACGCCACCCTGCCGGTGCCGCCGGCCGCGGTGGTGCTGGGCGCGGCCGGGGCGTACGCCTCCTTCACCGTGCCGGGGACCGTGGTCACGGCGGTGTTCGGCTGTCTGCTGTTCGGGCTGCCGCTCACCCACCTGTGGGTGCTGATCGCCGTGATCCCGCTGGCCGGCGCCGCGCTGGCCGGGCTGGGCGCGGCACTGGGCCTGCTCGCGCCCCGGCCCGAGCTGGCCACGCTGCTGGGCCAGCTGGGCATGTCGGCGGCGCTGCTGCTCGGGGTGCTGCCCGCCGACCGGATGCCGGAGGCGGTGCGGTTCGCCCGGGACCTGCTGCCGTCGACGTACGGCGTGGAGGCGTTCGCGCGGACGTTCGGGGAGCGGATCGACTGGGCCCTCGTCCTCGCCGACCTCGCGGTGTGCGGGGCGGTCGGCGTGGTCTCGCTGGCCGTCGCCGCCTGGGCGTACCGTCGGGCGGCCGTCCGGTGACGCGCCGCACAGACGGGCCTGGCACGATGGCAGGGTGACCGCACCGCTGACTCCCCCTCCGCCACCCCACGAACACTCGTCCGCGTCCCACCAGGGACAGCCGGTGCCGCCGCCCGCCGGGGCGTACGCGGCCGACGGCGCGTACGGCCGGTCCGGCGAGCAGGACGGTCCGGGACTGAGGACCGAAGTGTGGCAGGCCGCCGTGGCCGCGGTGGCGGTGGCGGTGTCCGGGGCGCTGCTCGGCGTGCTGTGGTGGCGGCTGGCGCCGAGCGTGCCGCTCGTCGGTGACGTGGTGGACAAGAGCTGGGTGGTCTACCTCAAGGACTCCGAGGGCGAGCAGGCGGTCGGCGTCGACGGCACGTTCACGCTGCTCGCGCTGGCCTTCGGGGCGCTCAGCGCGCTGGTCGTCTTCCTGGTGCGGCGGCGCGGCGGCGTGCCGCTGGTCGTGGCGCTCGGCGTCGGCGGACTGCTGGGCGCGGTGCTGGCCTGGCGGCTCGGGGTGTGGCTCGGGCCGACGCAGGACGTGATCGCGCACGCGCGGGAGGCGGGCAAGGGGGAGACCTTCCCGGCGCCGCTGAAGCTCGGGGCGAAGGGGGCGCTGCTGGCGTGGCCGCTGGCCGGGCTGCTGGTGCATCTGGGGCTGACGGCGCTGTTCGCGCCGCGGGATCCGGAGCCGTACGACGGCGCGAGCGGCTGAGGCGGGGTCCGGCCGCCCCGCCGCGCGGGCCCGGGCCGGGGAGACGCCCGGGGCCGCGGCCGTAGCGGTCGAGCGGGGCCGAGCGCCCCTGCGGCGAGTCGTGCGTGACGATCCTCCGGCGCCCGGGGTCCGGCGCCCGGGGTCCGGGGTCCGGCGTCCGGCGTCCGGCGCCCGGGGTCCGGCGTCCTGCGTCCGGCGTCCGGGGTCCGGCGTCCTGCGTCCGGCGTCCGGGGTCCGGCGTCCGGCGCCCGGGGTCCGGGGTCCGGCGTCCGGGGTCCGGCGCCCGGGGTCCGGCGTCCTGCGTCCGGCGTCCGGGGTCCGGCGTCCGGCGTCCGGCGCCACTCGGCGCCCGGCGCCCTGCGTCCGGCGCCACCCGGCGCCCTGCGTCCGCCATCGCGCCGGCCTGCGCGCCGGTTCCCGCCCGCCGGCCGGTACCGGGCGTACCCGGTCACCGGTCGGACGCGCACGACGACCCCGGCCGTACGGGGCGCGGGGGGAGCCGGGGCCCTGTGGCTCCGGCGGACGGAGGCCGGCTACCGGTGCGCCGCCAGGAACGGCAGGACGACGTCGGCCATCTCGTCGGGTACTTCCTCCGCGAGGTCGTGCCCGGCGTCGAGGACGTGGCCGGTGACGTGGTGGGCCATGAGCCGCAGCTGGGACTCGTTGCGGTCGCCGATGAACGCGGACCCGCCGAGCGCCAGGACCGGGATGTCGAGCTTCTCCTTCGCGGCCTGCCGGTTCTGTTCCGCGTCGACGAGCATCGCCCGGTAGACGGCGAGCATCGCGCGGATTCCACCGGGCATGGAGTAGCAGCGCACGTACTCCTCGGTCGCGTCGGGAGTGGCGCTGTCGGGGCGGGAGCGCTCGGACTTGATCATGTAGGTGATCAGTTCGCGTTCGTGCCCGGCGATCAGCATCTCGGGCACGTCCGGCTGGAAGTAGAAGCCCAGATGCCACAGGTGCATGCCGCCGCCGACGTTCTCGGGGGTGAGCGCGGTGTGGTCCTCGAAGCCGAAGCCGGGGAACAGCGCCTCGGCGAACACGAGGGAGCCGACCCGGTCGCGGTGGCGGGCGGCGAGCTGGTAGCCGATCACCGCTCCCCAGTCCTCGCCGAGCACGGCGTAGGTCTCGTGTCCGAGGCGGGCCATCAGCTCGGCGATGTCGTCGCTCATCGTCGCGCAGTCGTAGCCGTCCGCGGGGCGGGCGGAGTCGCCGAGACCGCGCAGGTCGGGCACGACGATGGTGTGGTGGGGCGTCAGCTTCGGGACGAGGTGGCGCCAGTGGTAGCCGGTCTTGGGCACGCCGTGCAGCAGCACCACGGCCGGGCCGGACCCGGCCGTCCGGTAGTGCAGGCTCGTGCCGTTGACGGCGGCACGGCCGGTGAGCAGGGGCGTTGTGGTGTGGTCGTACATCATGACGGGTGCTTCCTTCCTGTCCTGGCGGGCGACCGCGGACGGGCCCCATTTTCTTTATCGACCGTTACAGATTCGGGGCAGGGGGAGTCCCCGGCCGAGGGCGGGCGATGTCCCTCAGCCGAGAGCGGTCAGCGCGATGTCCACGAGGGGTTCGAGGGAGCGCGCGTCCGGCGTGATCTTCGAGGAGACGAGCAGTCCGTTGAGGAAGGTGACCAGGAACGCGGCGGCCGTGTGCGGATCGTGCCGCGCCGCGATCTCGCCCCGCTCCATCGCCGCCCGCAGCACCTCGGCCAGCGCCTCGCGGCTCGCGTCCTGCATGTCGCGCACCGTGCGCCGGGTCGCTGCGTCCCGGGGCAGCCGCTCGCAGACGGCGTTGACGGCCAGGCAGCCCCGGCCGTCGCTCCTGACGGCGACACGGATCCGCTCCGTCAGCAGCGTGCGGATCGCCGTACGGGCGTCCGCCTCCTCCAGGCTGCGCAGGGCGTCCGCCGCGAGGGTGGTGCGGTAGTGCTCCAGTGCGGCCCGGTACAGGCCGTCCTTGTCGCCGAACGCGGCGTACAGGGACCCCTGCCCGATCCCCAGGTGCTGGGTCAGATCGCGCACCGAGGTCGCCTCGTAGCCGCGCGTCCAGAACAGCTCCATGGCGCGGCTCACCGCCGCCTCCGTGTCGAACTCCCGGGTCCTTGGCATGGCTCCACCGTAAACGATCTGGATCGACCGTTCAAGAAAGCGGGTGCGGTGTGACCGTTCGCCCCCTCGCGGGGCGGCCTCACCGGCTGCTCACCGCCGGGCCGGTCGTCCAGGCCGGCCGGCGGTCCTGGTGTGCGCTGCCTTTCCGGTGGCGTGTCCGCCGAGGGGTCAGGCGCGGCCCACCGGTGCGAGGACCGCGCCGGTCAGCTCGGCCAGGTCTCCCGGGGACAGCTCGATCTCCAGACCCCGGCGGCCCGCCGAGACGCAGATGGTGGGGTGGGCCGGCGCCGAGTCGTCCAGGACCGTGGGCAGCCGCTTGCGCTGGCCGAGGGGGGAGATGCCGCCCCGGACGTAGCCCGTGGTGCGCTCCGCGAGGGCCGGGTCGGCCATCGCCGCCCGCTTGCCGCCCACCGCGGCGGCCAGCGCCTTCAGGTCCAGCTTGCCCGCGACCGGGACCACCGCGACCGTCAGCTGCCCGTCGACGTCCGCCACCAGCGTCTTGAAGACCCGCTCCGGCGAGACGCCCATCGCCTCGGCCGCCTCCTCGCCGTAGGACGGATGCGCGGGGTCGTGGTCGTAGGAGTGGACCGTGTACGTCACCCCGGCCGCCGTCAGGGCCACCGTGGCCGGCGTGCCCCCCGGCTGCTGCTTCTTCGCCTTCTTCGCCATGCTCGGCAGTTCCTCGGATACGTCAGTTGAGACTCGTCGGGCCGCGCGTCAGCTCCGACGCGGGCAGCGACGGCAGCGTACGGATGACGGCCGTCTCGGTGCGCAGGAGTTTCAGCTCGTCCCGCAGGCGGGAGGCGGTGTCCGGGGCCTGGAGCAGCCGCTGCTTGGTCGGCGTGTCCAGCATCATCGCGGCGGCCACCAGGTACGACACCACGCCCGGCTCGTCCGGCAGGTCGGCGCCGGTGGTCAGCGACCGCTCGCGCGCCCCCGCCAGCCGCTTCTGGTACTGGCGGAACGCCCGCAGCACGCCCTCGGCCAGCGCGCCCGCCTCGTCACCGGGCTCCTCGTCGAGGTGCTCCACCTCGGCCGTCAGGAACGGGCCGGAGGCGTCCACGGAGAGCAGCCGCACCCGGGTCGTGCCGGTCGCCAGCACCTCGAAGGTGCCGTCGGGCCGCTCCCGGATCGTCGCGGCGTCGGCCACGCAGCCGACCTTGTGCAGCGCCTTGACGGGGTCGGGGCCGAACCCCGCGGCGGCCCCGCGTTCGGGCACCGCCGTCGGATCGGGCAGCCCCGGCAGGCTCGGCGCCACCTCGTGGCCGTCGCGGATCGCCACGACGGCGAACCGGCGCGGTTCCTCCTCGGGGGTCTTCAGCAGCTCGCGCATCATGGCGCGATAGCGCTCCTCGAAGACGTTGAGCGGAAGCACCAGCCCCGGGAACAGCACCGAGTTCAGGGGGAAGAGCGGAAGCCGGACGGTGGTCACGGTCCAGAAGCCTAATGCGCGCCGGGACCGGCGTGAGAACCGCGCCCGCCGCAGACCCCGGCCGGCACCTTTCCGGCCACCGCCGCGCGGACGCCGTCGCGCACCTGGAGGAACCGGCCGAGCGGGTCCTCCGCCTCCCGGTCCCAGGGGAAGGAGGTGGCGTACGGGCCGGCCAGCCGCAGCTGCTCCAGGGCGTCCGGCCAGCGCTCCAGCCGGACCAGGACGTAGACGAGCAGGTTGCGCAGCTCCGCCGGCCAGGGGTCGGCCGCCGGCTGGGCCGCCGACAGCGCGAGGGCGAGGTCGGCCGCCGTGTCCAGCCGGGCCCGCCCCACCGCGCCCGCGCCGCCCTCGGTCAGACACCGGAAGGCCGCCCGCAGCGGCAGCGCCCGCAGCGCCGAGCCCTCGGGGGCGTCCTTGGCGGCCGTCTCGGCGAAGTCCAGGCACTCGCGGTGGGCGCCCGGCGAGGCGGCGGCCAGGTACTCCAGGGCCGCGACATGGCAGCCGTAGTGGTGCGGGCAGCGCCGTACCGCCTCCGTCCACAGCCGCTCGAACTCGGCGTGCCCGGCGTGCCGTCCCCGCGCCGAGTCCAGCGCGACCCGCCAGGGCACCGGGTCCCGGCCGCTGTTCTCGGCGGCCTCCGTGACCATCGGGGCGATCTGCCGCAGCAGCTCCACGCGGTCCGGCGACTCCCAGCACCGGTCCACCGCCAGCCGTACGGTGACCAGCCGGCCGTCCGGGTCCTCGGGGGCGGCGGTGTGCCAGGCCCGCAGCCACTCGGGGCGGGAACGCGCGAAGGCCGCCAGCCGGGCCGCGTACCGGTCGCGGTGCTCCCACCGCTCCTGCGCGCGGGTGCCGGCCAGCAGCGCGGCGGCGGGCCCGTGCGCGCCGTGCGCCGCGGCGACCAGCGCGGGCGCCAGCCGGTCGTCGGGCACGTCGAGGAGCACCTCGTCCCCGGCCGGGGGACCGGCCTGGGGACCGGTCGCAGGAGCGGCCGAAGCGCCGGCCGAGGGGCCGGCCGCCGGGCGGGGGGAGGCGCCTCGCAGCCGAGTCGTGCGGCGGAGGAACGCGCGTAGACGGGCCATGGTGTCGACCATTGAAAGTCCGCGGTTCGGGACGGCGCCAGAGGGTTCACCGAACCTGTGGAAAGTTGTATGGACGGTGGTAAAGGGCGAGTAAAAGGTGAAGGTTCTTCGCGTTCTCGCGGCGCTCTCGCGGCGGTGGGTTCAGTTCCGCCGCAGGGTCCGCGTCGCCCCCGCCGCGACCGTCGAGGCCAGCACCCAGCCCAGCAGGATCAGCGCCGCCGCCAGCCACTGCCAGCCGCCGGCCAGCCGCCAGTAGCTCACCTGGCCCAGGTCGATCACGGGCACCAGCAGGTCCAGCGAGAAGAGTGCCGGGTTCCACGCCGGATGCTCGCCGCCCTTGAGCGGCGCCAGATCGGCGTACGAGAACGCCAGCGAGCCGGCCGCCCACAGCACCGCCAGCCACGCCGCCGCCCGCCCCGGGCGGTATCCGTAGCCGACGGTCCAGTCCTGGAGGTACCCCCACAGCTTGGTGCCGAGCGGCAGGCCCTCGCGGCGCCGGCGCTGCTTGGCGAGCAGCACCTCGCGGGCGTCCTCCTCCTCGCCGCCCGCCTTGAGCACCGCCGCGAGCAGCTCGTACGGCTCCGGGTTGTACTCGGCGGTCGCGGCGACCACCCACTCCAGCCGCTCGGCCAGCGGGAACGGGCCCCGCGGCACCAGGTTCTCGTAGCTGAAGCCGCCCATGTGCAGCCGGCCCGGCCCCGGCCAGCTGTCCGCCCGGTCGATCAGGTTGACGACCCGCGCCCCCGACAGCACCACCCGGCCCAGCGCCGGCCGCTCCCCGAGGAAGCGCAGCTCGGACGCCTGCACCCGGCGCAGCGACACCTCCTGGAGCTCGGTGAGGACGAAGCGGGCCTGCTCGCAGTCGACCGCGTCGCCGAACCGCCCGTCGTCCAGCCGTATCCCGCCCTCGCACTCGAACCGCTGGATCCGCGTCCCCTCCGCCGGTGTCGTGCCCATGAGCAGCGGGTTGCCCAGGCTCCCCGGCGTCAGGTACAGCGAGCGTTCCACGGTCAGCTGCGGGGCGTTCAGCGCGAACCGGGCGCGGGGGTTGACCAGCCGGGCGCCGCGCAGGCTCAGCGAGACGCCGATCTGGGCGCTGCGCAGCCGCAGCTCGCCGTGCGACTCCAGCATGTCCGCCTGGAGGTCCTGCCCGATGGACAGACCGTCCCCGGCGATCGACCGGCCGCTGCGGTCGTGGTGCACCACCGCCTGGTTGAGCAGCAGGTCGGTGCCTATCTGGGCGTCGGTCAGCCGCACCCCGCCCGGAAACCGGCAGCGCGGCAGATGCAGGTCGCCCTCGGTCTGCAGCCGGGCCGCCTCCAGCCGGGGCACACGGCAGTCCACCAGCCGGAGCGTGGTGAACCGCGCCTCCGGCAGCAGCACCTCCCGCTCGAACCGGCAGCGGCGCAGCTCCACGTAGGGCGCCACGGTGCCGCCCGCCAGGTCCATCGTGCCGCTGATCAGCACGCCGACCAGCTTCAGCGAGGACACCCGGCCGGCCAGCGCGGGCGGTCCGTCCAGCAGCAGCCAGCACACGACGCGGGCCCGCACGGTCCGCTCCGGCCCCCACGGCAGCCGGCCGTGCGGATCGTCGACCGCGGCGTCACCGCTGCTCAGGTCGTACACGGAGCCGTTGCGGAACGCCTGCCACATCCCCGCCTCGGCCGCCGTCAGGTCGTCGGGCAGCTCCGCGGCGCGGAGTTCTGCCACCTCGGTCACGGCTTTTCACTTCCTCCCCTGCTGCTTACGGGTCATCACCCTCGTACAACCGTTCATGCCCGCAGAGTGAGGCCGCGAATACTCTTGGTGATGATTATTCGGAGGAATCCGGGGCCGGGGTGTATCAGTGAGTGGAACGCGCGACCGGGGTCCGACGCGGGTCTGAGAGAATTGGTCGCGTGATCTCCCGAATCGATCTGCGCGGCGACGCCCTCCCCGAGGGCCCCGCCCTGCGCGACCTGCTGCCCCGAGCCGACTTCGACGTCTCGGCCGCCCTGGAGAAGGTGCGTCCGATCTGCGAGGACGTGCATCATCGGGGCGACGCGGCGCTGATCGACTTCGCCGAGCGGTTCGACGGCGTCAGCCTGGAGCGGGTGCGAGTGCCCGCCGAGGCCCTGGAGAAGGCCCTCGACGAGCTGGACCCGGCCGTGCGCGCGGCCCTGGAGGAGTCCGTCCGCCGTGCCCGTCTGGTCCACCGCGCCCAGCGCCGGACCACGCACACCACCCAGGTCGTGCCCGGCGGCACGGTCACCGAGAAGTGGGTGCCGGTGGACCGCGTGGGCCTGTACGCGCCCGGCGGACGCTCGGTCTACCCGTCCTCCGTGATCATGAACGTGGTGCCCGCGCAGGAGGCCGGCGTCCCCTCGATCGCGCTCGCCTCCCCCGCCCAGGCCCCCGCTTTTGAAAATGATCCAGCCGGTGGCCTGCCCCACCCGACCATCCTCGCCGCCTGCGCCCTGCTCGGCGTCGACGAGGTCTACGCGGCCGGCGGCGCCACCGCCGTCGCGATGTTCGCGTACGGCACCGAGTCCTGCCCGCCGGCGAACATGGTCACCGGCCCCGGCAACATCTGGGTCGCCGCCGCCAAGCGCTACTTCACCGGGAAGATCGGCATCGACGCCGAGGCCGGCCCCACCGAGATCGCCGTCCTCGCCGACGCCACCGCCGACCCGGCGCACGTCGCCGCCGACCTGATCAGCCAGGCCGAGCACGACCCGCTGGCCGCGGCCGTCCTGGTCACCGACTCCGCCGAACTGGCCGACGCGGTGGAGCGGGAGCTGGAGCCGCAGGTCGCCGCGACCAAGCACGTCGAGGACCGGGTCGTCCC
Source organism: Streptomyces sp. NPDC090994 (assembly GCF_044768905.1). Taxonomy (NCBI): domain Bacteria; kingdom Bacillati; phylum Actinomycetota; class Actinomycetes; order Kitasatosporales; family Streptomycetaceae; genus Streptomyces; species Streptomyces sp. NPDC090994. Next base: position 285,571 of record NZ_JBIVWS010000003.1, read on the forward strand.
CGCGCTCAAGGGCGAGCAGTCCGCCATCGTCCTGGTCGACAGCGTCGAAGCGGGCCTGAAGGTCGTCGACGCCTACGGTGCCGAACACCTGGAGATCCAGACCGCCGACGCCGCCGAGGTGGCCGGCCGGGTGCGCAACGCGGGCGCGGTCTTCATCGGCCCCTGGGCGCCCGTCTCGCTCGGCGACTACGCCGCCGGGTCCAACCACGTCCTGCCCACCGGCGGCTGCGCCTGCCACTCCTCCGGCCTGTCCGTGCAGTCCTTCCTGCGCGGCATCCACATCGTCGACTACACGCGCGACGCGCTGGCCGAGGTCGCCCACCACGTGGTGACGCTGGCCGAGGCGGAGGACCTGCCGGCCCACGGGGCGGCGATCAAGGCGAGGTTCGACTGGAAGGTTCCCGAGGGCAAGTGAGCACCACCCGCATCGACGATCTCCCCGTACGGGACGAACTGCGCGGCAAGTCCCCCTACGGCGCGCCCCAGCTCGACGTCCCCGTCCGGCTGAACACCAACGAGAACCCGTACCCGCTCCCCGAGGAGCTGGTCGACCGCATCACCGAGCGGGTCCGTGAGGCCGCCCGCGACCTCAACCGCTACCCCGACCGGGACGCGGTCGAGCTGCGCACCAGGCTCGCCGCGTACCTCACCGAGACGTCCGGGCACCCCCTCGGCGTCGAGAACGTGTGGGCGGCCAACGGCTCCAACGAGGTCATCCAGCAGCTGCTGCAGACCTTCGGCGGCCCCGGCCGCACCGCCATCGGCTTCGAGCCGTCGTACTCGATGCACGGGCTCATCGCCCGGGGCACGGGGACGGGCTGGATCTCCGGTCCCCGCAACGACGACTTCACCATCGACCTCGCGGCGGCGCGGAAGGCCGTCGCCGAGCACCGTCCCGACGTCGTCTTCATCACCACCCCCAACAACCCCACGGGCACCGCCGTCCCCCCGGAGACGGTCCGCGCGCTGTACGACGCGGCGCAGGCGGCGAAGCCCTCCATGGTCGTCCTGGACGAGGCGTACATCGAGTTCAGCCACGGCGACTCGCTGCTGGAGCTGCTCGACGGCCGCCCGCACCTCGTGGTCTCCCGGACCATGTCCAAGGCGTTCGGCGCCGCCGGACTGCGCCTGGGCTACCTCGCCGCCGACCCGGCCGTGGTCGACGCCGTCCAGCTCGTCCGGCTGCCGTACCACCTCTCCGCCGTCACCCAGGCGACCGCGCTGGCCGCCCTGGAGCACACCGGCACCCTGCTGAAGTACGTCGAGCAGCTCAAGACCGAACGGGACCGGTTGGTTTCCGAACTGCTCGCCCTCGGCTACGAAGTGACCGACTCGGACGCGAACTTCGTCCAGTTCGGGCGGTTCGACGACGCCCACGCGGTCTGGCAGCAGATCCTCGACCGGGGCGTCCTGGTCCGGGACAACGGCGTACCGGGATGGCTGCGGGTCACCGCCGGCACCCCGGCCGAGAACGACGCGTTCCTCGACGCGGTACGTGAACTCAAGAAGGAGCAGACGGCATGAGCCGCGTAGGACGCGTGGAGCGCGTGACCAAGGAGACCTCGGTCCTCGTCGAGATCGACCTCGACGGCACCGGCAAGACCGACATCGCCACCGGCGTCGGCTTCTACGACCACATGCTCGACCAGCTCGGCCGGCACGGTCTGTTCGACCTCACCGTGAAGACCGAGGGCGACCTGCACATCGACTCCCACCACACCATCGAGGACACCGCCCTCGCGCTGGGCGCCGCCTTCAAGCAGGCCCTCGGCGACAAGGTGGGCATCTACCGCTTCGGCAACTGCACGGTCCCGCTGGACGAGTCCCTCGCCCAGGTCACCGTCGACCTGTCCGGCCGCCCCTACCTCGTGCACACCGAGCCCGAGACCATGGCGCCGATGATCGGCGAGTACGACGTCACCATGACCCGGCACATCCTGGAGTCCTTCGTCGCCCAGGCCCAGGTCGCCCTGCACGTCCACGTGCCCTACGGGCGCAACGCCCACCACATCGTGGAGTGCCAGTTCAAGGCGCTGGCCCGGGCGCTCAGGTACGCCTCCGAGCGCGACCCGCGCGCGGCCGGCATCCTGCCCTCCACGAAGGGCGCGCTGTGAACGGCACCTCGACCGTACTGATCGTCGTCGGCCTCTTCCTGGTCGGCGGGATCATCTCGTTCGCCAAGCAGGAGATGCCCAAGGGCCTGATCGTGCTGCTCTCCCTCGGCGCCGCGATGTGTCTGCTGGCGGGCATCCTGAGGCTGGAGGTGTGGAATTGAGCACGCCCACGAAGAAGGTCGTGGTCTTCGACTACGGCTTCGGCAACGTGCGCTCCGCCGAGCGCGCCCTCGCCCGCGCGGGAGCCGACGTCGAGATCACCCGTGACTTCGACACGGCGATGAACGCCGACGGCCTGCTCGTCCCCGGCGTCGGCGCCTTCGCCGCCTGCATGAAGGGGCTCAAGGAGGCGCGCGGCGACTGGATCGTCGACCGGCGCCTGGCCGGCGGACGCCCGGTGATGGGCATCTGCGTCGGCATGCAGATCCTCTTCGCCCGCGGCATCGAGCACGGCGTCGAGGCCGAGGGCCTGGACGAGTGGCCCGGCACGGTCGGACCGCTCCAGGCCGACGTCGTCCCGCACATGGGCTGGAACACCGTCGAGCCTCCCGCGGACTCCCAGCTCTTCGCGGGCCTGGACGCGGACGCCCGCTTCTACTTCGTGCACTCCTACGCCGTCCACGACTGGTCGCTGGAGACGCACAACCCCGCGATGACCGCCCCCAAGGTCACCTGGTCCACCCACGGCAAGCCCTTCGTGGCCGCCGTGGAGAACGGCGTCCTGTGGGCCACCCAGTTCCACCCCGAGAAGTCCGGCGACGCCGGTGCCCAGCTCCTCACCAACTGGATCGGAACCCTGTAGCGACATGGCCAAGCTCGAACTCCTCCCCGCCGTCGACGTCCGCGACGGCCAGGCCGTCCGCCTCGTGCACGGCGAGTCCGGCACCGAGACGTCCTACGGCTCCCCCCTGGAGGCCGCCCTCGCCTGGCAGAACTCCGGCGCCGAGTGGCTGCACCTGGTCGACCTGGACGCCGCCTTCGGCACCGGCGACAACCGCGCGCTGATCGCCGAGGTCGCCGGGGCCATGGACATCAAGGTGGAGCTGTCCGGCGGCATCCGCGACGACGACACCCTCGCCGCCGCCCTCGCCACCGGCTGCACCCGCGTCAACCTGGGCACCGCGGCCCTGGAGACCCCCGAGTGGGTCGCCAAGATCATCGCCGAGCACGGCGACAAGATCGCCGTCGGCCTCGACGTACGCGGCACCACGCTGCGCGGCCGGGGCTGGACCCGCGACGGCGGCGACCTCTACGAGACGCTGGCCCGCCTCGACCAGGAGGGCTGCGCCCGCTACGTCGTCACCGACATCGCCAAGGACGGCACCCTCCAGGGCCCCAACCTGGAACTGCTGAAGAACGTCTGCGCGGCCACCGACCGCCCGGTCGTCGCCTCCGGCGGCGTCTCCTCCCTGGACGACCTGCGGGCGCTGGCCGGACTGGTCCCGCTCGGTGTCGAAGGCGCCATCGTCGGGAAGGCCCTGTACGCGAAGGCGTTCACCCTGGAAGAAGCCTTGGAGGCTGTGTCGCGATGACATCCGAAGCCGTGCGGCGCGTGCAGAGCGGAAGTCCCTGGGAAGAGTCCTTCGGTTTCGCACGCGCCGTCGCGGCGGGCGACCGGGTCGTCGTGGCGGGCACGACGGCCTTCAAGGGCGATGTGCTGTACGGCGAGGGCGACCCGTACGAGCAGGCCAAGGTCGCCTTCGCCACCGCGCTGGACGCGGTCGGCGAGTTCGGGCTGGGCGTCGAGTCCGTGATCCGCACCCGGGTGTACCTGGCGCACTCCCGGGACGTCGACGCGGTGGGGCGGGCCCACAAGGAGCTGTTCGACGCCGTACGCCCGGTCACGACCCTGCTGGTCGTGCAGGGTTTCATCGACTCCCGGGTCCTGGTGTCGGTGGAAGTGGAAGCATTCAGAGGACAGTAAGCACTGTTAAGAGGAGCCGTGGATTCATGACCCTGGCGGTCCGAGTCATCCCCTGCCTGGACGTGGACGGCGGCCGGGTCGTCAAGGGCGTCAACTTCCAGAACCTGCGCGACGCGGGCGACCCCGTCGAGATGGCCAAGGTGTACGACGCCGAGGGCGCCGACGAGCTGACGTTCCTGGACATCACCGCCTCCTCGGGCAACCGGGAGACCACCTACGACGTCGTGCGCCGCACCGCCGAGCAGGTCTTCATCCCGCTCACCGTCGGCGGTGGCGTGCGCACCGCCGAGGACGTCGACAAGCTGCTGCGGGCGGGCGCCGACAAGGTCGGCGTCAACACGGCGGCGATCGCCCGCCCGGACCTGATCCGCGAGATCGCCGAGCGGTTCGGCCGGCAGGTGCTGGTGCTCTCCGTGGACGCCCGCCGTACCGCGGCCGGCACCTTCGAGGTCACCACCCACGGCGGCCGCAAGGGCACCGGCATCGACGCCGTCGAGTGGGCGCACCGCGCCGCCGAACTGGGCGCCGGCGAGATCCTGCTGAACAGCATGGACGCGGACGGCACCAAGGACGGCTACGACCTGGAGATGATCACGGCGGTGCGCGAGCACGTCACCGTCCCGGTCATCGCCTCCGGCGGCGCCGGCAAGCTCACCGACTTCCCGCCGGCCGTCGCCGCGGGCGCCGACGCGGTGCTGGCCGCGTCCGTGTTCCACTTCGGCGACCTGCGGATCGGCGAGGTGAAGGAGACGCTGCGGGGGGCGGGGCACGCGGTGCGGTGACGCCGCGCCCCTTGCGGGGCACGCGTCACCGCGCGCGGTCAGGTCACAGACCGAGCTGTTTCGTCTCGTGCACCCGGGCGATCGCCTCCTTGTCGCCGTCCAGCTCCACCGCCGCCGCGCTCTGCCGCCCGAAGGCGAACAGCAGCAGCTCGGAGGGCTCGCCGGTCACCGTCACCACCGGCGTGCCGCGGTGGGCGACCGCCGTCTGCCCGTCCGGGCGGCGCAGCACAAGCCCCGTCGGCACACCGCGGCCCAGCAGCCGGGCCGTGCGCTCCAGCCGGGACCACAGGGCGTCCTGGAAGACCGGGTCCAGCTCCCGCGGCGTCCAGTCCGGCTGGGCCCGGCGGACGTCCTCGGTGTGGACGTAGAACTCCACCGTGTTGGCCGCCTCGTCGACCTGCTTGACGGCGAACGGGGAGAAGCGCGGCGGGCCGGAGCGCAGGAGCTGGAGCAGCTCCTCGTAGGGCTTCGCGGCGTACTCCTCCATCACCCGTTCCAGCCGGGACGCCAGCGGCTTGATCACGGCGCCGCCCACCGCGTCCGGCCGCCGCTCGCGCACCACCAGGTGCGCGGCGAGGTCACGGGTGCGCCAGCCCTCGCACAGGGTGGGGGCGTCCGGGCCCGCGGTCTCCAACAGCTCGGTGAGCAGAAGGCGTTCACGCTTGGCGAAAGTCGACATGGGGCCAGCCTACGGCCGCGCACCGGGTCCGCACAGTGGACGGCGCCGGGCCGCCCGCCGCCCACCCGGCACAATGGACGGCATGACCAGCACGCCCCCCGGCAGGACCGGCGCACTCGACCCGGATCTCGCCGCCCGCCTCAAGCGCAGCCCCGACGGCCTCCTGCCCGCCATCGCCCAGCAGTACGACACCGGTGAGGTGCTGATGCTCGGCTGGATGGACGACGAGGCACTGCACCGCACGCTGACCACCGGCCGCTGCACCTACTGGTCGCGCAGCCGCCGGGAGTACTGGGTCAAGGGCGACACCTCCGGCCACGTCCAGTGGGTCAAGTCCGTCGCCCTGGACTGCGACGCCGACACCGTGCTGGTCAAGGTCGACCAGGTCGGCGCCGCGTGCCACACCGGCGCCCGCACCTGCTTCGACGAGGACGTGCTGCTCAAGGACGGCGATCTCGGCAGCCCGGCCGGCGATCAGTAAGGTCTGCCGCCATGGACCTCGACACGTTCCGCAAGCTGGCCGCCGACCGACGGGTCGTCCCGGTCACCCGCAAGCTCCTCGCCGACGGCGACACCCCGGTCGCGCTGTACCGCAAACTCGCCGCCGAGCGCCCCGGCACCTTCCTGCTGGAGTCCGCCGAGAACGGGCGTTCCTGGTCCCGGTACTCCTTCGTCGGCGTCCGCAGCGCCGCCACCCTCACCGAACGGGACGGCCGCACCCACTGGCTCGGCACCCCGCCCGTCGGCGTCCCCGTCGACGGCGACCCGCTCGCCGCGCTCCGCGCCACCGTCGAGACCCTGCACACCCCCCGTCAGGACGGCCTGCCCCCGTTCACCGGCGGCATGGTCGGCTACCTCGGCTACGACATCGTCCGCCGCCTGGAGAAGGTCGGCCCCGGGGAGCGCGACGACCTGAAGCTCCCCGAGCTGACCATGCTGCTCACCAGCGACCTCGCCGTGATGGACCACTGGGAGGGCACGGTCGTGCTGATCGCCAACGCGATCAACCACAACGACCGGGACACCGGCGTCGACGAGGCGTACGCCGACGCGGTCGCCCGGCTGGACGCCATGGAGGCCGACCTGTCGCGCCCGGTGGCCCAGCCGCCCGCCGTGCTGCCGCCCTCCGAGCTGCCCGAGTACACCGCGCGCTGGGGCGGCCCCGACTTCCAGGAGGCCGTCGAGGACATCAAGGAGCGCATCCGCGCGGGCGAGGCCTTCCAGGTCGTCCCCTCGCAGCGCTTCGAGACGCCGTGCGCCGCGAGCGCCCTGGACGTCTACCGGGTCCTGCGGGCCACCAACCCGTCGCCGTACATGTACCTGTTCCGCTTCGACGGCTTCGACGTCGTCGGCTCGTCCCCCGAGGCCCTGGTCAAGGTCGAGGACGGCCGGGCCCTGCTGCACCCCATCGCCGGCACCCGGCACCGGGGCGCCACCCCCCAGGAGGACCAGGCCCTCGCCGACGAACTCCTCGCCGACCCCAAGGAGCGCGCCGAGCACCTCATGCTCGTCGACCTCGGCCGCAACGACCTCGGGCGGGTCTGCGAACCGGGCTCCGTCGAGGTCGTCGACTTCATGTCCGTCGAGCGGTACTCGCACGTCATGCACATCGTCTCCACGGTCACCGGCCGTGTCGCCCCCGGCCGCACCGCCTTCGACGTCCTCACCGCCTGCTTCCCGGCCGGCACCCTCTCCGGTGCCCCCAAGCCGCGCGCCCTGCAGATCATCGACGAACTCGAACCCTCCCGGCGCGGCCTGTACGGCGGCTGCGTCGGCTACCTCGACTTCGCCGGCGACTCCGACACCGCCATCGCCATCCGCACCGCCCTGCTGCGCGACGGCACCGCCTACGTCCAGGCGGGCGCCGGCGTCGTCGCCGACTCCGACCCGGTCGCCGAGGACACCGAGTGCCGCAACAAGGCGGCGGCGGTGCTGCGGGCGGTGCACACCGCGAGCCGGCTCGGCGGAAGGGACGAGGCTCACGTGAACCCCGCGTGACCGTTTCACCGGGGTTCAGGCGATAGTGGAGTACGTGACTGCTGTTCCTCACCCCCGTACCGAAGCCGCGGGACCCGCCCGGTCCGGCCGCCGTAGCCTCGCCCTCGCGCTGCTGAGCGGTGCCCTGGGCGCGGCCGTCGCCCTGCTGGCCACCCGCCAGGAGTGGTCCCACGGCACCGCGACGGTGGCCGGCGGCGACTTCCCCCTGACCGCCCAGGGCAGCGACGTCACGGGCGTTCCCGCGGCGCTCGCCATAGTGGGGCTCGCCGCGCTCGTCGCCGTCTTCGCCGTCCGCCGCACCGGGCGGTACGTCGTCGCCGCCCTGCTCGCGCTGTGCGGCGCGGGCACCGTGGCCGCCGCCGTGACCGGCGCCTCCGACAGCGCCGCCCTCGACGACCAGGCCGCGCAGGCCGCCGGCGCCACCTCGGCCACCGTCCACGCCCTCGGCCACACCGCCTGGCCCTACGTCGCGGCGGCGGGCGGCGCGCTGCTCCTGCTGGCCGGGCTGCTCGCCCTGCGCTACGGCCGGCAGTGGCCCGCGATGTCCGGCCGCTACGAGCGCTCCGGCGCCCCCCGCCCGCGCCGCACCGCCAAGGCCGCCGATCCCGACCGCCCCGAGGAGCTGTGGAAGGCGCTCGACCGCGGCGAGGACCCGACCGGGGCCTGACGCGGCACGCGCGCGCGGGGCGCGATTACGGGTACGCGCGCGTGGGCACCCGTGCCGGTGGCCGTGCGCGTTGCGCACCCCACCGCACACCGCACGCGCGCGTGCGGGAGAATGAACGGGAGCGTCCAGCTCAAGCACGTACAGCGACACGTACACGGCAACGAGGAGCCAGCAATGTCGGACAGCAGCCACGGCCACACCCCGGCCGCCTGGACCGGTGTCATCATCGCCTTCATCGGTTTCTGCATCGCGGGCGTCTTCATGGTGATGGCCCAGCCGGTGGGCTTCTGGGTCGGTATGGCGATCACCCTCCTCGGTGCCGCCGTCGGCGGGATCATGCGCATGATGGGCATGGGCCAGCCGAAGGACACCCACCCGGTGCACAAGACCACCGAGCCGGGACAGCGGCAGCCCGCGGGCATCAAGGCCTGACCGGACGCCGTACCCGCGCGACCCGGCCGAGGGGCGGCCGGCACCTGGGTGCCGGGGCCGCCCCTCACGCGCGCGCAGGGGGCACAATGCGGGGCATGGACGCCGAACGCCGGGACCCGCCGCACCCGCCCGCCCGCGCCACCGCCCCGCCCGCCCGCGCCACCGCACGGGCCGGCCACGTCCCCGCACGGGCCGCCCGGACGGCCGCCCCGGCCGCCGTGCTCGCCGCCGTCGCCGGGGCCTTCGCCTACGTCGGCACGGTCGACCCCAACGAACCCGGCCACTACCCCGTCTGCCCGCTGCTGCGCTTCACCGGCGTCTACTGCCCCGGCTGCGGCGGCCTGCGCAGCGCCCACGCGCTCGTCCACGGCGACCTGGCGACGGCGCTCCAGGCCAACGCCCTGGCCGTCGCCGGCTTTCTGGCCCTGGCCGTCCTGTGGACCGTCTGGGTGGCGCGCGCGGTCCGCGGCCGTCCGCTGCGGATCGACCTCGGCCCCGTGCACCTGTGGACGCTGGGCGTGCCCCTGCTGGTCTTCACCGTCGTCCGGAACCTGCCGTTCGGTGGCTGGCTGCACCCTTGACCGCGCGCCGGACGTCCAGGTGGCGGGACCGGCGTCAACCGGATGCGAGACCGGTGCCCTCCTGCGGATACCATCGGAGCGAAGCCGTACCCGGAACCGAACCGTCTGAAAGGGGGGCCGCTCGCGTGAGTGTGCTCGACGAGATCATCGACGGAGTCCGCGCCGACCTGGCGGAGCGGCAGGCGCGCGTCAGCCTCGACGAGCTCAAGGAGCGCGCGGCCAAGGCCCCCGCCGCGAAGGACGGTGCCGCCGCGCTCAAGGGCGACGGCGTCAAGGTCATCTGCGAGGTCAAGCGCTCCAGCCCGTCCAAGGGCGCGCTGGCCGCCATCGCCGACCCCGCCGCCCTCGCCGCGGACTACGAGGCGGGCGGCGCCGCCGTCATCTCGGTCCTCACCGAGCAGCGCCGCTTCGGCGGCTCGCTGGCCGACCTGGAGGCCGTCCGCGCCCGCGTGGACATCCCCGTCCTGCGCAAGGACTTCATCGTCACCTCGTACCAGCTGTGGGAGGCCCGGGCCTACGGCGCCGACCTCGCGCTGCTGATCGTCGCCGCCCTGGACCAGCCGGCCCTGGAGTCGCTGATCGAGCGCGCCGAGTCCATCGGCCTCACCCCGCTGGTCGAGGTCCACGACGAGGACGAGGTGGACCGCGCGGTCGAGGCGGGCGCCAGGGTCATCGGGGTCAACGCGCGCGACCTGAAGACGCTCAAGGTCGACCGCGGCACCTTCGAGCGGGTCGCCCCCGAGATCCCCGAGGGCCTGATCAAGGTCGCCGAGTCCGGCGTCCGCGGCCCGCACGACCTGATCGCCTACGCCAACGAGGGCGCCGACGCCGTCCTGGTCGGCGAGTCCCTGGTCACCGGCCGCGACCCCAAGGCCGCGGTGGCCGACCTGGTGGCGGCGGGCGAACACCCGGCACTGCGGCACGGCCGGAGCTGACACCCCGGTAGGCTTGCCCCGATGACTCTCCTGCTCGCCTCGGTGTCCCGGGACCCGTACGCCCGCCTCGCGCGCGGCTGCCGGCCCCGGGGCTGCCGCGCGCCCGCCCGGCGGGTCCACGGCCGCAGGGTTCGCTACGTCATCGGTGACGAACCGGGGCAGGTCAACGGACGGCGATGGCAGCGGGCCTTCCAGGGGCGCGGGGCCGTATCCGATGTGCGACTGCCGTCGCGTGGGCGCGACCAGCCGCAGACGGCCTGAAGCAGGCCGACCACCCCGCCCCCACGGCGATCCGTGTCTTCCCCACACTCACCGTGAGGTTCCCGCATGCCCAGCACCTTCTTCATCCCCGACCCCGAGGGTCAGGTCCCCAGCCCCGAAGGCTACTTCGGGGCGTACGGCGGCAAGTTCATCCCGGAGGCCCTCGTCGCCGCCGTGGACGAGGTCGCCGTCGAGTACGACAAGGCCAAGCACGACCCCGAGTTCGCCCGTGAACTCGACGACCTGCTGGTGAACTACACCGGCCGCCCCAGCGCCCTCACCGAGGTCCCCCGGTTCGCCGAGCACGCCGGCGGCGCCCGCGTCTTCCTCAAGCGCGAGGACCTCAACCACACCGGCTCCCACAAGATCAACAACGTGCTGGGCCAGGCCCTGCTGACCAAGCGCATGGGCAAGACCCGGGTCATCGCCGAGACCGGGGCCGGCCAGCACGGCGTCGCCACGGCCACCGCCTGCGCCCTCTTCGGCCTCGACTGCACCATCTACATGGGCGAGGTCGACACCGAGCGCCAGGCCCTCAACGTGGCCCGGATGCGGATGCTCGGCGCCGAGGTCATCGCCGTGAAGTCGGGCAGCCGCACGCTGAAGGACGCCATCAACGAGGCGTTCCGCGACTGGGTCGCCAACGTCGACCGCACCCACTATCTCTTCGGCACGGTCGCCGGCCCGCACCCCTTCCCGGCGATGGTCCGCGACTTCCACCGCGTCATCGGCGTCGAGGCCCGCCGCCAGCTCCTGGAGCGGGCCGGACGGCTGCCCGACGCCGCGATCGCCTGCGTCGGCGGCGGCTCCAACGCCATCGGTCTCTTCCACGCCTTCATCCCCGACACCGGCGTCCGCCTCATCGGCTGCGAGCCCGCCGGGCACGGCATCGAGACCGGCGAGCACGCGGCCACCCTCTCGGCCGGCGAGCCCGGCATCCTGCACGGCTCCCGCTCCTACGTCCTCCAGGACGAGGAGGGCCAGATCACCGAGCCGTACTCGATCTCGGCGGGCCTGGACTACCCCGGTATCGGCCCGGAGCACTCCTACCTCAAGGACTCCGGCCGCGGCGAGTACCGGGCCGTCACCGACGCCGCCGCGATGGAGGCCCTGCGCCTGCTGTCGCGCACCGAGGGCATCATCCCGGCCATCGAGTCCGCCCACGCCCTCGCCGGTGCCCTGGAGGTCGGCAAGGAGCTGGGCCCGGACGGGCTGATCGTCGTCAACCTCTCCGGCCGGGGCGACAAGGACATGGACACCGCCGCCCGCTGGTTCGGGCTCTACGACACCGACGCCGAGGTCGCCGACGACGCCGCCGGCACCGCCGAGATCGAGGGGGACGCCAAGTGAGCGGGAACCTGCACCTGCTGGACGACACCCTCGCCGCCGCCAAGGCCGAGGGCCGCGCCGCCCTCATCGCCTACCTGCCGGCCGGCTTCCCGACCGTGGACGGCGGCATCGAGGCGGTCAAGGCCGTCGTCGACGGCGGCGCCGACGTCGTCGAGGTCGGCCTGCCGCACAGCGACCCGGTGCTCGACGGACCGGTCATCCAGACCGCCGACGACATCGCCCTGCGCGGCGGCGTGAAGATCGCCGACGTACTGCGCACGGTCCGCGAGGCGTACCAGGCCACCGGCAAGCCGATCCTCGTCATGACGTACTGGAACCCGATCGACCGCTACGGCGTCGAGCGGTTCACCGCGGAGCTGGCCGAGGCGGGCGGCGCCGGGTGCATCCTGCCCGACCTGCCCGTGCAGGAGTCGGCGCTGTGGCAGGAGCACGCCGCCAAGCACGGCCTCGCCACCGTCTTCGTGGTCGCCCCCAGCAGCAAGGACGAGCGGCTCGCCGCCATCACCGAGGCCGGCACCGGCTTCGTCTACGCCGCCTCCCTGATGGGCGTCACCGGCACCCGCGAGTCGGTCAGCTCCCAGGCCGAGGACCTGGTCCGGCGCACCCGCGCCACCACGTCCACCCCGGTCTGCGTCGGCCTCGGCGTCTCCACCCCCGCCCAGGCCGCCGAGGTCGCCCGCTTCGCCGACGGCGTCATCGTCGGCTCGGCGTTCGTCAAGCGGATGCTGGACGCCCCCGACCACGCGGCCGGCATCGAGGGCGTGCGCGCCCTCGCCGGGGACCTCGCCCAGGGCGTACGCGGTCACGCGTAACTCGTACGGGTGGACCTGCGACCGGGGAGGCGCGGTGCGCCTCCCCGGTTCGTTCTGCGGGGTGTGAGCGAGAAGAACCGTGAGGGAAAGCGGACCGCCCGCGAGCGGCTGGCGGCCGAGCGCGAGAAGCAGAAGAGCGCGGACAAGCGCCGCCGCGCGCTGATCGTGGGCGCCACCGTCGTCGGTGTCCTGGGCGTCGCCGCGGCGATCGGCGTGGTGGCGGCCGAGGCCGGCAAGGACGGCGGCGACGAAGCGGCGTCGGGGCCGGTCACGGCGCCCTCGGGCGCCCAGGGCAAGGACGGCCTCGCGATCCCCGTCGGCAAGGAGAGCGCCGGGTCGACGCTGACCGTCTGGGAGGACTTCCGCTGCCCCGCCTGCAAGAACTTCGAACAGACCTACCGCTCGGTGATCCATGAGCTGACCGCCGCCGGACAGCTCAAGGTCGACTACCACCTGGCGACCATCATCGACGGCAACATGGGCGGCACCGGCTCCCGCACCGCGGCCAACGCCGCGGCCTGCGCCCAGGACGCCGGGAAGTTCCCGGCCTACCACGACGTGCTCTTCGACAACCAGCCCGCCGAGAGCGACGACGCCTACGCCGAGACCGACAAGCTGATCGAGCTGGCCGGCAAGGTCGACGGCCTCGACACGCCCGCCTTCCGCGAGTGCGTCACGAACGGCACCCACAACGGCTGGGTCGACAAGTCGGCCGCCGCCTTCCTCGACGGCGACTTCACCGGCACGCCCACCGTCCTGTTCGGCGGCAAGAACATCTACGCGGACCAGTCGATGACCCCGGCGAAGCTGAAGCAGATGGTGGAGGACGCCGCCCGGTAGGCCCTTGCCCGGGGCGCCTGTTATGGACCCGTAGCCGGGCCGCCCGGCGCGGGCCCGGTCCGGCACGGTAGCGTCGGGCCTGTCATGGAACTTGCCTTCATTCCCAGCCCGTCGCGCGGGGTGCTGCACCTCGGCCCGATTCCGCTGCGCGGCTACGCGTTCTGCATCATCATCGGCGTCTTCGTCGCCGTCTGGCTCGGCAACAAGCGCTGGGTCGCCCGCGGCGGACAGTCCGGGACGGTGGCCGACATCGCGGTCTGGGCCGTCCCCTTCGGCCTCGTCGGCGGCCGGCTCTACCACGTGATCACCGACTACGAGCTGTACTTCAGCGAGGGCCGGAACTGGGTGGACGCCTTCAAGATCTGGGAGGGCGGCCTCGGCATCTGGGGCGCGATCGCGCTGGGCGCGCTGGGAGCCTGGATCGGCTGCCGCCGCCGGGGCATCCCGATGCCCGCCTACGCGGACGCCGTCGCCCCCGGCATCGTCCTGGCGCAGGCCATCGGCCGCTGGGGCAACTGGTTCAACCAGGAGCTGTACGGGCGGGCCACCGACCTGCCGTGGGCCCTGGAGATCACCTCGACGGCCGACGGCCGGGTCCCGGGCACGTACCACCCGACCTTCCTGTACGAGTCCCTGTGGTGCGTCGGCGTCGCGGTGCTCGTCATCTGGGCCGACCGCCGCTTCACGCTCGGGCACGGGCGGGCGTTCGCGCTGTACGTCGCCGCGTACTGCGCGGGCCGGTTCTGGATCGAGTACATGCGCGTCGACGACGCCCACCACATCCTGGGCCTCCGGCTGAACAACTGGACCGCGCTGTTCGTGTTCCTGCTGGCGGTCGTGTACATCGTGGTGTCGGCGAAGAAGCGGCCGGGCCGCGAGCCGGTGGTCGAGCCGGGCGCCGCCGACGGCGACGGGGACGGCGCGAAGACCGTCGGTGACGGCGGGGACGCCCCGGGCGAGGACCAGAAGGACGACAAGGGCGAAGAGACCACGGAGGCCGAGAAGGACGAGCCGGCCGAGAAGGACGACGCCGTCCCGCAGGACGTGACGGACGGGGCCGGTTCCGCGAAGAAGAGCTGACCGGCGGTCGTACGCCGATACGCCGGCGAGGGCGCCCGGGGCCGTGTCCCGGGCGCCCTCGCCATGTCTCCGTCCGTCCGGTCAGGTCCGCCGGGACAGTGCCAGCGTCCGCCGGGCCGCCGCGACCACCGCCGCGTCGACGAACCGGCCGTCCGGCAGCGCCTGCGCGCCCTGCTCCACCGTCGCCGCCTTCAGCACCGCCTCCGCCGCGTCCAGCTCCGCCGCGCCGGGCAGGTACGCCCGCTCGATGACCGGCAGCTGCCGGGGGTGGACGGCGGCGCGGCCCAGGAAACCCAGGGCCCGGCCGTGGGCGCAGGAGGCGGCCAGCCCCTCCAGGTCACGGACGTCGGGGTGGACGGACTGGCAGGGCGGGGCCAGTCCCGCAGCCCGGGCGGCGACGACCACCCGGGAGCGGCAGAAGCCGAGGCCGGTGTCGTCCCGTACGCCCAGGTCGGCGCGGAGGTCGGCCTCGCCGAGGGCGATGCCGCGCACGGCGGGGTGGGCGGCGGCGACCGCGAACGCCCGCTCCACTCCCAGCGCCGATTCCAGCAGCGCGTACAGCGGCACCCCGCCGGTCCGCTCCGCCACCCGGACGGCCTGCTCGGGCGCGGTCACCTTGGGCAGCCGCAGCCCGGACAGGCCGGGCAGTCCGGCCAGGGCTGCCAGGTCGGCTGCGGCCCAGGGACCGTCCAGGGCGTTGACGCGCACGTGCACCGGCACCGGCTGCCGCTCGGTGAGCAGCTCGGCGGTGGCGGCGCGGGCGTACTCCTTGCGGTCCGGGGCGACCGCGTCCTCCAGGTCCACGATCACCACGTCGGCCCCGCAGGCCAGCGCCTTGGCGACCACGTGCGGCCGGTCCCCGGGGGCGTACAGCCAGGTCAGCGGGGGCGAGGCGGGGGTGGTCATACGGCGCCCGCCTCGCGCAGGAGTTTCAGGTCGCCCGGGGTCAGGCCCAGCTCGCTGAGGACCTCCTCGGTGTCCGCGCCGTGCGGACGGCCCGCCCAGCGGATCGCGCCCGGTGTGGCGGAGAGCCGGAAGAGGACGTTCTGCATCCGCAGCGGGCCCAGCTCCGGGTCGTCGACCGT
The DNA here is from genome assembly GCF_044768905.1 of Streptomyces sp. NPDC090994. Lineage (NCBI taxonomy): Bacteria > Bacillati > Actinomycetota > Actinomycetes > Kitasatosporales > Streptomycetaceae > Streptomyces > Streptomyces sp. NPDC090994. The sequence goes on from NZ_JBIVWS010000003.1 coordinate 301,111, forward strand.
GGTGACGGTGTCCAGTGCCCGGTACTGCGGGTCGGCCATCACGTCCCGTACGTCCTGGACCGGGGCGATCGCCGCCTCGGCGGCCTCGAAGGCGGCGAGGACCTCGTCGCGGGGGCGGCGGGCGATCCAGTCGCCGACCGCCGTGTCCAGGACGTCGGCGTGCCGGGCCCGGTCGGCGCCGGTCGCGAACCAGGGCTCCTCGATCAGCTCCGGGCGGCCCACCAGGCGCATCACCCGCTCGGCGACCGACTGGGCGGAGGTGGAGACGGCGACCCAGGTGCCGTCGGCGGTGCGGTAGGTGTTGCGCGGGGCGTTGTTCGCGGAGCGGTTGCCGGTGCGCGGCTGGACGTGGCCGAGCTGGTCGTACCAGAGCGGCTGCGGGCCCAGCACGGTCAGGATCGGTTCGATGATCGCCAGGTCGACGACCTGGCCCTCGCCGGTGCGCTCGCGGGCGGCGAGCGCGGTCATCACCGCGTACGCCGTGGCCAGCGCGGCGATGGAGTCGGCGAGGCCGAACGGCGGCAGGGTCGGTGGCCCCTCCGGCTCGCCGGTCGTCGCGGCGAAGCCGCTCATCGCCTCGGCGAGGGTGCCGAAGCCGGGGCGGTGCGCGTACGGGCCGAACTGGCCGAAGCCGGTGACGCGGGTGAGGACCAGGCGGGGATTGACCGCGGACAGCTCCTCCCAGCCCAGGTCCCAGCGTTCCAGGGTGCCGGGGCGGAAGTTCTCGATGACGACGTCGGCGCCGGCGGCGAGGCGGAGCAGGGTGTCCCGGCCGCCGGGTGTGGACAGGTCGAGGGTGATGGCGCGCTTGTTGCGGCCGAGGAGTTTCCACCACAGGCCGATGCCGTCCTTGGACGGGCCGTGGCCCCGGGACGGGTCGGGACGGGTGGGGTGTTCGACCTTGACGACCTCGGCCCCGAAGTCGCCGAGCATCGTGGCGGCGAGCGGACCGGCGAAGAGGGTGGCGAGGTCCAGGACGCGCAGACCGGTGAGCGGGGCGGGGGTCATGGGCGGGTGGCCTCCCGGTGGGTGAGGTGGGCGAGGGCGTCGAAGCCGGTGCCGTCGAAGTCGGCGACGGAGCTGGCGAGGCGGTTCTTGAGCGGGGCGGTGAAGTGGTGGGGGAGGGCGGCGGGGTCCCCGGTGAGGAGGGCGGCGACGCTGCCCGCCGTGGCCCCGTTGGAGTCGGTGTCCCAGCCGCCGGAGACGGCCCGGCAGACCGAGCCGGTGAAGTCGCCGTCGGCGTGGGTGAGGGCGGCGGCGATCAGGGCGGTGTTGGGGACGGCGTGCACCCAGTGGTACGTGGTGCCGTGACGGGCGTGCAGCCGGTCCACCACGGTGTCGAAGTCGCCGTGCGAGGCGGCCAGTCCGACGGCTTCGCGGACGGCCGTCGCCAGCCGGGAGCCGGGCGGTACGACGGTCAGGCCGGCGGCGAGGCAGGCGTGCACGTCCTGGGTGCCGGCGGCGGCGGTGGCGATCACGGCCGCCGCGAACATGGCCGCGTAGACGCCGTTGGCGGTGTGCGTGAGGACCGCGTCGCGGTGCGCCTGCTCGGCGGCGGCGGCCGGGTCGCCGGGGTTGGTCCAGCCGTGCAGGTCGGCGCGGATCAGGGCGCCGATCCACTCCCGGAACGGGTTGTGGTGGCGTGCGGTGCGCGGGGGTTCGAGACCGGTCAGGAGGTTGCGGTAGGCGACGCGTTCGGCGGTGAAGGTGCGGCCCGCGGGGAGTTCGTCGAGCCAGACGCGGGCCACGTCGGCGGTGGCGAAGCCGCGGCCGTGACGCTGGATCAGCAGCAGGTTGAGCAGGGGGTAGTCGAGGTCGTCGTCCTCGGGCATGCCGTCGATGTTCTCGGCGAGGGAGGTGGCGGCCGAGCGGCGGTTCCAGGGGTGTGCGGCGGCGAGGTCGTCGGGGACGCCGCGGGCGGTGAAGTACGTGGCCAGGGGCCAGTTCCCGGTGGCGCGGGCGAGGCGGCGGATGGCGTCCAGGGGGAGTTTCTCCACGGGTTTGCCGAGCAGGCAGCCGACGGCCCGGCCGAGCCAGGCGGCCTCCAGGCGGGCGGGGTCCACGCCGGCCCGGCCGGCCGGGGCGGGCCACTGCGGGCAGCGGGCCTTGACGGCCGCCAGGTCGGTCGGTTCGGCGTCGGCCGAGGGGACGGGCAGCGCCGCCAGTTCGTCCAGCAGGTCCTCCGCGAGCAGCCGCAGATAGCGGGAGGCGGGCTCGGGGGAGGCGCCCGCGCGGGCCGGGGCGTCGCAGCCGCCCGCCGCCCGCCAGCGCCCGGCGACCGCCGAGGCGTCCCGGCCGTCCTGGGCGGCCTGGCGCAGCTCGTGCCCGATCAGGTCCTCGGGCTGGACCCAGGTCAGCCGGAGCACCGCGGCCCCCCGATCCCGGCGAACGCCCGCTCGTGGGCGCGGCGGCGGTCCACGTCCCGCGCGAAGACCTCCCGGGTGACCTCGGTGAGCGCGGCGGCCGGCTCCCACAGGTCCAGCCGGCTGGCCTCCGCGACCGTCTTGGCCCACTCCTCCGGTACGGCGGAGCCCAGCGCCCCGGCGAGCGCGCCGGCCATGGTGGCGATCGAGTCGCAGTCGCGGCCGTAGTTGACCGAGCCGAGCACCGCGTGGCGGTAGTCGCCGCCGGCGACCAGCAGCATGCCCAGGGCGACGGGGAGTTCCTCGATCGCGTGCAGCCGGGAGGGGCGGCGGGCGCCGAGGGAGGGGGAGCGGTAGTCGGGGCCGACGGTGTCGTACGGGGCGACCGCCGCGCGCAGCGGGGCGAGGGCAGACTCGAAGTCGGTGTACCGGGCGGCGACGTCGCAGACCTTCTCGATCGCCTCGCGGGTGCCGTCCTTGGCCAGGGACAGGCAGGCGTCCACCACCGAGGCCGGGGTGGCGCCGGGCGCGCAGGCCGCCGCGACCGCCGCCGCGAGGACCCCGGCCGCCTCCCGGCCGTACGACGACTGGTGCGCGCCCGCGATGTCGAGGGCCTCGGCGTAGGCGCCCGCCGGGTGGGCCGCGTTGACCAGGCCGACCGGGGCCATGTACATCGCCGCACCGCAGTTGACGATGTTGCCGACGCCGGCCTCGCGCGGGTCGACGTGGCCGTAGTGCAGCCGGGCGACGAGCCACTTCTCCGCCAGGAAGATCCGCTGGAGGGGGAGCGCCTCGGACTCCAGCTCCGGGATCCAGCGCGGGTTCGTCATCAGGTCCGGGACCAGGTGCTCGGCGACCGCGTGGGCGTCGAGGTGGTCGCGGACGGTGACGTAGACCCTGATCAGGGCGTGGGTCATCAAGGTGTCGTCGGTGACGTGCCCGTCGCCCTTGTGGTACGGGGCGAGGGGGCGGGCGGTGCGCCAGGCGTCGCCGTGCCAGGGGCCGACGACGCCGTGGACGCGGCCGCCGTGGCGTTCGAGGATCTGCTCGGGGGACCAGCCCTCGACGGGGCCGCCGAGGGCGTCGCCGACGGCGGCTCCGACGAGGGCGCCGGTGATCCGTTCCGCGAGGGCGTCTTCTGCTTCGGATGTCATGTTCCGTCGGGTCCTTCCGGTCGGGCCGGCCGCGCCGCTTCCAGGCGTCCGGCGAGTTCCACCAGGTCCGTGCCGGTGAGGCGGGGCAGCACACAGCCGGGGAGGGTGCGGCAGGTGTCCCGCCAGGTGGCGGGGATCGCCGTACCGCCGCCGATGGCCCCGGTCAGGGCGCCGACCAGGGCCGGGGCGGAGTCCGCGACCCGGGACAGACAGGCCGCCGCCGGCACCGCCCGGGCGAGCCGGCCGTCGGCGGCGGTGGCCAGGGCGAGGGCGACCGGGACCGTCTCGGCGGCGGCGATGCCGTAGCTGTAGACGTGGTCGACGATCTGGTGCTCCAGGAGGGGGACCAGGGCGAAGGTGCTGTCGGCGGTGGTGGCGAGGGCCAGTGCCTGGCGGGCGTTGCGGCCGATCTCCGTCTCCTCGGGCAGCTCGGCGAGCGCCGCCGCCACGCACGCCCGTACGCCGGCGCCGGCGAGGGCGCACGCCACCGCCGCCGCCATCGCCCGCGCGCCGTGCACGCCGTCGCCGTCCTGGGTGTAGCGGGCGTCGAACTCGGCGAGGCCGGCCGCGAGCCGGGGTTCGCCGGGGTGGGCGACGGCGAGGACACAGGCCCGTACGCAGGCGGCGTCGTCGAAGTAGTGCGGGTTGTCGTGTCCGGTGGCGGGCGGCCGCAGCCCGGCGGCCAGGTTGCCGAGGCCGGCCCGCACGGAGATACGGGCGCGCAGCGGCAGCACCGCCGACTCCACCTCGGGGGCGCGGTCCGCCGCCGCGGCGACCTCGGCGGCGACCGCGCTCCAGGTCAGATCGATGGCGGTGCGGATACGGCGCTCCCGGCTCAGGTCGCCGAGGCTGCTCGCGTCCCCGGCCCGCAGGACCGCCTCGGCGGCGAACGCCGCCCACTCGGCGTCGTCGGAGGGGCCGAGGCGCAGCGGTTCCGGCGGCTGGTTCAGGGCGATGGGGACCGGGAGGGTGGTGGTGGCGTTCTGCTCCGCGAACGTGTCCAGCTCCCGGGTGAGCCGCCGGGTCCACTCCGGCATCCGCGCGGCCCGGTGCCGGGCGGCGGGCCAGCCGGCGGCGTCCCCGGCGGCGAGGCCGAGGAGGAGGCCTTCGACGCGGCGGGCGGCGGTGGGGTGGCGGGGGACGGGGGGTTCGGTGGGGCGGGGGGCTGGGGTGGGGGGCTCGTCCGTGCCGCGGTCGGTCCGGGGGCCGTGGGCCGTGTCCGCGTCCGTCCGGGCGGCGGGGGCGGCGCGGTGCCCGCTGCCGGCGGCCGGGGGCGGTGCCGCCGTGTCGGGCGGGGCGGCGTAGGCCGTGGTGACGGGCTCCTGACGGGAGGGGCGGCGCCGGGTCACGACACCGGCTCCGCCGTGTTGCCGCCCGGGTCGCGGGCGGGGACGACCGCGGGTGGTTCCGCGGGGGCGGCGGCGCGGGGTTCCGGCTCCGGGAGGACCAGGGCGCCGCCGGGCCGGCCGGGGGTGGCGGGCCGGCCGGGGGTGGCGGTCGCGTGCGGGGGCCGGTGGCGGTGGGTGACCGGGGGTGCGGGTTGGGGGTGCTCTGTGTCGTCGGTGGGGTCGGTGGGGTCGGTGGGGTCGGTGGGGTCGGTGTACCCGGTGTGTTTGGTGTGTCTGGTGGCGTCGGCGTGTCCGCTGTCTCTGGTGGGGGCGGCGTGTCTGGTGTGGCCGGTGGGGTCGGTGTACCCGGTGTGTCTGGTGGTGTCGGCGTGTCTGGTGTGACCGGTGGGGTCGGTGTACCCGGTGTGTCCGGTGACGTCGGCGTGTCCGCTGTCTCCGGTGCGGTCGGCGTACCCGGTGTCTCCGGTGGCGTCGGCGTACCCGGTGTGTCCGCCGTACCCGCCGCCGTACCCGGCGTCTCCGGTGCCGTCGGCCGTCGGCCGTGGTGTGAGCAGGTCCGCCACCTCCAGGACGTGGTGGCCGGCCATGGCCGGCAGACAGCTGCCGCGGGCCGGGCCGATCGCGCCGGCCCACTCCGCCGGGATCGCGGCGACCCCCCGCGCCGCCCCGGCCAGCGCGCCCGCGACCGCCGCCGTCGTGTCGGCGTCGCGCCCCATGTTGACGGCCATGAGCACCGCCTCCGCGAAGTCCCCGTCGGCCGCCGCGTACGCCCCGAAGGCGAGGGCGACCGCCTCCGGGGCCAGGTCGGTCCAGGGGTAGCCGCCGACGACCACCGCGGAGCGGACCGCCCGTTCGCCGCGGTGGGCCGCCGTCACCGCCCGGCGCAGCGAGCGCGCCGTCCAGGAGTCGTCGGGGACGACGGCCAGCGCGGAGGCCACCACCGCCACGGTCGGCGCCCCCGCCATCGCCGCCGCCACCCCGGCCGCCACCGCCTGGCCGCCGTAGATGCCCTCGCCGTCATGGCTGACCGAGCCGTCGATCGCCACCAGCCGGGCCGCCTCGGCGGGGCGTCCGGCCGCGAACACCCCGTAGGGCGCCGCGCGCATCGCGAGCCCGTCGCTCCAGGCGTGCCGGTGCTGGGCGGAGATGGGGGCGGCCAGTCCCCGGCGCAGGTTCTCCAGGGTGCCGCGTTCGCTGAACCCCGCGCCCCGGAAGGGGCCCTCGTCGCGGTCGGCGATCCATTCGTGCCAGGCCGCCTCCACATGGGCGGGCGTGAGCGCGGACCCGTGCCGGGCCAGCAGCAGCCCGGAGAAGATCGCGTACTCGGTGTCGTCGGTGCCGGCGGGGCGTTCGGCGACGTAACCGGTGATGCGGCCCCAGCGGGCGCGGATCTGGGAGGGCTTGAGGTTTTCGGCCGGTGCCCCGAGCGCGTCGCCGACGGCCAGACCGAGCAGCGCGCCACGCGCCCGTTCACGGAGTGCGGTCCCTGCCATCCGGCCGGCTCCTCTCCCTGGGCCCCTCGGATCGCCTCGGGGACTTTGCGGAACTGTCCCCGGTGCGTGGCCCCCCGCAGCCTCATGAGCCCCAGCATCACCCGGTCGACATATGTGCGGCCAACGGCACGGATGAGCAATCAACGGTAAAACCGCAGGTTAGCCCAGCCTTTCCTTGCTGGCGGGGCCGGAATGACGGGCGTACATTGGTGGTTGTCAAGAAGTGGACTTCGTCTAAAGAAGCTTTCGAGAAGTCTGAAGAAGCGCGTCGAGAGCGCCCGAAGAAGCTGGTGGGGGACCCTCATGGCCATCATCGAAACCGAAGCGACCCTGCACGAGGCGCACCGCGACAACCACACCCACCGGGACGTCAACGGCGGCTGGCTGCGCCCCGCCGTCTTCGGCGCGATGGACGGCCTGGTCTCCAACCTCGCGCTCATGACCGGCGTGGCCGGCGGCACCGCCGGCCAGCACACCGTCGTGATCAGCGGCCTCGCCGGCCTGGCCGCCGGCGCCTTCTCCATGGCCGCCGGCGAGTACACCTCCGTCGCCTCCCAGCGCGAACTGGTCGAGGCCGAACTGGACGTCGAGCGCCGCGAGCTGCGCAGGCACCCGGCGGACGAGGAGGCCGAGCTGGCCGCCCTCTACGAGGGGCGCGGCGTCGACCCCGGCCTCGCCCGCGAGGTCGCCCGGCAGCTCTCCCGCGACCCCGAGCAGGCGCTGGAGATACACGCCCGCGAGGAGCTGGGCATCGACCCCTCCGACCTGCCGTCCCCGCTGGTCGCGGCCGTCTCCTCGTTCGGCTCCTTCGCCCTGGGCGCCCTGCTCCCCGTACTGCCCTACCTGCTCGGCGCGAGCGCGCTGTGGCCCGCGGTGGTGCTGGCGCTGGCCGGACTGTTCCTCAGCGGCGCGGTGGTGGCCAAGGTGACCGCGCGGAGCTGGTGGTACAGCGGGCTGCGGCAGCTCCTCCTGGGCGGCGCGGCGGCCGGTGTGACGTACGCCCTGGGAACATTGTTCGGAACGGCCGTAGGATGACCGGGCCCCTGACTTATGCGTTGGGCCGCATAAGTAGTCGGTTACACGTTGCTCAATGGTTTCGAGCGCATGACCACTGGGCATGAGCCGTAAGCGCTGTGGGCAAAGGTGCCCACGGCACATCCGCGGGACGGGTGACGAAGCCCGTTCCGCCCCTCGGTCCGACGGACATCGATCTGTCCCCGCCGGACCCCCACAGCTCCCGCCACCGGGTGTCGGTACCCCCGCTACGCACCTTCTGGCGTCCGCATGTTGGAACGGAATATCCGCTTTCCGAGAGCCGTTCCATCATGTAACCTGCACGAAATTTTGCGCTCACATTGAGCCACGCAGAGGGCCAGCGTCGTCCCTCGGCACCTTTCGCACTTTGCCACTGACGACGACGGGAGAGCCGATGCGTACGCCGCGCCAGCCGTCCCAGCACTCCGAGAACGGCCGAAACTGGTCGTTCATGGATGCTCGCCCTGCTGCGCAGGGTATGTACGACCCCCGCAACGAGCACGACGCCTGCGGCGTCGGCTTCGTCGCCACTCTCACCGGCGAGGCGTCCCACACGCTGGTCGACCAGGCCCTCACCGTGCTGCGCAACCTGGAGCACCGCGGCGCCACCGGCTCCGAGCCCGACTCGGGTGACGGCGCGGGCATTCTCTCGCAGGTCCCGGACGCCTTCTTCCGCGACGTGGCCGGATTCGAACTCCCCGAGGCCGGTCACTACGCCGTCGGCATCGCCTTCCTGCCGGAGCACGGCACGGACGACGCCGTCTCCCGCATCGAGTCGATCGCCGTCGAGGAGGGCCTGACCGTCCTCGGCTGGCGCGAGGTGCCGGTCGCCCCGCAGCTGCTGGGCGCCACCGCCCGCTCGACCATGCCGGTCTTCCGTCAGGTCTTCGTCGCCGACGGTGTCTCCGAGGGCATCGCCCTGGACCGCCGCGCCTTCGCGCTGCGCAAGCGCGCCGAGCGCGAGGCCGGCGTCTACTTCCCGTCGCTGTCCGCCCGGACCATCGTCTACAAGGGCATGCTCACCACGGGCCAGCTGGAGCCGTTCTTCCCGGACCTGTCCGACCGCCGCTTCGCCTCCGCGATCGCGCTCGTGCACTCCCGGTTCTCGACGAACACCTTCCCGTCCTGGCCGCTGGCCCACCCGTACCGCTTCGTCGCGCACAACGGCGAGATCAACACGGTCAAGGGCAACCGCAACTGGATGCGCGCCCGCGAGTCCCAGCTCGCCTCGGACGTCTTCGGCTCCTCCGCGGACCTGGAGCGCCTGTTCCCGATCTGTACGCCCGACGCCTCCGACTCCGCCTCCTTCGACGAGGTCCTGGAGCTGCTGCACCTGGGCGGACGGTCGCTGCCGCACTCCGTGCTGATGATGATCCCGGAGGCGTGGGAGAACCACGACTCCATGGACCCGGCCCGGCGCGCCTTCTACCAGTACCACTCCACGATGATGGAGCCCTGGGACGGCCCGGCCTGCGTCACCTTCACCGACGGCACCCAGGTCGGCGCCGTCCTCGACCGCAACGGTCTGCGCCCCGGCCGCTACTGGGTCACCGACGACGGCCTGGTCGTCCTCGGCTCCGAGGTCGGCGTCCTCGACATCGACCCGGCGAAGGTCGTCCGCAAGGGCCGCCTCCAGCCCGGCCGGATGTTCCTGGTGGACACCGCCGAGCACCGCATCATCGAGGACGACGAGATCAAGGCGCAGCTCGCCGCCGAGAACCCGTACGCCGACTGGCTCCAGGCCGGTGAGATCGAGCTGTCCGACCTGCCCGAGCGCGAGCACATCGTCCACACCCACGCCTCGGTCACCCGCCGCCAGCAGACCTTCGGCTACACCGAGGAGGAACTGCGCGTCATCCTCGCGCCGATGGCCAAGGCCGGCGCCGAGCCGATCGGCTCGATGGGCACCGACTCGCCGATCGCCGCGCTCTCCGACCGCCCCCGGCTGCTCTTCGACTACTTCACCCAGCTCTTCGCGCAGGTCACCAACCCGCCGCTGGACGCCATCCGCGAGGAACTGGTCACCTCCCTGCGCTCCGCGCTCGGCCCCCAGGGCAACCTCCTGGAGCCGACCGCCGCGTCCTGCCGCTCCGTCGTGCTGCCCTTCCCGGTGATCGACAACGACGAGCTGGCCAAGCTCATCCACATCAACGCCGACGGTGACATGCCGGGCATGAAGGCCGCGACCCTCTCCGGCCTGTACCGGGTCTCCGGCGGCGGCGACGCGCTCGCCGCCCGCATCGAGGAGATCTGTGCCGAGGCCGACGCCGCCATCGGCAACGGCGCCCGCCTGATCGTCCTGTCCGACCGGCACTCCGACGCCGAGCACGCGCCGATCCCCTCGCTGCTGCTCACCGCCGCCGTCCACCACCACCTCATCCGCACCAAGCAGCGCACCCAGGTGGGCCTGCTGGTCGAGGCCGGCGACGTCCGCGAGGTCCACCACGTCGCCCTGCTGATCGGCTTCGGCGCCGCCGCGGTCAACCCGTACCTGGCCATGGAGTCCGTCGAGGACCTGGTCCGCGCGGGCACCTTCCTGCCCGGCATCGAGGCCGAGCAGGCCATCCGGAACCTGATCTACGCCCTCGGCAAGGGCGTCCTCAAGGTCATGTCCAAGATGGGCATCTCCACCGTCGCCTCCTACCGCGGCGCCCAGGTCTTCGAGGCCGTCGGCCTGGACCAGGCGTTCGTGGAGAAGTACTTCAACGGCACCGCCACCAAGATCGGCGGCGTCGGCATCGACGTCATCGCCCAGGAGGTCGCCGCCCGGCACGCCAAGGCGTACCCCGTCTCCGGCATCGCGCCGGCGCACCGCGCCCTCGACATCGGCGGCGAGTACCAGTGGCGCCGCGAGGGCGAGCCGCACCTGTTCGACCCGGAGACGGTCTTCCGCCTCCAGCACTCCACGCGCTCCGGCAAGTACGACATCTTCAAGAAGTACACCGAGCGCGTGAACGAGCAGTCCGAGCGGCTGATGACGCTGCGCGGCCTGTTCGGCTTCAAGTCGGACCGCCCCTCGATCCCGGTCGAGGAGGTCGAGCCGGTCTCGGAGATCGTCAAGCGGTTCTCCACGGGCGCCATGTCGTACGGCTCCATCTCGCGCGAGGCCCACGAGACCCTCGCCATCGCCATGAACCAGCTGGGCGGCAAGTCCAACACCGGTGAGGGCGGCGAGGACCCGGAGCGCCTGTACGACCCGGCCCGCCGGTCCTCCATCAAGCAGGTCGCCTCCGGCCGCTTCGGCGTGACCAGCGAGTACCTGGTCAACTCCGACGACATCCAGATCAAGATGGCCCAGGGCGCCAAGCCCGGCGAGGGCGGCCAGCTGCCCGGCCACAAGGTCTACCCGTGGGTCGCCAAGACGCGTCACTCGACGCCGGGCGTGGGCCTGATCTCCCCGCCGCCGCACCACGACATCTACTCCATCGAGGACCTCGCCCAGCTCATCCACGACCTGAAGAACGCCAACCCCCAGGCGCGCATCCACGTCAAGCTGGTCTCCGAGGTCGGTGTCGGCACCGTCGCCGCCGGTGTGTCCAAGGCGCACGCGGACGTCGTGCTGATCTCCGGCCACGACGGCGGCACGGGCGCCTCGCCGCTGACCTCGCTCAAGCACGCGGGCGGCCCCTGGGAGCTGGGCCTGGCCGAGACCCAGCAGACCCTGCTGCTCAACGGCCTGCGCGACCGGATCGTCGTCCAGACCGACGGCCAGCTCAAGACCGGCCGCGACGTGGTCATCGCCGCGCTGCTCGGCGCCGAGGAGTTCGGTTTCGCCACCGCGCCGCTCGTCGTCTCCGGCTGCGTCATGATGCGCGTCTGCCACCTGGACACCTGCCCGGTCGGCATCGCCACCCAGAACCCGGTGCTGCGCGACCGGTTCTCCGGCAAGGCCGAGTACGTCGTGAACTTCTTCAAGTTCATCGCCGAAGAGGTCCGCGAGATCCTCGCCGAGCTGGGCTTCCGCTCCATCGAGGAGGCCGTCGGCCACGCCGAGGCCCTCGACGTCACCCGCGCCATCAGCCACTGGAAGGCCCAGGGCCTGGACCTGGCGCCGCTGTTCCACGTGCCCGAGCTGCCCGAGGGCGCGGTGCGCCACCGCGTCGTCGAGCAGGACCACGGCCTGGAGAAGGCGCTCGACAACGAGCTGATCAAGCTCGCCGCCGACGCCCTGTCCGCCACCGGCGCCGCCGACGCGGCCCCGGTCCGCGCCCAGGTCGCCATCCGCAACATCAACCGCACGGTCGGCACCATGCTCGGCCACGAGGTGACCAAGAAGTTCGGCGGCGCCGGCCTGCCCGACGACACCATCGACATCACCTTCACCGGCTCGGCCGGCCAGTCCTTCGGCGCCTTCGTCCCGCGCGGCGTCACGCTGCGCCTGGAGGGCGACGCCAACGACTACGTCGGCAAGGGCCTGTCCGGCGGCCGGATCATCGTCCGCCCGGACCGCGGCGCCGACCACCTCGCCGAGTACAGCGTCATCGCCGGCAACACCATCGGCTACGGCGCCACCGGCGGCGAGATGTTCCTGCGCGGCAAGACCGGCGAGCGGTTCTGCGTCCGCAACTCCGGCGCGCTGGTCGTCTCCGAGGGCGTCGGCGACCACGGCTGCGAGTACATGACCGGCGGCCAGGCGGTCGTCCTCGGCGAGACCGGGCGCAACTTCGCGGCCGGCATGTCCGGCGGCACCGCCTACGTCATCGACCTCGACCGGGACAACGTCAACGCCGGCAACCTCGGCGCGATCGAGGCCCTGGACGACACCGACAAGGAATGGCTGCACGACGTGGTGCGCCGGCACGCCGAGGAGACCGGCTCCACGGTCGCGGGCAAGCTGCTCGCCGACTGGTCCGCGTCGGTCGAGCGGTTCAGCAAGATCATCCCCAGCACGTACAAGGCAGTGCTCGCCGCCAAGGACGCCGCCGAGCGAGACGGTCTCTCCGAGTCCGAGATCACCGAGAAGATGATGGAGGCGGCGACCAATGGCTGACCCCAAGGGCTTTCTGAACCACGGCCGCGAGGTCGCCCAGTCCCGTCCGGTCGAGGAGCGCGTCAGGGACTTCAAGGAGGTCTACGTCCCCGGCTCGCTGCTGCCCATCATCAGCAAGCAGGCCAGCCGGTGCATGGACTGCGGCATCCCGTTCTGCCACAACGGCTGTCCGCTCGGGAACCTGATCCCCGAGTGGAACGACTACGCCTACCGCGAGGACTGGTCCGCCGCCTCCGAGCGGCTGCACGCCACCAACAACTTCCCGGAGTTCACCGGCCGCCTGTGCCCGGCCCCGTGCGAGTCGGCGTGCGTGCTCGGCATCAACCAGCCGCCGGTCACCATCAAGAACGTCGAGGTCTCCATCATCGACAAGGCGTGGGACAGCGGCAGCGTCGCGCCGCGGATCCCCGAGCGCCTGTCCGGCAAGACCGTCGCGGTGATCGGCTCGGGCCCGGCGGGACTCGCCGCCGCCCAGCAGCTCACCCGGGCCGGCCACACCGTCGCCGTCTACGAGCGCGCGGACCGCGTCGGGGGCCTGCTGCGGTACGGCATCCCCGAGTTCAAGATGGAGAAGCGGCACATCAACCGCCGTATCGAGCAGATGCGCGCGGAGGGCACCCGGTTCCGCACCGGCGTCGAGGTCGGCCGCGACATCCAGGCCGGCGACCTGAAGAAGCGCTACGACGCCGTCGTCCTCGCCGTCGGCGCCACCACCGCCCGCGACCTGCCGGTCCCCGGCCGCGAACTCAAGGGCGTGTACCAGGCGATGGAGTACCTGCCCCTGTCCAACAAGGTCCAGGAGGGCGACTACGTCACCTCCCCGATCTCGGCCGAGGGCAAGCACGTCGTCGTCATCGGCGGCGGCGACACCGGCGCCGACTGCGTGGGCACCGCCCACCGCCAGGGCGCCGCCTCCGTCACCCAGCTGGAGATCATGCCCCGCCCGGGCGACGAGCGGAACCCGGTCACCCAGCCCTGGCCGACCTTCCCCATGCTCTACAAGGTCACCTCGGCGCACGAGGAGGGCGGCGAGCGGGTCTACTCCGTCTCCACCACCCACTTCGAGGGCGACGAGGACGGCAACGTCCAGTGGCTGCACCTGACCGAGGTCGAGTTCGTCGACGGCAAGCTCACCCCGAAGCCGGGCACCGAGCGCAAGATCCCGGCCCAGCTGGTCACCCTCGCCATGGGCTTCACCGGCACCGACCGCGAGAACGGCCTGGTCGAGCAGTTCGGCCTGGAGCTGGACCAGCGCGGCAACATCGCCCGCGACGCCGACTTCCAGACCAACGTCCCCGGTGTCTTCGTCGCCGGTGACGCCGGCCGCGGCCAGTCGCTCATCGTCTGGGCGATCGCCGAGGGCCGCTCGGCCGCCAAGGGCGTCGACAGCTACCTGACCGGCGCCAGCGAACTGCCGGCCCCGATCCGCCCGACGGACCGCGCGCTGACCGTCTGACGGCCGCACCAGGACTGTCCCGTACAACGGCGTACGGGTCACGGACGACGCCCGCCCCCGTCCCCGACCGGACATGGGGCGGGCGTCGTCGCATGCCTCGCATGTACTAGGGCACCTGGTACGTGTCCCCGTACACCTGCCACTCCAAAGGCGTCGCCAGTTCCAGGTTCCCGGCCTCCACGAACCGCCGCTGGGCGGTGTCGACGCGGGTGGTGTCGCCGTCCCGGCTGTTGCGCAGGGCCTCGCGGCGCACGTCGAGGAAGGCGTTCAGGTACGTCTTCTCGTCGCCGCCCTCGGCCGGGGTCTCGGCCTGCCGCATGGCCTGCTCGCGCAGTCCGTAGAAGCCGTCCTCCTCCGTGTCCGGGCCGTGGAAGATGATCGCGTCGTAGTACACGAACTGGCCCAGCGTGGACAGCCCGTCCAGCTTGGCCAGGCGCACGGACGGCTCGAAGTAGACCCGGTCGCGCTCCTCCTCCTGTGCCTTCCGGAACGCCGGGACCTCGGCCTCCGCCCGCCAGGCGTCCGTGAACCCGGGGTCCAGGCCCTCGTGCGAGTCCGTGCCGTCGACCTCGCGCAGGGCGGGCAGATAGCGGGCCAGGCCGTTGCCGGGGTGGTCGTCGGTGTACCGCTCGACCAGGGTGAGCAGGTCGTGGGTGCCGGTGCAGAAACCTGCGATGCCCGCCGTGTACCCCTGCCCGTCGCCGAGGTCCTCGATGCTGCCGTAGAGGCCGCGCCAGTCCAGCGTGGAGTTGTCGGCGCTCGCCACGAGCCGCTGCGCCAGCTCCTTCTTGTCCGGGGCGGACAGCCCGGCCGGCAGGCCGGCGATCACCGCGTCGTCCTGCTCCCGCTCCCGCTCGGCCCGGTCCTTGGCCTCCTCGCGGGCCGACCCGGCGGTGGCCGCGGGCGGGCCGGGCACCGGCTCGTCGGAGTCGGCCGGCGCCAGGAAGAAGACCGCCGCCGTCGCCACCACCGGCACGGCCGCGAAGAACAGCACCCCGCGCCTCATGCCGTACCGCCGTTCGTCGGTGTGGCGGCCGCGGGCGTGGCCGTGGTGATCGGTGACCGGTGCCTCACGCCGTACCCACGCCCGTCAGCGCCGCCACCCGGGCCAGCACCGCCACCGCCAGCACCACCAGCAGCGCGGCGCACGCGCCCGCCTGGACCAGCGTCCGGCGCCCGTCCCGGGGCGCGTAGGCGAACGCCGCCGCCACCAGACCGCCGGCCACCAGACCGCCGAGGTGGCCCTGCCAGGAGGTGAGCCCGGCGGAGATCAGCAGCCACAGCAGCAGATACGCCATGAACCGGTTGACCGGCCCCATGTCCGCGCCGACCCGGCGGGCCAGCACGTAATACGCCGCCCCCAGCCCGAAGATGCCGCCCGAGGCGCCCACCGACGTCTGTCCGGGGTCGGCCAGCAGCACCACCAGGACCGAGCCGCCCAGCACCGCCAGCAGATAGAGCACGAGGTAGCGCAGGCGGCCGAGCATCGGCTCCACCACCCGGCCCAGCTGCCACAGCGCCACCATGTTCATCACGATGTGCAGCAGCCCGAACGTGCCCTCGGTCGGCTGGAGATGGAGGAAACCGCCGGTCAGCAGCCGCTCCCACTCGCCGGCCACGACGCCCTCGGGGTGGAAGGCGGACGGGTGGTCGGCCTGGTAGACGTAGAAGCCGTCGTCCGGCCCGGTCAGCCGCGCGGCCAGCACCGAGAACCGGTCCACGAGCTCCGGACGGACCACCTCGGCGACGTAGGCCAGCGCGTTGAGCGCGATCAGCGCGTACGTCACCACGGGCGTCGCCGTGACCCGGCCGCCGACGATGGTCCGGGCCTGCCGGACCGACCGCGCCCCCTCCTTCACGCACTCCGGGCACTGGTGGCCCACGGACGCCTCGCGCATGCAGTCCGGGCAGATGTACCGCTCGCAGCGGGTGCAGCGGACATGACACTCCACCGCCGGATGGCGGTAGCAGGTCGTGACGACGGGCTCGGACTCCAAGAGCCGGCTCCTCTGCGGTGGTGAGGGACGGGCGGCGGCGAACAAAATAGCGAACTCCTGTGGACGGGCTGAGAGCAGGGTCGGCCAGTGCCGTAACCTCGGCAGCCGGTGCCGTGGTGCGAGCGGGGGAGTCCGGATGGCCGCGATCAGCCTGAGCAAGATCGAGGAGAGCGCGCCCGCGCTGGTCAGCCTCTACAAGAGCGCCGGTGCCTCACTGGACAGACACGGACTGCACGGGCAGCGGGCCGCCGTCTACCTAGTCGTCGACTACTCCGGCTCCATGAAGCCGTACTACAAGGACGGCAGCGTGCAGGCGCTCGCCGACCGGGTGCTGTCGCTCTCCGCGCACCTCGACGACGACGGCACCGTGCCGGTCGTGTTCTTCTCGACCGACGTCGACGCGGTCACCGACATCGCGCTCGCCGACCACCAGGGGAGGATCGAGCGGATCGTGGCGGGCCTGGGCCACATGGGCAGGACCGCCTACCACCTGGCCATGGACGCCGTCATCGACCACTACCTCGACAGCGGCTGCACCGCCCCCGCCCTCGTCGTCTTCCAGACCGACGGCGGCCCCGTCAACCGGCTCGCCGCCGAGCGCTACCTCTGCAAGGCCGCCCGGCTCCCCCTGTTCTGGCAGTTCATCGGCTTCGGCGACCGGGGCAGCAAGCAGTTCGACTACCTGCGCAAGCTCGACGAACTGGCCGTCCCCGGCAAGCGAGCGGTCGACAACGCCGGCTTCTTCCACGCCGGACAGGACCCGCGCACGGTCTCCGACGCCGAGCTGTACGACCGTCTGGTGGGCGAGTTCCCCAAGTGGCTGGTCGAGGCGCGCGCCCAGGGGATCGTCACCGGGAACTGACGGGCGCCGGGGATCGTCACCGGGAACTGACGCGCGTCAGGGATCGTCACCGGGAACTGACGGGCGCCGGGGATCGTCACCGGGAACTGACGCGCGTCAGGGATCGTCACCGGAAGCTGACGCGCGCCGGGGATCGTCACCGGAAGCTGTCGCGCGCCGGGGATCGTCACCGGAAGCTGTCGCGCGCCGGGGCGCTCCGGTTCACGTGTCGCACTCCAGCACCGTCCGGCACAGCCCGCACCGCGCCCGCACCCGGCCCCGCACCGGAACCCGGATGCGCTGGTGACAGGTCGGACAGGGGAACGAGACCCGCAGCGGACCCCGGGCGTCCGGGGTGAACGCGTACGGCACACCGCCGCCCGCACCGCCGGACGGATGGTCCCGCGCGTGCCGCCGGTCCCGGGCGTAGCGGCGGCGGCCCGCCCAGCCGGCCGCCGTCAGCGGCGGCTGCCGCTCGTCCCGGCGGGCCCGCTCCCGGCCCGCCACGTACGCCGAGTACGCCTGCGGACTGGTGAACCACACCGACGGGTCCTCACCGAACACCAGCGCCCGCTTGGCCAGCACGTACCCGAACTCCTCCGGCGTCAGGTACCCCAGCTTCTGCGAGGACGCCGCGTCCTCCCGGTACGCGTCCAGCAGCAGCCACCCCGCGCCCAGGTACGTCGTCACCGTGTCGGTCAGGATCTCGTTGTCCCGCGTGCCCGGGAACGACAGCCCCAGCCGGTGCAGGTACACATGCGTCACCTCGTGCGCCAGCGCGGCGCCGATGTCCCGGCGGTGGGTGCGGAAGCGGTCGTTCAGCTCGACGAAGTACTCCGGCCCGGCGGCCAGTTCGACATTGGCCGCCTGGGTCATCGCACGGAAGGAGACGATCAGCCGCGCGTCCGGCAGACGGTAGTGCCGCACCAGCTCCCGGGCGACCCGCTGCGCCCCCAGATACAGGTCGTCGGTGTCGCAGAACGCCACGTCGGCCGGTGCCACACTGGCCGAGAAGGTCTGGACGGTGTCGTACGACAACCGCCTGTACAGCGCGGTGACGGCGGCCCGCACCGTCTCCAGGTGCGGGTAGCCGTGCTCGACCGGCCCGTCGTTCGCCACGTCCGTACCCCCAAGACGCCGGAACCCGGTTCCCACTGTACGGGGCACCCTCCCGGTCCGCCCCGGGTCCGGCCGCGGAAAGCCGCCCCGCCCGTGCCCCCGCCGGGTGCTGAGACGGCCCGGCGCCACCCCGGCCCCGCCCCGTAGGCTGACCCGTCATGACCACCAGCAACACCGGTAACAGTGGAGCCGACCCCGCCGTCCGCGAGGAGCTCGCCCGGCTGCGCGACAGCATCGACAACATCGACGCCGCCGTCGTCCACATGCTCGCCGAGCGCTTCAAATGCACCCAGCAGGTCGGCCACCTCAAGGCCCGCCACCAGCTGCCGCCCGCCGACCCGGCCCGCGAGGCCGAACAGATCACCCGGCTGCGGACCCTGGCCGAGAACGCCAAACTCGACCCGGCCTTCGCCGAGAAGTTCCTGACCTTCATCATCGCCGAGGTCATCCACCACCACGAGCGCATCGCCGAGGACGCCGGCACCGAACCCGCCTGACCCGCCCGGCCCGCCCGACCCTCCCGAGGCCGTACCGGGGGGAGTGACACGGGGACGTGCACGGGGCATGCTGCGCTGTGCACCCCCCTCGCCGTACAGCTGTGCGCCCCGTGCCGCACAGCCGTGCACCCCTTGCCGCACAAGGGAGGACGTCGGGCCATGCCGTCGGATGCCGGAACACCGCCGGGCGCCGGAGCCCCCTCGGACGCCGGAATACTGATCGTCGACGACCACGAGGACACGCTGTACGCCCTGGAGGCCGCCCTCGCCCCGCTCGGCTACCCGCTGCGGCGGGCCACCAGCGGCGACCAGGCGCTCAAACAGGTCCTGCGCGGCCAGGTCGCCCTGCTCCTCCTCGACGTACGGATCCCCGGCGTCGACGGCCTCGACGTGGTCCGCTGCATGCGCCGCGTGGAACAGACCCAGCACATCCCGGTCGTCCTCCTCACCGGCTTCGGCTTCGACCCCGAGCTGAGCGCCACCGCCTTCCGCCTGGGCGTCGCCGACCTGGTCCGCAAACCCGTCGACCCCTGGGCCCTGCGCACCAAGGTCCGCCACCTCCACGAAACCCACCGGCGCCACCTCGCCCTCCAACGGGAGGTGCGCGACCTGCGCGCCCGCCTGCGGGAGCACACCGGAAACGGACCCACCCCTCCCGGCCGCCCCCACCCCGACGCTCCCGCCCCGCGCTCCCGGCCCCGGGGGGCGCGCGAGGGGGAGCGCGACAGCCTCCAGAAAGACCGGACATAGGCCGCGTACCGAACCGCCTCTGTGCCCTCCGACCGGCATCGGGCAGCATGTCGTCCATGTCCGTACTGACGCGCGACGAAGCGCAGACCCGTGCCCGGCTCCTCGACGTCCACCACTACACGATCGCCCTCGATCTGACCGGCGGGGAAGAGACCTTCGACTCCCTCACCACCATCCGCTTCACCGTCCGCGGCGACACGGAGCCCGCAGCCGGCACGGACACCTTCGTCGACGTCAGGCCCGCCCGGCTGCACAGCGTCACCCTCGACGGACACCCCCTCGACCCGGCGGACCTGGACGACAACCGCCTGCCCCTGCGGAACCTCGCCCCCGGCGCACACGAACTGCGCGTCGACGCCGCCATGGCCTACTCCCGCACCGGCGAGGGCATGCACCGCTTCACCGACCCCGCCGACGGCGAGACCTACCTCTACACCCAGCTCTTCATGGACGACGTCCAGCGCGTCTTCGCCGCCTTCGACCAGCCCGACCTCAAGGCCCGCTTCGACCTCACCGTCCGCGCCTCCGAAGGCTGGACCGTCCTCGCCAACGGCGTCACCGAACGCACCGACGACGGCCGCTGGACCGCCGCCACCACCCCGCCCATCTCCACCTACCTCGTCGCCGTCGCCGCCGGCCCCTGGCACTCCGTCACCACCGAACACCGCGGCCTGCCCTTCGGCATCCACTGCCGCCGCTCCCTCGCCCGGTACCTCGACGCGGACGCCGACGAGATCCTCGACATCACCCGCGCCTGCTTCGACCGCTACCACGAGAAGTTCGACGAGCCCTACCCCTTCGACTCCTACGACCAGGCGTTCGTCCCCGAGTTCAACGCCGGCGCCATGGAGAACCCCGGGCTGGTCACCTTCCGCGACGAGTTCGTCCACCGCTCCGCCGTCACCGACACCGAACGCCAGACCCGCGCCATGGTCATCGCCCACGAGATGGCCCACATGTGGTTCGGTGACCTCGTCACCCTGCGCTGGTGGGACGACATCTGGCTCAACGAGTCCTTCGCCGAGTACATGGGCTACCAGACCACCGCCGAGGCCACCCGCTTCACCGGCCCCTGGACCGAGTTCGGCGTCACCCGCAAGTCCTGGGGCTACGACGCCGACCAGCGCCCCTCCACCCACCCCGTCGCCCCCGAGGACGTCCCCGACACCGCCTCCGCCCTCCTCAACTTCGACGGCATCTCCTACGCCAAGGGCGCCTCCGCCCTGCGCCAGCTCGTCACCTGGCTCGGCGAGAAGGACTTCCTGGCCGGCATCAACACCCACTTCGCCCGGCACAAGTTCGCCAACGCCTCCCTCGCCGACTTCATCGACTCCCTCGCCACCGCCACCGACCGCGACGTCCACGCCTGGGCCGACACCTGGCTGCGCACCACCGGCGTCGACACCCTCACCGCCGGCGTCGACGCCCGCCCCGGCGCCTGGACCCTCGCCCTGCACCGCGACGGCAGCCGCCCGCACCGCGCCACCATCGGCGTCTACGACCGCGACCTCAACGACGGCCGCACCCTCGTCCTGCGCGAGCGCTACGAGACCGACGTCCCCCAGACCGCCCCCGAGCCCCGCTCCGGCACCCGCCCCGCCCTCGTCGTCCCCAACGACCTCGACCACACCTACGCCAAGGTCCGCCTCGACGCGCACTCCCTGGAGACCGCCCTGCGCGGCCTGTCCGAGATCCCCGACGCCCTCACCCGCGCCGTGGTGTGGAACACCCTGCGCGACATGGTCCGCGACGGCGAACTCGCCCCCGGCGACTACCTGGCCACCGCCGCCGCCCACCTTCCCGAGGAGACCGACCTCGCCCTCGTCCAGGGTGTCCTGGCCTTCGCCCACACCCACATCGCCGACCGCTACCTCACCCCCGGGCAGCGGCCCGCCGCCCTGGCCACCCTCACCGCCCTGTGCCGCGACCTCATCCGCCGCACCGAGGACGGCGACCACCCCGGGCGCCGCCTGATCGCCGTACGCCACCGCATCGCCACCGCCGCCCACCCCGAGACCATCGCCGCCTGGCTCGCCGACGGCACCGTCCCCGGCGGCCCCGAACTCGACCCCGAACTGCGCTGGCGCATCCTCACCCGGCTCGCCGTCCTCGGCGCCACCGACGAGGCGACCATCGCCGCCGAACTCGACCGCGACCCCAGCGCCACCGGCCAGGAAGGCGCCGCCCGCTGCCGCGCCGCCCTGCCCGACCCCGAGGCCAAGGCCCGCGCCTGGGACGCCATGTTCGGCTCCGACGACCTCTCCAACTACCTGTTCACCGCCACCGCCCAGGGCTTCTGGCAGCCCGAACAGGCCGACCTGGTACGGGAGTACGTCCCCCGCTACTTCCCCGACGCGGTCGCCGTCGCCGCCCGCCGCGGCCCCGCCATCGCCGCCGCCGCGGGCCGCTGGGCCTTCCCCGTCCACGCCGTCACCGCAGACACCCTCCGCCTCGGCGAGGACTGCCTGCGCGACGCCGGACCCGTGCCGTCCCTGCGCCGCCGGCTCGTCGACGAACTGGACGACCTCGCCCGGGCGCTCCGGGTCCGCGAGGCCCACGGCGCCTGACCCCCTCCACGGCGCCTGACTCCCCCCACGGCGCCTGACCCCCCACGGCGCCTGACCCCCCCCACGGCGGCACCCGCCGCCGGCCCCCTCCGGGCCGGCGGCGCCGCACGGTACACCACCTCCGACCCATTCCCCCCGTACGGCAGTACCTCCATCGGGTGCTGTTCACCGAACCCCCGGACGCGACCACCTCCCGCGTACACGCTGGAGGCCACCCCGCCGCGCCCCGGAGGACACCGATGAGTACCCCACCGCCCCATGCTTCGGGTTCCGACGGTCCCGACGGTTCCGACGTGCCGGGGCCGTTGCCTGCTTGGGGGCCCGGCGGTTCCTGTGGCCTGCGGCCGCTGTTCGTTTCGGGTTCTGACGGTTCCGACGTGCCGGGGCCGTCGCCCGTTTCGGATTCCGACGGCTCCCTTGCTCCGGGCTCGGACGACGGTCCCTACGCCCTGCGACCGCCCCACGCTTCAGATCCCGATGGCTCCCGTGCCTCGCGACCGCCCCTCGTTTCCGGTTCCGATGGCTCCCAAGCCTCGCGACCGCCCCTCGCCTCGGGCCCCGACGGCCCCTGCGCCTCGCGACCGCCCCTCGCCTCGGGCCCCGACGGCCCCTGCGCCTCGCGACCGCCCCTCGCCTCGGGCCCCGACGGCCCCTGCGCCTCGCGACCGC
>NZ_JBIVWS010000003.1:323488-611855 GCF_044768905.1 Streptomyces sp. NPDC090994
GCCCCTCGCCTCGGGCCCCGACGGCCCCCAAGCCCTCCGCCCCTTGCTCGACACCGTCCTCGACGCCCTCCGCACCGGCACCCGGGCCCGCGGCGGGCCGCTCCCCGCCGGCGGGCCCGACGCCGTCGCCGCCCGCATCCGTGCCGCCCTCGGCGACGTCCTGCCCGAGCACGGCGACCCCGGCGCCCTGCGCACCCTCGTCACCGCCCTCGCCGCCGGCTCCGCCGACCCCGCCGACCCCCTGTGCGCCGCCCACCTGCACGGCCCGCCGCTCGCCGTCAGCGCCGCCGCCGACCTCGCCGCCAGCGTCCTCAACCCCTCCCTCGACTCCTGGGACCAGGCCCCCGCCGCCTCCGCCCTCGAAGCCCTCGTCACCCACGCCCTGGCCAGGGAGGCCGGCCACACCGACGCCCTCGTCACCACCGGCGCCACCGAGTCCAACCACCTCGCCCTGCTCCTCGCCCGCGAAACCCAGGGACCGGCAACCCGCCTCGTCCACGGCGCCAACGCCCACCACTCACTGCCCCGCGCCGCCTGGCTCCTCGGCCTGCCCGACCCCGTCCCCGTACCCACCCCCGCGGGCACCCTCGACCCCGCCGTCCTCGACAACATCCTCGCCCGGCTCCCCGGCCCCGGCAGCCCCGTCGTCGTGGCCGCCACCGCGGGCACCACCGACGCCGGCCTCATCGACCCCCTCCCCGACATCGCCGGCATCTGCGCCCGCCACGGAGCCCGGCTCCACATCGACGCCGCCTACGGAGGCGGCCTCCTCTTCAGCGACCGCCACCGAGCCCAGCTCACCGGCCTCGACCGCGCCCACACCATCGCCCTCGACCTGCACAAACTCGGCTGGCAACCGATCGCCGCCGGCCTCCTCACCGTCCGCGACCCCACCGACCTCACCGCCCTGCGCCAACGCGCCGACTACCTCAACGCCGACGACGACACCGACGCCGGCCTCCCCGACCTCCTCGGCCGCTCCCTGCGCACCACCCGCCGCCCCGACATCCTCAAGATCGCCGTCACCCTCAAGACCCTCGGCCGCACCGGCCTCGGCACCCTCGTCGACCACGTCCACGCCCGCGCCCAGGACCTGGCCCGCCTCGTCGAGGCCCGCCCCGCCCTGGACCTCTACGCCCCACCGCCCCTCAGCACCGTCCTGTTCCGCCCCGCCGGCGCCCCCGACCCCGCCGTCGCCGCCGTCCGCCGCACCCTCCTCACCGAAGGCCGCGCCGTCCTCGGCCGCGCCCGCCCCGACGGACGCCTGTGGCTCAAGGCCACCCTCCTCAACCCCCACACCGGCCCCGGCGACCTCACCGCCCTCCTCGACCTCGTGGAAGGACACACCCCCCGATGAACCCCACCCCCGAGCCCCACGACCTCGTCGGCATCGGCATCGGCCCCTGCAACCTCTCCCTCGCCGCCCTCGCCCACCCCCTGACCGGCCTCGACGCCGTCTTCTACGACCAGCGCCCCGCCTTCCACTGGCACCCGGGCCTCCTCATCGACGAGGCCCGCCTCCAGGTCCCCTTCCTCGCCGACCTCGTCACCCTCGCCGACCCCACCAGCCACTTCAGCTTCCTCAACTACCTCCGCACCCGCGAACGCCTCTACCCCTTCTACTTCTCCGAGCACTTCCACATCCACCGCACCGCCTACGACGCCTACTGCCGCTGGGTCAGCGAGAACCTCCCCTCCCTCCGCTTCGGCCACCAGGTCGACGCCGTCCGCTTCCACCCCCAACACGGCTGCTTCGAAGTCGACTACGCCCACCTCGACGCCGACGGAGAGGCCCACGCCCTCGGCCGCACCCGTACCAAGAACCTCGTCGTCGGCATCGGCACCGAACCCCACGTCCCCGAACCGCTCAAACCCCTCGCCGACGCCCCCGGCGTCCCCGTCCTGCACGCCGCCGACTACCTCGACCACCGCACCGCCCTGCTCACCGCCGGCCACGTCACCGTCGTCGGCACCGGCCAGTCCGGCGCCGAGATCTTCCTCGACCTGCTCCGCAACCGCCCCACCGGCCGCGAACGCCTGCACTGGATCGGCCGCACCGAGGCGATCACCCCCATGGAGTACTCCAAACTCGGCCTCGAACACTTCACCCCCGACTACACCCGCTACTTCCACGCCCTGCCCGAGAACGTCCGCGACCGCCTCGTCCCCGCCCAATGGCACCTCCACAAAGGCGTCGACGCCGGCACCCTCGCCGCCCTCCACGACGAGCTCTACCGCCGCTCCCTCACCGACGGCTGGCCCGACGCCGTCCTCACCCCCGGCGTCCGCGTCCGCACCGCCGGCCGCGTCGCCACCACCCAGATCGAACTCCACCTCGAACACGTCGAACAGAAGACCCGCTCCCGCCTCACCACCGACGCCGTCGTCCTCGCCACCGGCTACCGCGAACGCCCCCTCGACCAACTCCTCGCCGGCCTCGACCCCTACCTGCGCCGCGACAACGCCAACCGCCCCCGCGTCGACGAACGCTTCCGCCTCCTCCTCGACCCCACCGTCACCACCGCCGGCTGCCACGCCTACGTACAGAACGCCGAGACCCACACCCACGGCGTCGGCGCCCCCGACCTCGGACTCGCCGCCTGGCGCAGCGCCACCATCCTCAACACCCTCACCGGCACCGACCCCTACCCCCTCCCGCGCCGCACCGCCTTCACCACCTTCGGCCTGGAACAGCGACGGCCCCAGATCCCCTCCGCACGCGAGGCGAGAACACTCACCCCGCTCGCGGACGGAATCTGAGGCCACCCACCGGAAACGGATCAGAACACCGGCGTACCGTCCCGCGTCAGCCGCCAGTCCACCGACGCGAAGTCCGCCGGGTCCAGCACACCCTTCGCCGTCACCCACTCGGCGATCCGCGTACGGATCTCCGTCGACTCCGACCACACCTCCTGCGCCGACGCCACATGCGGGAACGCCCCACCGCCATTGGCCCGGTAGTTGTTCACCGCCAGCACGAACCGCTGCGCGTCGTCCAGCGCCGCACCCCCGTACGTCAGGTTCTTGATCCGCGAACCCGCCGGCTGCGCGATGTCGATCTCGTACGCCAGCCCCGACACGTAGTCGTAGTTGTAGTCCGGACGGCCGCCCGCGTTCGTCAGCTTCTCCACGTCCACCGCCGCACCCGCCGCGGTCTGCACGTAGTACTCCGCCGAGTACTCCAGGTACGCCCGCACCTGAGCACCCGTCATCACCTTCGCCACCAGCGTGTTGTCGTACACGTACAGACTCGACAGATCCCGGATCGTCACCTCGCCCGCCGGGATCTCCGACGTCCGCGAGAACGGCGACGCCTGCGCCAGCACCGGCAGCGACGCGTACTCCGTCCCCGCCAGCGCCGTCTTGACCACGTCCTCCTGCACCTTGGTGATCAGATCGATGATCGGCGCGTCCTTGTACCGCGCCTCCACCGTCGTCAACGTCTCCGTCGCCGTCCCCACCACCTGGTTGACGTACGCCACCACCAGCGCGTGCTCGTCCTTCAGCAACCGCGTGATCTTCGGATCGTCCGCCACCGTGCGGGAATCCCGCAGCGACGCCTTGACGGACTCCACCCGCCAACGGCCCTTCTCGTGCACCAGCTCGAAGTCGAACAGCGTCAGCCGCTCCGCGTAGCACAGCGGCTCCGACAGCACGACCTCCTCGCCGGTCTCCTCGTTGACGACCCGCTGCTCCACGATCTCCGTGTGCGCGTGCCCGACCAGGATCGCGTCGATCCCCGGCACCTGCCGGGCGACGTTCGCCGCCGCGTTCTCCACGTACGGCAACTGGTCACCGTACGACGACGTCCCCGAAGCCCCCGAGTGCGCCGAGACCACCACCACGTCCGCGCCCATCGACCGCAGCTTGGGCACCCACTTCGCCGCCTGCTCCTCCAGGCCCGGGAACGCCAGCTTCCCCTGCACGTACGCCTTGTCCCAGATCGCGATCCCCGGGTTGGTCAGCCCCAGCACCGCCACCTTGACCGGCGGCGCGCCCTTCACCCGGAACGTCTTCATGAAATACGGGGGAAAAGCGGGCTTCAGCGTCTTCGCGTCCACCGCGTTCGCACCCAGCAGCGGGAAATCGCACTGCTCCTCGAACTTGCGGAGCGTCTCGATACCGTAGTTGAACTCGTGATTGCCCAGCGCCACCGCGTCATAACCGATCGCGTTCATCGCCTGAGCCATCGGATGCACCGGCCCGCCCTCGGCGGTGATCGGGTCCACCTTCGCGTAGTAATACGTCAGCGGAGTCCCCTGAATCGTGTCACCCGCGTCCAGCAGCAGCGTATTGCCGCGGCCCTTCTCCTCGCGCACCTGGTCGATCAGCGTCGAGACCCGCGCCAGACCCTGCGCGTTGCCCGCCGAGTCCGTGTACTCCGCGTCCTTGAAGTAGTCCCAGTTGAAGACGTGCCCGTGCAGGTCGGTCGTCCCCATCACCGTCAGCGAGTACCGCTTGCCCTTCGGCTTGCGCCCGTGGCCGGCGGGCGCCGCCTCGGCCGCCGGAGCCGCCGCCGCACCGGCCAGCGCCACCCCCGCCCCCGTGACGGCGGACCTCTTCAGAAACTTCCGGCGGTTCAACGGCATGCTGATCTCCTGGATGACGGGGCGCACGGCCCACGTGGACAACGCGCGTAGATTGTGGCCGCTCAACGCGACCGGCAACACCCCTCGCAGGTTTCGATCCGGTGACTCACCGGGGGCCGCCCGGTCCGAAGCGGCGGCAGAGCGGGACCTACGGCCCCGACCGGCGTCCCCGCGGGTGCCCGCGACCGCAGCGCCGCCGACCATATGAGCGACCGTCGAAAAAGCGCCCGAAAGGGCTGGGAAAAACCCCGCCGAATGCTCATCGGAGCACCCCGCCGCACAATTCACCACTTGTCAAAAGGGCTTCACTCAAAGGTCGTTGAGCAGTCATGCACCGCCAATTCTCTACCCGCCGGTAAGTCATAGGCTCGCCCCATGCGCCGAGCGAAAATCGTCTGCACCCTGGGACCCGCCACCGACTCCTACGACCAGATCGAGGCACTGGTCGAGGCCGGCATGGACATCGCCCGCTTCAACCTCAGCCACGGCGGCCACGCCGAACACGAGGAGCGGTACCGACGGGTCCGCAAGGCATCCGACGTGACCGGCCGCAGCGTCGGACTCCTCGCCGACCTCCAGGGCCCGAAGATCCGCCTCGGCACCTTCACCGAAGGCCCCGTACTCCTCGAACGCGACGACACCTTCACCATCACCGTCGAGGACGGCGCCGAAGGCGACCGCACCGGCTGCGGCACCACCTACGCCGGCCTCGCCGACGACGTCACCCCCGGCGAACGCGTCCTCGTCGACGACGGCAAGGTCTGCCTCGAAGTCACCGCCGTCGACGGCCCCCGCGTCCGCACCCGCGTCGTCGAGGGCGGCATGGTCTCCGACCACAAGGGCCTCAACCTCCCCGGCGTCGCCGTCTCCGTCCCCGCCCTCTCCAAGAAGGACGAGGACGACCTGCGCTGGGCGCTGCGCACCGGCTTCGACGTCATCGCCCTCTCCTTCGTCCGCAGCGGACGCGACATCCACGACGTCCACCGCATCATGGACGAGGAGGGCCGCCGCCTCCCCGTCATCGCCAAGGTCGAGAAACCCCAGGCCGTCGAGAACCTCGACGGCATCGTCGCCGCCTTCGACGGCATCATGGTCGCCCGCGGCGACCTCGGCGTCGAAATGCCGCTGGAACAGGTCCCGATCGTCCAGAAACGCGCCGTCAAACTCGCCAAGCGCAACGCCAAACCGGTCATCGTCGCCACGCAGATGCTCGACTCGATGATCGACAACGCCCGGCCCACCCGCGCCGAGGCCTCCGACGTCGCCAACGCGGTCCTCGACGGCACGGACGCGGTGATGCTCTCCGGGGAGACCAGCGTCGGCAAGCACGCGATCGACACGGTCCGCACGATGGCCCGCATCGTCGAGGCGGCGGAGGAAGGCCTCCTCGCCGGGGGTCTCCCCCCGCTCACCGGCCACACCAAGCCCCGCACCCAGGGCGGCGCGGTCGCCCGCGCGGCAGCCGAGATCGGCGACTTCCTCGGCGCCCGCTTCCTGGTCGCCTTCACCCAGTCCGGCGACACGGCCCGCCGCCTGTCCCGCTACCGCTCACCCATTCCGCTGCTGGCCTTCACCCCCGAACCCGCGACGCGCTCCCAGCTGAACCTGACCTGGGGCGTGGAGACCTTCCTCGGCCCCCACGTCGACTCCACGGACGCGATGGCCGCCCAGGTGGACGAACTCCTCCTCCAGTACGGCCGCTGCCAGAAGGGCGACGTGGTGATCATCACGGCGGGCTCGCCGCCGGGGGTGTCGGGTACGACGAACATGGTGCGGGTGCACCACATCGGCGAGGACTAGTCAGTACTTCGGACCCACGTGAGCGTCCATCAGAGCAGTTGGTGATGCGGCAGCCGTCGGAGTGGATCAGCCCGCGGACGAGTCGATCCGCAGGTGGAAGCCGCTGCTGCGGGGGTGCGAGCTGATGCAGCCGTCTCCCAGGTACAGCCCCAGCAGACAGGCGTACGACCGCTCGCACGCGGGCGGTCCGGGGTCCGGCGGAGCCAGGCGGGGAAGTGGCTCCAAGCGGTCGAGCCAGGCGCGGATCGCCGCCCGGGAGATGCCCATCTCCCTGCTCACCGAATGCAGGCTGCGGCCCTGCGCCACGAGCGCGAGCGCTCGCTTGCGTGTGCAAGAAAGCGGATGTTCACGAGAACGTGGACATCCGCTTATCGGTGGCGACCTTCGAATCGAAGGAAAAGTGCCCCGGGTCGGACTCGAACCGACACTGTATGGGTTTTGAATCCATTGCCTGCTGCCAATTGGGCTACCGGGGCTCGTAGGATCGAAGGTTTCCGCCGACCCTGAGCGCGTCCACCTTACCGCAGCTAGGTAGGCTCTTGTCAGCAGTGCCCCTGCCCCGAACGAGGAGCCCACGTGACCGCCCCCGAGTCGCCCCAGCCCGCCGACGTGACCGATGACGACAAGTCGCACGTGCCTCCGCTGACGACCCGTGTCGTCATCGCCGAGGACGAGGCGCTCATCCGGCTGGATCTCAAAGAGATGCTGGAGGAGGAGGGGTACTCCGTCGTCGGTGAGGCCGGTGACGGGGAGCAGGCCGTCGAGCTGGCCCGTGAGCACCGCCCCGACCTGGTGATCCTGGACGTGAAGATGCCCAAGCTGGACGGCATCTCCGCGGCCGAGAAGATCGCCGGCGAGAGCATCGCCCCGGTGCTGATGCTGACCGCGTTCTCGCAGCGCGACCTGGTGGAGCGGGCGCGGGACGCGGGTGCGATGGCGTACCTGGTGAAGCCGTTCTCCAAGAGCGACGTCGTGCCGGCGATCGAGATGGCCGTCTCGCGGTTCACGGAGCTGAAGGAGCTGGAGAAGGAGGTCGCGGACCTCTCCCAGCGGCTGGAGACGCGCAAGCTGGTGGACCGCGCGAAGTCGGTGCTGCAGACGGAGTACGGGCTGACCGAGCCGGCCGCGTTCCGGTGGATCCAGAAGACGTCGATGGACCGGCGGATGTCGATGCAGCAGGTGGCCCAGGCGGTCATCGACGACGCCGCGGAGAAGAAGGCGCCCAAGGACAAGGGCTGAGCTTTCGAGCGCGTACGGCTGAGGCCCGCGTCCCGGACGGGGACGCGGGCCTCTGTCATGCCGCGGGGTCAGTCCTCGCCAAGGTACGCCTTGCGGACCGACTCGTCGTGCAGGAGGTCCTGCCCGGTGCCGGACAGGACGATGCTGCCGACCTCCATGACGTGCCCCTGGTCCGCGAGGGAGAGCGCGGCCTGGGCGTTCTGCTCGACGAGCAGGATGGTCGTGCCCTGGGACTTCAGCTCGGCGATGGTCGCCATGATCTTCTGCATCATGATCGGGGAGAGGCCCATGGAGGGCTCGTCGAGCATGAGGAGTTTCGGCTGGGACATCAGGGCCCGGCCCATGGCGAGCATCTGCTGCTCGCCGCCGGAGAGGGTGCCGGCGGCCTGCTTGCGGCGTTCGCCCAGGATGGGGAAGAGGTCGTAGGCGCGCTGGATGTCCTTCTCGATGCCCGCCTTGTCGCTCCGCAGGAACGCGCCGAGGCGCAGGTTGTCCTCGATGGTCATGCGGGGGAAGATGTGCCGGCCCTCGGGGGAGTGGGCGAGTCCGAGGGAGACGATCTGGTGGGCGGGGACCTTCTTCAGCGACCGGCCGTCGAACCTGATCTGGCCGCCGACCGGCTTGAGGAGGCCGGAGAGCGTCCGCAGCGTCGTGGTCTTGCCGGCGCCGTTGGTGCCGATGAGGGTGACGACCTCGCCGGCGTCGACGGTGAAGGAGATGCCCTTGACGGCTTCGATCTTGCCGTAGGCGACGCGGAGGTCCTCGACCTCCAGGAGTGCGGTCATCGGTCGTTCTCCTTGGGGGCGTGGGCCTCGGCGGCCTCCACCTCGGCCGCTTCGGCCGCGCCGGGGTCGTTCTCCAGGGGTTCGCCGAGGTAGGCGGCGATGACGCGTTCGTCGCCCTGGACGGTGGCGCTGTCGCCCTCGACGAGTTTCTCGCCCTGGACGAGGACGGCGACGCGGTCGCAGAGGTTGAAGATGAACCGCATGTCGTGCTCGATGACGAGGACGGCGATGCCCTGGTCGCGGATGGCGAAGACGAGTTCCTCGGTGGCGCGGGTCTCCTGGGGGTTCATGCCGGCGGTCGGCTCGTCCAGGAGCAGCAGGCCCGGTTCGCTGGCCAGCGCGCGGGCGATCTCCAGCTTGCGCTGTTCGCCGTAGGGGAGGTTGCGGGCGAGGTGGTCGGCCTTGGCGGCGAGGCCGACGAACTCCAGGAGTTCGGTGGCGCGGGCCCGGGAGGCGGCCTCCGCCTTGTGGAAGCCGGGGCCGCGCAGGACGGCGGACCAGAAGCCTTCCTTGGTGCGGGTGTGGCGGCCGACGAGGACGTTCTCCAGGACGGTCATGTTGGCGAAGAGACGGATGTTCTGGAAGGTGCGGGCGATGCCGACGGCGGTGACCTTGAAGGATTTCGGCGGCAGGACCTGGTCCTTGTAGCGGACTTCGCCCTCGGTGGGGACGTAGAGGCCGGTGAGGCAGTTGAAGAAGGTGGTCTTGCCGGCGCCGTTGGGGCCGATGAGGCCGACGATCTCGCCGCTGCGGACGGTGAGGTCGACGCCGCGTACGGCGGTGAGTCCGCCGAAGCGCATGGTGACGCCGCGGGCGTCGAGGACGGTCCGGCCGGCTGTGGTGTCCGTGGTGGTGGTCATGGTGGTCAGGCCCCTGTCTTGCCGAGGGCCGCGGGCGCTTCGGCCTCTTCGTGGAATTCGAGCTGCCGGCGGCGGTTGGGGATGAGTCCCTCGGGGCGGAAGCGCATCAGCAGGACGAGCGCGAGTCCGAAGGCGAAGAGCTGGTAGTCGCCGAGGAACTGGAGCTTGTTCGGGATGAGGAAGAGCAGTGCGGCGCCGAGCAGGGGGCCGCCGATGGTGCCCATGCCGCCGAGGACGACGGCGGCGAGCAGGAAGGCGGAGTTGGGCGGTGTGGTGCCGGCGAAGAGGTACTGCTCGGGGGTGACGGTGTAGGTGACGTGGGCCTGGACGGTGCCGGCGAGGCCGGCGAGGGAGGCGCCGACGGCGAAGGCGATGAGTTTGACGCGGAAGCCGTTGATGCCCATGGCGAGGGCGGCGGTCTCGTCCTCGCGGATGGCGACCCAGGCGCGGCCGATGCGGGAGTCGCCGCTGCGCCGGAAGACGAGGACGACGACGGCCGTGATGAGCAGCATCAGGAAGAAGTAGTTGGCGAAGCGGCCGATGGTGAAGCCGGCGATGTCGTGCTGGGCGCCGAGGTCCCAGCCGAGGATCTTGAGGTCGGGGATGCCGGCGATGCCGTTGGCGCCGTTGGTGACGTCGGGTCCTGAGGTGCCGTCGAGGTTGTTGGCGGTGATGCGGAAGATCTCGCCGAAGCCGAGGGTGACGATGGCGAGGTAGTCGCCGCGCAGCCGCAGGGTGGGGGCGCCGATGAGGACGCCGAAGACGAGGGAGGCGGCGGCGCCGACGAGGACGGCGGCCCAGAAGGGGAAGTGGACGTCGATGGGGCTGGTGGGGGAGCCGGAGACGAGGGAGGCGGCGTAGGCGCCTACGCCGAGGAAGGCGACGTAGCCGAGGTCGAGGAGTCCGGCGAGGCCGACGACGATGTTCAGGCCGAGGGCGACGGTGGCGAAGATGAGGATGTAGACGCCGATGGTGGCGTACTGGTCGTCGGTCTGGGTGAAGGGGAAGAGGGCGGCGGCGATGAAGGCGCCGAAGACGGTGATGTTCTGGTGCCGGGCGGTGATCTGGGAGATCTGGGCGATCAGGCCGGTGCGGTGCAGGGCGCTGAAGCCGAAGCCGGCGGTGATGAGGAAGCCGACGAAGAGTTCGTCGTACTCGGTGCCGATGCCGTAGGTGAAGACGGTGAGGGCGACGGCGAGGACGGCGACGATGATGAGGATCTCGACGGAGGAGGGCAGGGCCGGCGCGGGGCGGGGGGTGCCGCCGGCGAAGGCGGCCTTGACGGTCCCCCAGTTCTGCGCGGCGCGGTGCCGGAACTGCTCCCAGCCGGTGTCGTCGGGGTCGGAGGGGTCGGGCGCGGGGCGTTCGAAGGGGAGGGCGAGGGCGCCGAGGAAGGCGACGAGGGTGACGGCGGCGGCGAGGTAGCCGCCGGGTTCGAGGTTGACGACGCCGCCGAGCTGGGCGCTGATGGCGATGACGGTGTACCAGGTGGTGGCGAACGCGGCGAGGGCGGCGAACTTGATCGCCGCGTCGGCGCCGGCGGGGGTGAGCCATCGCAGGCCCTTGACGCCGTAGGAGGCGGTGCCGAGGAGGGCGGTGAGGGCGCCGGCGATGAGGGTGAGGACCTGGAGGCCGCCGGGGTAGCCGTAGACGGTGAGGTCGCCGGGGAAGGCGTCGGTCCAGGTCCAGGCCAGGAAGGTGGAGGCGACGGTGAGGAGGCCGCCGCCGGTGGCGAGGGCGCGTCCGAGGTGCGGGGGGATGCCGATGAGGCCGGTGGGGGCGCCCGGGGCGGGGGTGTCCGGGGTCTTCGGGGTGGTGGTCTGTGTGGTCATCGGTGTCACGCCCTGTCCGCAACGCGTTCGCCGAGCAGGCCCTGTGGCCTGAGCAGCAGCACGAGGATGAGGAGGATGAAGGCCCAGACGTCGGCCCAGGACTGGCTGCCGAACTGTTCCAGGCCGGGGATGTCGGCGATGTAGGCGGCGGCCAGGGTCTCGGCGACGCCGAGGACGACGCCGCCGATCATGGCGCCGTAGATGTTGCCGATGCCGCCGAGGACGGCTGCGGTGAAGGCCTTGAGGCCGAGGATGAAGCCCATCCGGAAGTCGATCTGACCGTACTTGAGGCCGTTGGCGACGGCTCCGACGGCGGCGAAGAGGGCGCCGAGGGCGAAGGCGATGACGATGATGCGGTCGGTGTTGACGCCCATCAGCTTGGCGGTGTCCGGGTCCTGGGCGGTGGCCTGCATGCCGCGTCCGGTGCGGGTGCGCATCACGAAGTAGGCGAGCAGGGCCATGCTGACGGGGGCGGCGATGAGCAGGAAGATGTCGCCGGTCTGGATGGTGACGTCGCCGATGTGGAAGGGGCCGCCGTCGATCTGCGGGAAGGTGCGGGCGGACTTGGCGTCGGGGTACCAGGCCCAGACCGCCTGCTGGAGGGCGAGGGAGAGGCCGATGGCGGTGATGAGGGGGGCGAGGCGGGGGGCTCCGCGCAGCGGGCGGTAGGCGAAGCGTTCCGCCCCGACGGCGACGGTGACGGCGACGATCATGGCGCCGATCAGCATCAGCGGCAGGGCGATCCACAGGGAGGTGCCGTCGGGCAGGATGTACACGTAGACCGTGAGGGCGCCGAAGGCGCCGGTCATGAAGATCTCGCCGTGGGCGAAGTTGATGAGCTGGACGATGCCGTAGACCATGGTGTAGCCGATGGCGACCAGCCCGTACATGGATCCCAGTAGCAGGCCGTTGACCAGCTGCTGCGGCAGTTCGTTCACCGCATGTCCTCCGAGACGTTCGGATGTTTCGACGGATGTTGGCCGGATGCGTGAGCGCGCGGGGCGCCTGTTGGACAGCGCCCCGCGCGGCTCGTGGCAGGTGCGGGTGGGTCAGCCGGTGTAGGTACCGGACTTGACGTCGTCGAAGGCTCCGTTCTCGACGGAGTAGACGGTGAGCTGCTTGTTGGTGGCGTCACCGAACTCGTCGAAGGAGACCTTGCCGGTCACCCCGTCGAAGGAGACGTTCTGCATGGCCTCGGTGACCTTGGCGCGGGCGTCGTCGGGGAGTTTGCCGTCGTTGTCCTCGACGACCTTCTTGACGGCCTCGATGATGGCCCAGCCGGAGTCGTAGGAGTAGCCGCCGTAGGCCGCGTAGTCCTCCTTGTAGCCCTCCGCCTTGTAGTCGGCGACGAACTTCTTGGCGGAATCGAGGGTTTCCACGGGGGCGCCCACGGAGGTGGCGAGGTCGCCTTCGCTGCCGGCGCCGGCGAGCTTGATGAAGGTGTCGTCCTTGATGCCGTCGCCGCCGACCAGCGGAATCTTGGCGCCGGCTTCCTTGATCTGCTTGCTGAGCGGGCCGGCCTGCGGGTATTCGCCGCCGTAGTAGACGACGTCGGCGCCGGAGTTCTTGACCTTGGTGGCGACCGAGGAGAAGTCCTTGGTGTCCGGGTTGATGTGTTCCGTGCCGACGACCTCGCCGCCGAGCTTCTTGAACTCTTCGGTGAAGGTGGCGGCGAGACCGGCGCCGTAGGTCTTCTTGTCGTCGATGACGAAGACCTTCTTCTTCTTGGCGTCGTTGTAGACGTACTGCGCGGCGAACGGGCCCTGGATGGCGTCGGTGGTCGCGGTGCGGAAGTACGACTTGTACGGGCGGACCTTCTTGGTGCGCCAGTCCGGGCCCTGGGTGAGGGAGGGGCCGGTGTTGGCCGGGGAGACCTCGACCAGGTTGGCGGTGTCGAAGACCTTCTGCATCGACTCGCCGACGGAGGAGTTCAGGGGCCCGACGACGCCGAGGACGTCCTTGTTGGCGACGAACTTGGAGGCGTTCTGCTGGCCGACGGAGGGCTGGCCCTGGTCGTCGGTGGCCTCTATCTCGAAGGTGACGCCTTCGACGTACTTCTCCTTGTTGGCCGTCTTGACGGCGAGGTCCACGGAGTTCTTGATGCCCAGGCCCAGCGCGGACAGGTCGCCGGTCAGCGGGGCGTCGACGCCGATGACGACGGTGGTGCCGTCGCCGCCGGAGTCCGAGCCGCCGTCGTCGTCACGCGAGCCGCAGGCGGTGAGGGTGAGCGCTCCCGCCGCCAGAGCGGCGGTGATGGCGATGAGCGAACGTTGACGCACGGTCAGTCCTTTCCCTGGCACGGCCGCGTCCCCGTGGAGACGGCCGAGTCGAGCGCTGGGCCGAAATGACTTTCGGATGGCGCGGTGACTGGCCGTGACTCTAAGCGTGTGTGGGGAACGTGGAGGAGAGTCTGACGGAGGCTGTGACTCTCTTGTTATGACACCGCGTAATGCAGAGCGGTATTGGCTGGGAAGAACGGTGGAATTCCGGCCGATTCGCCCGGTCCGCATGGTGAGAACCCGCAGGAGCGGCGAGGCGTGAACAGGCGTCTGGGGCGTTTTGCTGATTACGGGGAAACGTTGCCGCAGGCGTCCTGAAGGGCCTCGGAGAGGTTGTCGGGCATAGCGCGGTCCCAGGATGAAACTGTGGGTCTCTATTGCGCGCGCATTACACAGTGTTACATCCAGGAAAGGGAATCCGGCATTCCGCGGGACTTTCACGCATTCCGTCACGCGGAAGGTGACGGTGATCTTGCGGGTGGAATGCGACTTTATGCGGAAAGGCGCGCGGGGGGACGACGCCACCGAAAGGCCGGCGTCGGGCTGCGTCACCCGCGTCACGGTGACGGGCGGTCCGGACCGTACGGTCAGGGCCACTGTGAAGCCGAAGGCGCTGGTCGGGGCGGTGCCGGTGGGCGTGACCGGGGCCAGGTAGGCGAGGCGGACCACCTGGGAGGGACAGGACGGCGGGGCAGCGGGCCGCGGCTGCGGCCGGCTCGCGTACAGGTAGCCGCCGGCCGCCGGCGCGCAGAGGGCCGCGACGGTGACGAGGGCCGTACGGCGGTGGTGGCGGCCGCGGGCGCGGTAGCGGCTGGTGAGGGCCCGGAGGGGCCCGGGAACCTCCTCGGCATGCCGGGCCTCGGTGCCTTCGCCGGGCTCGACGGGGCCGGTGCCGCTCACCGCGCCCACGGAGCCTCAGGCACGGCAGCCGCGGCTGCCGACGTGACGGTCACGGTCGTCGACATGGCTGCAACGGCTGCTGGTGCGGCCGTCGAGGCTGTCCGTGCGGCCGTCGGCACCGGCATCCGTACGGACGCCGGCGGTGCCGTCGTCGCGGGTGGTGACGCGGGCGGTGCCGCGGGTCGTGGCGCGGGCAGTGCCGCGGGTGGTGGCGCCGGGCCGCGTGGGCGTCGGCCCCCGCCCGCCGCCTCCGGCCAGGGGGTTGCTCCTCCCCGTCCCATGCCCCGACGCCAGGACGCCGGGGAACCGGGGGCAAGGGCCGTGGCGTCAGCCCGGCGCGCCCGCCTTGGCGGCGTCCCCCGGGTTCACGTCGCGCAACAGACAGGTCAGCCGGGCGCTGCACACCCGCCGGCCCTCCTCGTCACTGATCACGATCTCGTACGTCGCCGTCGACCGGCCCCGGTGCAGCGGCGTGGCCACGCCGGTGACCAGGCCGGAGCGGGCGCCGCGGTGGTGGGTGCAGTTCAGGTCGACGCCGACGGCGATCTTCGAGCTGCCGCCGTGCAGCATCGAGCCGACCGAGCCGAGCGTCTCGGCCAGCACGGCGGAGGCGCCGCCGTGCAGCAGCCCGTACGGCTGGGTGTTGCCCTCCACCGGCATGGTGCCGACGACCTTCTCCGCCGACGCCTCCAGGATCTGGACGCCCATCCGGGTCCCGAGGTGCCCCGCGGAGAACAGGGCGGGCAGGTCGACGCCGAGCGCGGCGTACTCGTCGATGACCTCCTGCGGGAACTTCACGTGCTGCTGCTCGCCCATGGGCCCGGCTCCGTCCTCGTCCTTCGGTGGCTGCGCGTCGGCTGAGCAAACGCTCAGTCGGTGGCCGATTGTTCCAGACGGACCACGACGGACTTGCTGGCCGGGGTGTTGCTGGTGTCCGCGGTGGCGTCCAGCGGCACCAGGACGTTGGTCTCGGGGTAGTACGCCGCCGCGCAGCCCCGGGCCGTCGGGTAGTGCACGACGCGGAAGCCGGGTGCCCGGCGCTCCACGCCGTCCTTCCACTCGCCGACCAGGTCGACGTAGGAGCCGTCCCCGACGCCCAGTTCGCGGGCGTCCTCGGGGTTGACCAGGATGACCCGGCGGCCGTTCTTGATGCCCCGGTAGCGGTCGTCGAGGCCGTAGATCGTGGTGTTGTACTGGTCGTGCGAGCGCAGCGTCTGGAGCAGCAGGCGGCCCTCGGGCAGCTCGGGGAACTCCACCGGGGCGGCGGTGAAGTTGGCCTTGCCGGTGGCGGTGGGGAAGCGCCGCTCGTCGCGCGGGGCGTGGGGCAGGGCGAAGCCGCCGGGGCGGGCCACGCGCGCGTTGAAGTCCTCGAAGCCGGGGATCACGCGGGCGATGCGGTCGCGGATCGCGGCGTAGTCCTTCTCGAACTCCTCCCAGGGCGTGGTGCTGTTCCCGCCCAGCACGCGGCGGGCCAGGCGGCACACGATGGCCGGTTCGGAGAGCAGGTGCCGGCTCGCGGGCTCCAGGCGTCCGCGCGAGGCGTGCACCATGCCCATGGAGTCCTCGACGGTGACGAACTGCTCGCCACTGCCCTGGAGGTCGCGTTCGGTGCGGCCGAGGGTCGGCAGGATCAGGGCGCGGGCGCCGGTGACCGCGTGGCTGCGGTTCAGCTTCGTCGACACGTGCACGGTGAGGCGGGCGCGGCGCATGGCCGCCTCGGTGACCTCGGTGTCGGGGGAGGCGGAGACGAAGTTGCCGCCCATGGCGAAGAAGACCTTGGCCTCGCCGTCGCGCAGGGCGCGGATGGCCCGGACGACGTCGTAGCCGTGCTCGCGCGGCGGGGCGAAGCCGAACTCCTTCTCCAGGGCGTCCAGGAGGGCGGGCGCGGGGCGCTCGAAGATGCCCATCGTGCGGTCGCCCTGCACGTTGGAGTGGCCGCGCACCGGGCAGACGCCGGCGCCCTCGCGGCCGATGTTGCCGCGCAGCAGGAGGAAGTTGACGACCTCGCGGATGGTGGGCACCGAGTGCTTGTGCTGGGTGAGCCCCATCGCCCAGCACACGATGGTCCGCTTCGAGGCGAGGACCATGGCCAGCGCCTGCTCGATCTCCGTACGGCCGAGACCGGTGGCGGCGAGCGTCTCGTCCCAGTCGGCGGCGCGGGCGGCCTCGGCGAACTCCTCGTAGCCGTGGGTGTGCTCGCGCACGAACTCCTCGTCGACGGCGCCTTCCGTGTCGAGGATCAGCTTGTTGAGGAGCCGGAACAGGGCCTGGTCGCCGCCGATGCGGATCTGCAGGAACAGGTCGGTGAGCGCGGCGCCGGCGGCGAGCCCCTTGGGGGTCTGCGGGTTCTTGAACCGCTCCAGGCCGGCCTCGGGCAGCGGATTGACGCTGATGATCTTCGCGCCGTTGGCCTTGGCCTTCTCCAGGGCGGAGAGCATGCGCGGGTGGTTCG
This sequence comes from Streptomyces sp. NPDC090994, assembly GCF_044768905.1. Taxonomy (NCBI): domain Bacteria; kingdom Bacillati; phylum Actinomycetota; class Actinomycetes; order Kitasatosporales; family Streptomycetaceae; genus Streptomyces; species Streptomyces sp. NPDC090994. The sequence goes on from NZ_JBIVWS010000003.1 coordinate 340,225, forward strand.
TGCCCGGGTTCTGCCCGGCGACGACGATCAGGTCGGCCTTGTACAGGTCCTCCAGCAGGACGCTGCCCTTGCCGATGCCGATGGTCTCGCTCAGCGCCGAGCCGGACGACTCGTGGCACATGTTGGAGCAGTCGGGGAGGTTGTTGGTGCCCAGCTCACGCGCGAAGAGCTGGTAGAGGAAGGCGGCCTCGTTGCTGGTGCGTCCGGAGGTGTAGAAGACGGCCTCGTCGGGGGAGTCGAGGCCGCCGATCTCCTCCGCGACGATGTCGAAGGCGCGCTCCCAGGTGACCGGCTCGTAGTGCGTGCCGCCCTCCGGGAGGTACACGGGATGGGTGAGCCGGCCCTGCTGGCCGAGCCAGTACCCGCTGCGGCCGGCCAGGTCGGCGACGGGGTGCGCGGCGAAGAACTCCGGGGTGACCCGGCGCAGGGTGGCCTCCTCGGCCACCGCCTTCGCGCCGTTCTCGCAGAACTCCGCGGTGTGCCGGTGCTCCGGCTCGGGCCAGGCGCAGCCGGGGCAGTCGAAGCCGTTCTTCTGGTTGACGCTCAGCAGGGTCAGGGCGGTCCGCTTCACGCCCATCTGCCGCTGGGCGATGCGCAGGGTGTGGCCGATGGCGGGGACGCCCGCCGCCGCGTGCTTCGGCTCGGTGACCCGCGGCGCGTCCTGGACCGGGTCACTCTTGGGCGGCTTGGTGGCCATCGCGCGCTCCTTCGCATGCACATGTGAGGTACGTCTCCGATCCTCGCACGCGCCTCTGACACCGCCGGAGCCCGGGCGCCCCCTGCGACCCCGGCCCCGGCGACGCCCTCACGGGGCGCGGGGAACTGCGCGCCCGGCCACGACGGACCCGCACGGTGCGACGGCGGAAGCGCCGGCTACGGCGGCGGGGCGGCCCCTGTGACGCCGGCCCCGGCGACGCCCTCACGGGGCGCGGGGAACTGCGTGCCCGGCCACGACGGACCCGCACGGTACGACGGCGGAAGCGCCGGCTACGGCGGCGGGGCGGCCCCTGTGACGCCGGCCCCGGCGATGTCCTGAAGGGGCGCGGGGAACTGCGCGCCCGGCCACGACGGACCCGCACGGTGCGACGGCGGAAGCGCCGGCTACGGTGGCGGGGTGGCCCCTGTGACGCCGGCCCCGGCGACGCCGTCAAGGGGCGCGGGGGAACCGCGCGACCAGCCACGACGCACCCGCACCGCACGACGGCGAACAGGGGGCACCGGCGAGCGTGGATCCCACTGTCAGTGGCACGTGGCAGGATCGGGGACGTGGCAGACACAGCATCGAAGAAGACCGAGACCCCCAGCGGCGGCAGCCGCCCGCGCCTGATGCTCATGGACGGGCACTCGCTGGCGTACCGCGCGTTCTTCGCGCTGCCCGCGGAGAACTTCACCACCGCGACCGGCCAGCCGACCAACGCGATCTACGGCTTCGCCTCGATGCTGGCCAACACGCTGCGTGACGAGGCGCCCACGCACTTCGCGGTGGCGTTCGACGTCTCCCGCAAGACCTGGCGGAGCGCGGAGTTCACCGAGTACAAGGCGAACCGCTCCAAGACCCCGGACGAGTTCAAGGGCCAGGTCGAGCTGATCGGCGAGCTGCTCGACGCCATGCGCGTGCAGCGCTTCGCCGTCGAGGGCTTCGAGGCCGACGACGTCATCGCCACCCTCGCCACACAGGCCGAGGCCGAGGGCTTCGACGTACTGATCGTCACCGGCGACCGGGACTCCTTCCAGCTGGTCAGCGACCACACCACGGTCCTCTACCCGACCAAGGGCGTCTCCGAGCTGACCCGGTTCACCCCGGAGAAGGTCATCGAGAAGTACGGGCTCACGCCCGCCCAGTACCCGGACTTCGCGGCCCTGCGCGGCGACCCGTCGGACAACCTGCCCGGCATTCCGGGCGTCGGCGAGAAGACCGCCGCGAAGTGGATCAACCAGTTCGGGTCGTTCGCGGAGCTGGTCGAGCGCGTCGACGAGGTCAAGGGCAAGGCCGGGCAGAACCTCCGCGACCACCTGGAGTCGGTCAAGCTCAACCGCCGCCTCACCGAGCTGGAGCGGCAGGTGGCGCTGCCGAAGACGGTCACCGACCTGGAGCGCGCCGCGTACGACCGCAAGGGCGTCGCGATGATCCTGGACACCCTGGAGATCCGTAACCCCTCCCTGCGCGAGCGGCTCTACGCCGTCGACCCGGGCGCCGAGGAGGCCGAGGCCACCCCGGTCGTCGCGGACGGCGTGGAGCTGGACGGCACGGTGCTCTCCACCGGCGAGCTGGCCGGCTGGCTCGGCGAGCACGGCACCGCGCCCCTCGGGGTCGCCACCGTCGACACCTGGGCGCTGGGCACCGGCTCGGTCGCCGAGGTCGCCCTCGCCGCGGCCGACGGCAAGGCGGCCTGGTTCGACCCGTCCCAGCTGGACGAGGCCGACGAACGGGCGTGGACGTCCTGGCTGGCCGACGCGGACCGCACCAAGGTGTTCCACAACGCCAAGGGCGCGATGCGGGTCTTCGCCGAGCACGGCTGGGACATCGCGGGCGTCTCGATGGACACCGCGCTCGCCGCCTACCTGGTCAAGCCGGGCCGCCGCTCCTTCGACCTGGACGCGCTGTCCCTGGAGTACCTGCACCGCGAGCTGGCCCCGGCCGCGGCGGCCGACGGCCAGCTGGCGTTCGGCGCGGACGACGCCGCCGAGGCCGAGGCGCTGATGATCCAGGCCCGCGCGGTCCTCGACCTGGGGGAGGCGTTCGAGGGCCGGCTCCAGGAGGTCGGCGCGGCGGACCTGCTGCGTGACATGGAGCTGCCCACCTCCGTGCTGCTGGCCCGGATGGAGCGGCACGGCATCGCGGCGGACCGGGAGCACCTCCGGGCGATGGAGCAGATGTTCGCCGGCGCCGTGCAGCAGGCGGTGAAGGAGGCGCACGCGGCGGCGGGCCGGGAGTTCAACCTGGGCTCGCCCAAGCAGCTCCAGGAGGTCCTCTTCGGCGAGCTGAACCTGCCGAAGACGAAGAAGACCAAGACCGGCTACACCACGGACGCCGACGCGCTGGCCTGGCTGGCGACGCAGACGGACAACGAGCTGCCGGTGATCATGCTCCGCCACCGTGAGCAGGCCAAGCTGCGCGTCACCGTCGAGGGCCTGATCAAGACGATCGCCGCGGACGGCCGTATCCACACCACGTTCAACCAGACGGTCGCGGCGACCGGCCGCCTCTCCTCCACCGACCCCAACCTGCAGAACATCCCGGTGCGCACCGACGAGGGCCGGGCGATCCGCCGCGGCTTCGTGGTCGGCGAGGGCTTCGAGTCCCTGATGACGGCGGACTACAGCCAGATCGAACTGCGGGTCATGGCCCACCTCTCCGAGGACGCCGGCCTGATCGAGGCGTTCACCTCCGGCGAGGACCTGCACACCACCGCCGCCGCACAGGTCTTCTCCGTCGAACAGAGCGCGGTCGACGCGGAGATGCGCCGCAAGATCAAGGCGATGTCGTACGGACTGGCGTACGGGCTGTCCGCCTTCGGCCTGTCCCAGCAGCTGAACATCGACGCGGGCGAGGCCCGCATGCTGATGGACGCCTACTTCGACCGCTTCGGCGGCGTACGCGACTATCTGCGCCGGGTCGTCGACGAGGCGAGGGCGACCGGCTACACGGCGACGCTCTTCGGCCGCCGCCGTTACCTGCCCGACCTCAACAGCGACAACCGGCAGCGCCGTGAGGCCGCCGAGCGCATGGCGCTCAACGCCCCCATCCAGGGCACGGCGGCCGACATCGTCAAGATCGCCATGCTCAACGTGGACAAGGCGCTGACCGAGGCGGGCCTCAAGTCCCGGATGCTGCTCCAGGTCCACGACGAAATCGTGCTGGAGATCGCCCCCGGCGAGCGCGCGGCGGCGGAGGAGCTGATCCGCCGCGAGATGGCCGACGCGGTGACCCTCCGGGTGCCGCTGGGCGTCTCGGTGGGCGCGGGGCCGGACTGGGAGTCGGCGGCGCACTAGCCGCCCGGCGCCCTGGAGGACGGGTGGGTGTTCCGGGAACGGCCGTACGCCGGCCGTCCCCGGCCAGTACGGCTGACCAGGTACCGGCGTTTCCTCCTCCCCGGAAACCCCTCAGCCCCTCAGGAAGCCCCCGGAAGCCCCGGAAGCCCCGGAAGCCCGCCGAAGCCTCCCCCCGAGCCCCGTCACTCAGGTGGCCCCCGCGAAAACGCCCCCGTCCCCGGCGCCCATGAGGATGCGGGCATGGGTATACGCATGCTCCACCACCGGACGGCGCCGGGGCGGCCCGGCGCCGGCGGGCCGGCCTGCGTGCCACTCCCGCCGGTCCCGGCCCTCGCCCTGGGCGCGAGTACCGCCCGGGTCCCCGCCACCCTCGCCTCGGCCGTGCGCCACGTACGCGACGACCTGCGCCGCGGACTCGCCCAGCGGACGCCCGCCGCACCGGGTGCCACCGCGGAGCCACCCGCCTGGCGCCGCTGGGCCGACCTGACCCGCGGTTACCTGGCCCTGGCCCTCACGCTGCTGCCACGGCCCCGCCCCGACCGCACGATGACCCTGTTCATCGTGACCGCCGACCCCGTGGGCGCCCGTCCGGCCGGTTCGGCGCCGCGCAGGCGTCGACGCCGCCTGAGAATCCCGAAAACCCCGGAGAAACCAGACCGCCCCCGCGGCCGGGCGTGAACGGCGGCCGGACTCCTCATGGCGGGCATGGGCCGGACAGACGACGCGGCATGTCCAACCGGGAAGAAACGGGCGCGAACGGGTGCCCGAGCAAAGGAAGTTGTCGTAGGGTCGCCTGCGCACCGTACCGGTCGGGCAGGCGCACCCGGGTCTCTGCGACGATGCGGGTACAACCCGAGGCGCCGGCCGATCGTCACACCAGGGCAAGCGCACCGAGGCGAGCACCGAGGACCGAGGCGAGCACCGAGGCAAGCGCACCGAGGCGAGCACGACAGGGCGAGCACACGACGGAGAGGGACGCCACGGCGTTCATGGGAGGGGTTCACTCTATGGCGGCGCACATCGGCAGGCGGTTGCGCAAGAGCGCGATGACCACCACCGTCGCGGCGGTCGCGGTCGCGGCCCTGTCCGCGTCCCAGGCTCCCGACGTCACGGCCGGCGCTGACGGCAGACAGAGCACCGCCGACTCCGCGTCCTCCGCCGACCCCGGCTCCGGGGACGGCGCCACGGGCAACTCGCCCTACTACACGGACCTTCCGCCGCTCGACAGTCCTGTCCCCTCGCCCTCGTCGACCATCGGCACCTCCGTCACCCAGGGTTCGGCCGAGTCGGGCATCCCCGCCACCGTCCTGGACGCCTACAAGAAGGCCGAGGCGTCGCTGCGCGCGTCGAAGCCGGGCTGCAACCTGCCCTGGGAACTCCTCGCCGCCATCGGCAAGGTGGAGTCGGGACAGGCCCGCGGCGGAGCCGTGACCGCCGACGGCACCACCACCAGCCCGATCCTCGGCCCGCAGCTCGACGGCAACGGCTTCGCGCTCATCAAGGACACGGACAACGGCGCGTACGACGGCAACAGCGAGTACGACCAGGCCGTCGGCCCGATGCAGTTCATCCCGTCCACCTGGGCGTGGGCCGGACGCGACGGCAACGGCGACGGCGAGGCCGACCCCAACAACATCTACGACGCCGCCCTCGCCGCCGGCCACTACCTGTGCCGCAACAGCTGGGACCTGTCGGACCAGGACGACCTGGACGCGGCCATCCTCAGCTACAACAACTCGTCGGAGTACCTGCACACCGTCCTGTCCTGGCTGGAGTACTACCGCAAGGGCAGCTACGAGATCCCGGACGGCACCGGCACGCTGCCCGTGGGCCGCAGCGACGACGACACCACGGTCTCGCCCAGTACGTCGCCCAGCACCGGGTCGTCGAACGGATCCGGCCGGTCCACGTCACCGGCCACCCAGTCCCCGTCCCCCTCCGATCCGGCGTCCTCCACCCCGCCCGCCACCGACACCCCGTCCCCCGACGAGACGTCCGCGACCCCCACCGACACCGTGGCCCGCCTGGAGAACGCCGGCACCGGCAAGCTCAGCGTGATGGCGGGCGACGCGTTCACCGAGCGCATCAGCACCCGCGCGGAGACCCGCGCCGGCAAGGCCGTCGGCAAGGTACGGGTCCGCTTCACCGTCATCGGCGCCACCGACGCCGAGTTCACCACCGGCGAGAGCGTCGCCACGGTCGTCACCGACAGCTCCGGCGTGGCCACCGCGCCCGCGCTGCGCGCCGGGGAGAAGACCGGCGGCTTCCTCGTCCGCGCCACGGTCGTGGGCCGGTCCGTCGCCGGCCTCGACTACAAGGCCACCGTCACCCAGCGCGTCGCCGACACGGTCGTGCGCACCGGCACCACCGCGCTCACCTGCACCGCGGGCGGCACCTTCGCCGATCAGGTGGAGGTGAAGGCCACCTACAAGGACGCCGTGGCGGACCGGGTCGCCGCCACCGCCACGCTCATCACGTCGGCCACCGACGCCACCGAGAACGACGAGGGCCCCTACTTCAAGGACGCCGACGGCAAGACCGTCCGCACGCTGACGGGCCTGGAGACCGATGCCAAGGGCCTGCTGAAGCTGCCGACGCTGTACGCGGACGACACCACCGGCACCTTCCTGCTGCGGATCACCACGGCGGGCGGCGCGTCCGTCGACGTGGAGCTGACGGTCGAGCCGGCGGGGACGGCCTCCCCGAGCCCGTCCGGGACCGCCTCGGCGAGCGCGAGCGCCTCCGCGAGTCCCTCCGCCTGACCCGACCCGCGTACGCCTGCTCAGTCCCTGCGAGCCGACCGGGCCTTGGTGTACCGGGTGGGCTCGGCGCCGGCCGGGTCCTCGGGCCACGGATGCTTCGGGTACCGGCCGCGCAACTCCGCCCGGACGGCCCGGTAGCCGTCGCGCCAGAAGGAGGCGAGGTCGGCGGTGACCGCCGCCGGGCGGCCCGCGGGGGAGAGCAGGTGGACCAGGAGCGGCACCCCGGCGACCTCCGGAGTGCGCTGGAGCCCGAACATCTCCTGGAGCTTCACCGCGAGCACCGGCCGCTCGGGATCGCCGTAGTCGATCCTGACCCGGGACCCGCTGGGGACGGTGATCCGCTCCGGGGCCAGTTCGTCGAGCCGTGCCGCCTCTCCGGTGGACCAGGGCAGCAGCCGCGCCAGCGCCTGGCCGGCGTCGATCCGCGCGAGGTCCGCGCGCCGCCGCGCCCGGCTCAGCTCGGGCTCCAGCCAGTGCTCCACGCGCGCGTGCAGCTCCTCGTCGGACACGTCGGGCCACGGCGCCCCCAGGTGCCGGTGGAGGAACGCGAGCCGCTGCCGCAGCACGTCCGCCTCCGCCGACCGGCGCAGCAGCCCGAACCCCTCCCGCCGCAGCCCCTCCAGCAGGGCCTCCCGTACGAGGCCGGGGTCCGGGTCGCGCAGCGGACGCGCCGCCAGTTCGATCGCTCCGAGCCGCTCGACCCGCCGGGCGACGACGTCCCCGTCCGCCCAGCGCACCTCGTCCTCTTCCGTCAGCAGGGCGCTCGCCGCACGTCGCGCGACGTCCTCGTCGACGACCGCGCCGAGCCGCACGCGCGCGTGCCGCCGTCCCACGGGCCGGTCGGCCACGGCGACGGCGATCCAGGGCGCCCCGCGCAACGCCGACCCCTCGGCCGCCTCGGCCCGGGTCCCGGAGGCCATCAGATACGACCCGCCGTCCTCCTTGGCGACCCGCTCGGGAAAGGCCAACGCGGCGACCAGCCCGGCAACCCGCTCGTCGGCACCACCGGCGCCCTGCCTGTCGTCGGTACGGCCGGCGCTCTGCCTGTCGGCGCCGCCGGTGCCGGGCCCGGAGGCCTCCCGCCAGGCGTCCGCCTCGTCGGTACGGCCGGCGCCCTGCCTGTCGGCGCCGTCGGCGCCGGGCCCGGAGGCCTCCCGCCGGGCATTCGCTTCATCGGCACCGCCGACGACCCGTCCGTCGGTACGGCCGGCACCCCGCCCGTCGGCGCCGGCGTCACCGTGGGTGCCGGGTCCGGAGGCCTCCCGCCCGGCACCCGCCTCATCGGCGCCGCCCGCGGACCGGCCCGCGGCCCGACCGGCGGACCGGCCGGCCCCCTCCCCGCAGACCCCCCGCAGTCGTCGAACCTCCGCCCGCCACCGCGCCCCGTAGGCGTCGCCCCCGCGCCGGGCGGCCCGTACCGCGGAGACCAGGTCGTCCCCGTACTCCCGCGGCGCCTCCTCGCTCAGCAGCGCGACGACCTCCGCGGCCTCCCCCGAGGCCCCGGCCGCGCCCCCGCCGGATTCCCCCGCGTCCAGCAACGCCCGACCCAGCCGCGGATGCACCCCGAGCCGGGCCAGCCGCGCGCCCCGCGCGGTGGCCCGTCCGGCGTCGTCCACCGCGCCCACGGCCGTCAGGACCGACCGCGCCGCCGCCATCGCCCCGCCCGGCGGCGGGTCCAGCAGCGCCAGCCCGGAGGCGTCCGGGTCGCCCCAGCACGCCGCCTGGAGGGCGAACGCCGTCAGGTCGGCCACCTTGATCTCCGGCGCCGGGAAACGCGGCAGACGGTCGTGCTCCGCCTCCGTCCAGCACCGGTAGACCACACCCGGCGCCTCCCGCCCGGCCCGGCCCGCCCGCTGCCGTGCCGCCGCCCGCGAGGCCCGTACCGTGGCCAGCGCGCTCAGCCCGCGCGCGTGGTCGACCCGCGGCTCCCGCGCCAGGCCCGAGTCGACCACCACCCGCACGCCCGGCACCGTCAGCGACGACTCCGCCACCGACGTCGCCAGCACCACCCGGCGCCGCACCCCGGCCGTCAGCACCGCGTCCTGCACGGCCGCCGGCGCCCGCCCGTGCACCTGGAGCACCTCCACCCCGTCGAGGCCGTCCCCGAGCTGCCCCGCGACCCGCGCGATCTCCCCCACGCCCGGCAGGAAGCACAGCACGTCCCCGTCCCGCTCGGCCAGCGCCCGCCGCACCACCGACGCCACGTGCGTCAGCAGCGCCGGGTCCACCCGCGTCCCGTGCGGCGGCCGCACCGGACGCGCCGGCGGGGCCCACACCGTCTCCACCGGATACGAGACCCCCTCGGCCTCGACCACCGGCGCCCCGCCCAGCAGCCGGGCCCAGCCCTCCGCGTCGGTCGTCGCCGACGCCGCCACCAGGCGCAGCTCCGGACGGAGCGTCTCGCGCACGTCCCAGAGGAACGCCGCCGCCGTGTCCGCGTCCAGATGCCGCTCGTGGCACTCGTCGAGGATCACGACGTCCACGCCGGCCAGCTCCTGGTCGCGCTGGAGCCGCTGGAGCAGTACGCCGGTCGTGACGACCTCCACGCGCGTGTGCCGCCCCACGACGCGCTCCCCGCGCACGGTGTGGCCGACGCTCTCGCCCGGCCGCTCGCCCAGCAGCCAGGCCATCCGCCGGGCCGCCGCGCGGGCGGCGATCCGGCGCGGCTCGGCCACCACCACCCGCCGCGTGGGAGCGCCCCCGCCCACCAGCCCGGCCAGCGCCAGCGGCACCAGCGTCGTCTTGCCGGTGCCGGGCGGGGCGACGAGGACCGAGGTGCCGTGCGTCTCCAGGGCGTCGTTCAGACCAGGAAGGGCGGTACGTACGGGCAGGGCGTCCAGAGCGTCGTAACGGATCACGCGCTCAGTCTCGTACGCACACGAAGATCGCCGTCCCCGGGATCAGGTGCCCGCGCAGCGGAGACCAGCCGCCCCACTCGGAGGTGTTCCAGTCGGGCCACTCCGGCTCGACCAGGTCCACCAGCGTCAGGCCGGAGGCGACGACGTCCCGGACGCGGTCGCCGAGCGTGCGGTGGTGCTCGACGTACACCGCGCGGCCGTCCTCGTCCTGTTCGACGTACGGCGTGCGGTCGAAGTAGGACGACGAGACGCTCAGCCCCTCCGGGCCCGGCTCGTCCGGGAAGGCCCAGCGGATCGGGTGCGTCACGGAGAACACGAACCGCCCGCCGGGCCGCAGCACCCGCCGCACCTCCCGCAGCACCAGCCGCGGATCGGCGACGAAGGGCAGCGCCCCGTACGCGGAGCAGGCCAGGTCGAAGGAGGCGTCCGCGAAGGGCAGCGCGCCCGCGTCGGCGCACACCAGGGGGAACGGGCTTCCGATGCGCAGCGCGTGCTGCAACTGCCGGTGCGACAGGTCCAGGGCGACCGGCCGGGCCCCCTGGGCGGCCAGCCAGCGCGAACACTGGGCCGCGCCGGCGCCGATCTCCAGGATCTCCTTGCCGCGCAGCTCCTCCGACGGGCCCAGCAGCTCGGCCTCCACCTCGTCCAGCCCCTCGGGGCACCACACGAAGCGGTCGTCGCCGAGGAACGTGCCGTGCTCGACCTGGTACTCGTCCGCGTTGCGGTCCCACCAGCCCCGGTTGGCGCGGGCGCTCTCGGTGACGCCTGCCGCACGCCGGGTGGCCTCGGGTTCGGGACCTTCGGGCTCTTGGATGACGGGCTCCCTCGTACTAATCTGCGGCACCTCCGTACGACCGTGCCCCAGGAGTGCCGGACGGGGGCGCCGCAGGGCCCACGTGGCCTCGGGAGACACGTTTTGTGCCGGGTATGCGGCGATCCGCCCCGGGTGTGCGGCTTCGCGCATTGACCCTGCCCGGCTGCCCCCGTATGCTACAAGTTGCGCTGCGAGCCTGCGCACCTCAGACGTAGCAGGCTGCGCTCGCATCTGTTGTATGTCCCCTCGGTTGTCGAGGCGCCATACCGGTCACCGGTGGGGTGCTTCCTTGGCTGTCCGGCTTCTGCAGAGCGAAACGGGCTCCGGCGTAGCAGTACCTACGACTTCAATGTCCGTACCGGAGCCCTTTCCCACATGACGAGCAGCACCGAGACCACCGCCACCACCCCGCAGGTAGCGGTCAACGACATCGGTAACGAGGAAGCCTTCCTCGCCGCGATCGACGAGACGATCAAGTACTTCAACGACGGCGACATCGTCGACGGCGTCATCGTGAAGGTCGACCGGGACGAGGTCCTGCTCGACATCGGTTACAAGACCGAAGGTGTGATCCCGAGCCGCGAGCTCTCGATCAAGCACGACGTCGACCCGAACGAGGTCGTCGCCGTCGGTGACGAGATCGAGGCCCTTGTTCTCCAGAAGGAGGACAAGGAAGGCCGCCTGATCCTCTCGAAGAAGCGCGCCCAGTACGAGCGTGCCTGGGGCACCATCGAGAAGATCAAGGAAGAGGACGGGATCGTCACCGGTACCGTCATCGAGGTCGTCAAGGGTGGTCTCATCCTCGACATCGGCCTCCGTGGCTTCCTCCCGGCCTCCCTGGTCGAGATGCGCCGCGTCCGCGACCTCCAGCCCTACGTGGGCAAGGAGCTCGAGGCCAAGATCATCGAGCTGGACAAGAACCGCAACAACGTGGTCCTGTCCCGCCGTGCCTGGCTGGAGCAGACCCAGTCCGAGGTCCGCCAGACCTTCCTCACCACCCTCCAGAAGGGCCAGGTGCGGTCCGGCGTCGTCTCCTCGATCGTCAACTTCGGTGCCTTCGTGGACCTGGGTGGCGTCGACGGTCTGGTCCACGTCTCCGAGCTGTCCTGGAAGCACATCGACCACCCGTCCGAGGTCGTCGAGGTCGGTCAGGAAGTCACCGTCGAGGTTCTCGACGTGGACATGGACCGCGAGCGCGTCTCCCTGTCGCTGAAGGCGACCCAGGAAGACCCGTGGCAGCAGTTCGCCCGCACCCACCAGATCGGCCAGGTCGTGCCCGGCAAGGTCACGAAGCTGGTTCCGTTCGGTGCGTTCGTCCGCGTGGACGAGGGCATCGAGGGTCTGGTCCACATCTCCGAGCTGGCCGAGCGCCACGTGGAGATCCCGGAGCAGGTCGTCCAGGTCAACGACGAGATCTTCGTCAAGGTCATCGACATCGACCTCGAGCGCCGCCGCATCAGCCTCTCGCTGAAGCAGGCCAACGAGTCCTTCGGTGCCGACCCGTCGGCGGTCGAGTTCGACCCGACTCTGTACGGCATGGCCGCGTCCTACGACGACCAGGGCAACTACATCTACCCCGAGGGCTTCGACCCCGAGACCAACGACTGGCTCGAGGGCTACGAGAAGCAGCGCGAGGAGTGGGAGCGCCAGTACGCCGAGGCGCAGACCCGCTTCGAGCAGCACCAGGCGCAGGTCATCAAGTCCCGCGAGGCGGACGAGAAGGCCGCTGCCGAGGGTGGCGACGTCGCGGGTGCGGCTCCGGTCGCGTCCGGTGGCGGTTCGTACTCCTCCGAGGGTGCCGACAACTCCGGCGCCCTGGCGTCGGACGAGGCGCTGGCCGCGCTGCGCGAGAAGCTGGCCGGCGGCCAGAGCTGACGCTCAGGCCCGTCTGCGGAAGGCCCCGCTCCCCTTCGAGGGAGCGGGGCCTTCCCGCGTTCCCGGCCCGCACAGCCGTAACAGACAGCAATGTGTGCGATACATCTGTGCCTGTCGGCGTGTAACACGCCGCTGTGAGGATCCCTCCCGACTTCAAGATCACAGCCGTCGCGTACGGCGGTGTACCGGACCGAACTGGCCGCCGCCTTCTCCCACCAGTGGAAGCTCACCCCGTACCTCGAAGGCGCCTGGCACTCGATGCCCGGCGGCCCCGACGCCCCCGCCTACGCACCCCTCAACCAGGCCCAGGGTCATGTGTACTTCGCCGGTGACTACCTCAGCCACCTCGACGCCTGGCAGCACGGCGCGATCGCGTCCGCGCGCAAGGTGGTGACGGAACTGCACGCGCGCGTGCTGGCCTCCTGAGAACTCCTGAGAACCCGGTGAGGTTCCGCGCGCACGGGGGCCCGGGCGGGAATGCCCGGGCCCCCGTGCACGTTCGACCAGGGGGAAGACAAGGGAGGACCGCCACAGTGCTTGATCCGCAGGGTTTGTACGCATGGGAGCCGAAGGGCCTGGCCGTGGTCGACATGGCGCTCGCCCAGGAGTCGGCCGGTCTTGTCATGCTCTACCACTTCGACGGTTACATCGACGCCGGGGAGACCGGCGACCAGATCGTCGACCAGGTGCTCGACTCGCTGCCCCACCAGGTCGTCGCCCGGTTCGACCACGACCGGCTCGTGGACTACCGGGCCCGCCGGCCGCTGCTGACGTTCAAGCGCGACCGCTACACCGACTACGAGGTGCCCTCCCTGGAGGTGCGGCTCGTCCAGGACGCCACCGGAGCGCCCTTCCTGCTGCTGTCCGGTCCCGAACCCGACGTCGAGTGGGAGCGCTTCGCCGCGGCCGTCGGACAGATCGTGGAGCGGCTCGGCGTCCGCCTGTCCGTCAGCTTCCACGGCATCCCGATGGGCGTCCCGCACACCCGCCCCGTCGGCATCACCCCGCACGGCAACCGCGCCGAGCTGGTGCCGGGCCACCGCAGCCCCTTCGACGAGGCGCAGGTCCCCGGCAGCGCCGAGGCGCTCGTCGAGCACCGGCTCATGGAGGCCGGCCACGACGTCCTGGGCGTCGCCGCCCACGTCCCGCACTACATCGCCCGCTCCGCCTACCCGGACGCCGCGCTGACCGTCCTGGAGGCCATCACGGCCGCCACCGGCCTCGTCCTGCCCGGCATCGCGCACGCGCTGCGCACCCAGGCGCACCGCACCCAGACCGAGATCGACCGGCAGATCCAGGAGGGCGACGAGGAGCTCACCGCGCTCGTCCAGGGCCTTGAGCACCAGTACGACGCCGCCGCGGGCGCCGAGACCCGGGGCAACATGCTCGCCGAGCCCGTCGAGATCCCCTCGGCGGACGAGATCGGCCGCGAGTTCGAACGGTTCCTGGCGGAGCGCGAGGGGGAGGGTTAGCAGGCCCTAGGCTTGCGGTCATGCTGAGAGTGGGCCTGACCGGCGGGATCGGCGCCGGCAAGAGCGAAGTGTCCGGGCTGCTCGTGGAGTGCGGCGCGGTACTGATCGACTCGGACCGCATCGCGCGCGAGGTGGTCGAGCCCGGGACCGAGGGGCTCGCCGCGGTGGTGGAGGCCTTCGGCGCGGACGTCCTCGCGGGCGACGGCACTCTGGACCGGCCGAAGCTGGGTGCGATCGTCTTCTCCGACCAGGAGCGGCTCGGCGTACTGAACTCGATCGTGCACCCCTTGGTGCGCGCCCGGTCCGAGGAACTGGAGCGGGCCGCGGCGCCGGACGCCGTCGTCGTGCACGACGTCCCGCTCCTGACCGAGAACGGTCTGGCGCCGCAGTACGACGTGGTGATCGTCGTCGACGCCGCCCCCGCCACCCAGCTCGACCGGCTGGTCCGGCTGCGCGGCATGACCGAGGAGGACGCACGCGCCCGGATGGCCGCCCAGGCGACGCGTGAGCAGCGGCGGGCGATCGCGGACATCGTCATCGACAACGACGTCCCGCTGGAGGAGCTGCGGCGCCGGGTGGCAGAGGTATGGGCGGAGCTGGCGCGCAGGGCGCACGGCGACCCCCGGGAGTCCCGGCCGCCCCAGGAATAGCGGCACCCGCACCCGCGTTGAACCGCCCCAGTGAGGGAAGGACTCTGCCGTGCCCGAGACCAGCGGACCGACCGGACGTACGCCGGAGACGGACGTGATCGACTTCCGTGCCGCCGAGCAGCTGCTCGCGGCGCGGGACCCGCAGGGCGCGGTGAAGCTGCTGGACAGTGTGATCGCCGCGCACCCGGAGAACACCGCCGCCCGGCTGCTGCGCGCGCGTGCCTTCTTCGCCGCGGCGCAGCTCAGACCCGCCGAGCTGGAGTTCACGATCGTTCTGGAACGGGAGCCGGACAACGCCTTCGCGCACTTCGCGCTCGCCCGCACCTACGAACGCCAGAACCGCCCTGACCAGGCCCGACGCCACTTCCGGCTGGCCGCCGCGCTGGATCCCAACCCGCAGTTCCTGCGGCGGGCGGACTTCGACGGCTGAGGACCGGCCGGCCAGGGTTGTCCTGGGCGGTTCCGGGGGCTGTTCCCGGGCTGCTTCCTGGGCGGTTCCTGGTGCGGGGGCCGCCCGCCGGGTCCGTGCTCGGCGCGGGCCGCCTCAGCGGTGTCTGTCCAGCGGTTCCTCCGGCGTCTTGTGCAACGGTTCGTCCAGCGGCCGGTACGGCGGGATGCTCCGGCCGGGCTGCCAGTGCGGGCCCTGCCGGATGTGCCGCACGACCACCATCAGGTCGACCGTGACGATCAGCCACAGCGCCGCGCAGGCCGCGGCCCACCCGGGCCGCCCGGCCAGCACGAACGCCACCGTCCCGAAGGCCGTCCAGCCCACGCCCCACACACTCAGCCAGAAACGCGCCCGCAGCGCACTGCGCGCGGTCACCGGTTCACTGCCTGTACGCATCTCGATCACCGCTCCCACCTGGCAACCTACTCGGCGCCGGAACCGTTGACCAGGCGAGCCGGTGACGCCCGGCGCTCACTCGTTCGGGTGAGCCGGCCGGAGGTGGGAACGCGCGTGCGGGAGCGGATCGTTGGACGGGCATGGAGCTGAAAAAGCGAGCGGGGCACAAGGGGACGGGGCCTGGGGCCATCACACCGGACGGCTGTGCGGTCGAGCTCTACTCTCGGCTGCCGGCCGGAGCCGAGCCGGACATCATCGCGTCCGCCGTGTCGGCGGGGGCACGCGTCCTGGAGCTGGGCAGCGGCGCCGGGCGCATCACCCACCCGCTGCGGGAGCGCGGGTTCGCGGTGACGGCCGTCGACGAGTCCGCCGAGATGCTGGAGCGCGTCCGAGGGGCACGCACGATATGCAGGCCGATCGAGGACCTCGACCTGGGCGAGACGTTCGACGCGGTGCTGCTCGCCTCGTTCCTCGTGCACACCTCCGACCCGGAGGTGCGGCGGGGGCTGCTGCGAGCCTGTGTGCGGCACGTGGCGAAGGGCGGCTGCGTGCTGATCCAGCGGGAGGGGGAGGACTTCCACACGCGGGTGCCCCGGGAGCGGGTCGACCCCGGCGGCTTCACCGTGCGCATCGCCTCGTCGGAACCGGTCGGCGACGGAGTCAACGAGGTACGTGCGGAGTACGAGTTCCCGGACGCGGTCTGGACGCAGACCTTCCGGACGCGGCCGTTGACGCGGGAGCGGTTCGAGGAGGTGCTGGCGGAGGCGGGGCTGAGAGTGGACCGGTATCTGACCGAGGACCGGATATGGGTGCGGGCCGTGCCCGCGGCCTGAACCGCGGGCCACGGGCACGGCCGGACCGGGGGAGGGGGCCTCAGAGGCGTCCGCCCGGGACCACCGAGAACGACGGCGGGCCGGCCGGAAGCCGCACGGTGTACTGGCTCAGATAGGTGTCCAGGAACGGTGAGCGGTCGCCCTGGGTGGCGACGTCGTCGGCCGGGTCGTCCAAGGCCAGCCGCAGCCGCGCGCTCTTGACCTTGATGGTCTCGCCGGAGGGCGTGTCGCGCCACGAGCCGGTCTGGATGGAGCCGATCTCGACGGCCAGGACGTGCCCTGCGGCCAGCGTCCAGTCGGTCGACTTCAGGTCGACGGCCAGCCGGCCCGACTCCACCAGCGACACCTGCTCGTCGAACATCACGGCGCTGCCGTCCGGGGCGACGTCGTAGAGCTTGAGCATGATGTTGCCCTCGCCCCGCGCGGTCAGCGAGATCCGCGGAGTACCGGTGACGCGTACGTCCTGCCGCACCGGCTTCGACCACACGAAGAAACTGGAGGTGATGTCACCGGCCCGCTGGCTCTCGGTCTGGGCCTCGGCCAGTCCCTTCGGCGCGGCCTGCTCGGTCGCGGGCGCGTTCTCCATGTCCCAGGTGCCCGACGGCTGCGACTGCTTCGGGGCGGGGGTGCCTCCGGACGCGGTCAGCGTCGCGCGGGCCGAGGCACCGCCGTCGTCCACGTACGAGCCGCCGCCCAGCGAGAGGTCGACGGACCGTTCGACGACCGGCCAGGTGCGCTGGGCGCGCCAGGCGCCGGTGGAGTCCTCGACGGCGTAGGCCGGGTAGCGGACCGTCGGCTTGGTGCCCTTCAGGTACTGGTCGTAGAAGGAGAGCGTCTCCGCGTACCAGCCCTCGCGGCCCATGGCGAGGCGGCCGTCGCCGACGCGGTCGCCGCCGCGGACGTGGTCCCACTGGCCGAGCCAGCCGCGTTCGACGCCGCGGTGGTTGTCGAGGTACTCCTCCATCTCCTCGGGCTTGGTGTTGTTCTCGATGAAGCCCTGGGTGACGAAGAGCGGGGTGTCGCTGCCCTTGGCCATCTTGGCGAGGTCACGGGAGGTCCAGTGCTCGTCCCACTGGTCGGCTATTCGGTACCCGGCCGCGTTCTCGGTCAGGCATTCCGGGTGGCTGTCCTCGTAACGGGCGTTGGCCTGGTAGTAGGCGTCGTCGTCCGTCATCGGCTCCATCGTGGCGATGGAGTTGTAGGCGCCGGCGGTGCCGGTCACGTTCGGACGGGGCACGCCGTTGGAGTAGATGTACTGGTACATGTCCCACACGGGCTCCTGGGCCACCACGGCCTTGAGCGCGCGCTGGTCCAGGTTGTTGCCGATCAGTCCGGTCACGGCGTCGTACGACTTGCCGTACATGCCGACCGCGCCGGTGGACCAGGGCTGCTTCGCGGCCCAGTCGACGGCGGCCTCGACGTCGGCCTGCTCGCCGGGGCCGCCCCAGTCCAGGCAGCCGGTGGAGCCGCCGAAGCCGCGCAGGTCGACCATGACGAAGGCGTAGCCGTTGTCGAACAGGTCGGCGCCCTCGATGAAGTCGTTGAACCGAGCGGAGGGGCCGGTGTGGGTGAAGCCCTCCGGGCCGGTCTGCCCCGAGTGCGCGAAGTAGGGGCCGATCGACAGGATGACCGGCACCTTCTTGTTCTTGGGCAGGGACTCCGGCAGCAGGACGTCGGCGTGCAGTTCGGTGCCGGAGTCGTCCGCGGACGGGAAGTAGTGCTGGGTCCAGACCGAGCCCTCGGGGACGCGGTCGTTCTCCTCGTGCGTGACCGGGTCGGTCGCGGTGGCGACCGCAGACGGCGCTGTGCCGGCCGCCGCGGTGGCGGGGCCGGCGAGTCCGGGGACTCCGGCGGTCAGCGCGAAGGTGGCGACGAGCGCCGAGGCAGCCCGGACGGTCGCGCGACGTGCTCTCACATGCTCCTCCTTGAGGGATGGGTGGAGGTGGTGCAAGTGGTGCGAACATGCCAAGTGGTGCGTATTGCGGGTGGTGCGTGGTGCTGGTGATGCGTAGTGCTGGTAGTGCGTAGTGCCGGTGGTGCGGGTGGTGCGGGTGGTGCGGGGTGGTGCGGGCAGTGCGCGGTGGTGCGGGCAGTGCGCGGTGGTGCAGGTGGTGCGCGGTGGTGCGGGTGGTGCGCGGTGGTGCGGGTGGTGCGATGTGCAGGTCTAGCAGCGGTACCGGCCCGTCGTCGATGGGGCGTCGGTGATATGCCGGGCTCGGGCAGGGAGTCGAGGACCGAGTGCGGTGATCATCTTCGGGCCGGTACGTCGCGGCGGTGTGTCCGGCGCGTTACCGGTGCGGCGCGGGGGCGCATGCCGAGGACCGGCCGTGGCGGCGACCGGTCCGGATGGTTCGGTGGCGTGGGTCAGCGTTCGCCGGAGCGGCCCTCCGGGCTGCCCGGGCCGGGCGGACTGCTCGGGCCGGTCGGACCGCTGAGGCTGTTCAGGGCGCGCAGGCGTTCCAGTTCGCGGCGGTCGCGCTTGGTCGGCCGGCCAGTGCCGCGGTCGCGGACGCCGATGGGAGCGACCGCCTCGCGGGGCGGGGGCGGCGGAGAGTTGTCGACGTAGCACTGGACCGCCACCGGGGCGCCGACCCGCTTGCGGATCAGGCGCTTCACGACGACGACGCGTTCCCGGCCCTCGTGACGCAGGCGGACCTCGTCGCCGACGCGCAGGGAGTACGCGGGCTTCACGCGTTCGCCGTTCACGCGGACGTGACCGCCCCGGCAGGCGGTCGCCCCGACGGAGCGTGTCTTGACCAGGCGGACGGCCCAGATCCAGCTGTCGACGCGGACGGTCTCGCCGTGCTGCGCTCCGGCCGCCTCGGCCGCGGCGATCGCGGCGGCCACCTTGGGATCGGCGGCCCGCTCGGTGCCGCCCCTGTCCTCATCACGCTCGGAAGCCATGCCCCGACCTTAACGGCCGGCTCCGCGGATCCTCCGTCGAGGCGCTGGACAGCGCATCCAGCCGTCCAGGCTTCTTTGTCAGCGCACCTGGTCGCTCTGCCGCGCGATGCCTTCGACGCCGGCCGGAGTTCCGTCCGGGGCGAACGGGTGGCGGAAGGTGAAGGCGTGCGGCGCGGAGCCGTGGTCGTGGAGGTGTTCCAGCCTGGAAACCCCGTCCTGCCAGGTGGGTATCGCGCCGTCGGAGACCCACCAGAACACGTGATTCGGGTGGACTGTTCTCTCGAACCAGTCGTAACGCCTGTTCAGCGCCTCACGGTGCAGACCGGTGTAGACGGCGTCGAAGGCGGAGCGCAGGTCGGTCCAGAGCGAGAGGGTCGTGGCCAGGGCGGTGGTCTCCACCGTACGGCCCTTGCCGTACCAGGCCGGTACGGCGAACTCTCCCCACGCGCCCCAGTCCGCCCCGAAGAGCGCGCCCCGGTCGCCGTCCGCCACTTCGGCACGCGCGAGGTATCCGGGGTGTTGGCTGATCTTCCGGTAGACGGCCTCACCGATGTCGTAGAACTCGTGTGTGGCGGGGGCGGGATCGGCGAGCGGTGACTTCAGGACGCCGAAGGTGTACAGCACGAGTCTGGGCATGCGTCTCTCCCTGATCGGGGGCAGTGCGACCGTGGGCGATCGCCGAAGACCGGTGAAGGTAGCGGCCTGCGCGGGCCCTGTCGAAGTTGCGTTCTCCCTGCCGAAATGGCCTCCTGTGCCGGTCGTTCTGGGGCCGGGGGCCGGGGGCCGGGGGCCGGGGGCCGGGGGCCGTGCTGGGCGGGCGGGCTGCGGGGTGCCGGTGACCGGTCCGCTTCGGCCGGTCGGCCGCCGGGCAGCCGGTGGCGCCCGGGCCCTACCGTGGAGACATGGACAGCGACGCCCTCACCGGACTCGATCAGCGGATCGCGGGCTGCCGGGCCTGTCCGCGGCTGGTCGACTGGCGCGAGGAGGTGGC
Source organism: Streptomyces sp. NPDC090994 (assembly GCF_044768905.1). Classification (NCBI taxonomy): domain Bacteria; kingdom Bacillati; phylum Actinomycetota; class Actinomycetes; order Kitasatosporales; family Streptomycetaceae; genus Streptomyces; species Streptomyces sp. NPDC090994. The sequence goes on from NZ_JBIVWS010000003.1 coordinate 360,221, forward strand.
CCGTACCAAGCGGGCGGCCTTCGCCGACTGGACGTACTGGGGCCGCCCCGTCCCCGGCTTCGGACCCGCGGACGCCCGGCTGCTCATCGTCGGCCTCGCCCCGGCGGCCCACGGCGGCAACCGCACCGGGCGCATGTTCACCGGCGACCGTTCGGGCGATGTGCTGTACCGGGCCCTGTACGACGTGGGCCTCGCCTCACAGCCCACCGCCGTCGCCGCCGACGACGGACTGGAACTGCGCGGCGTGCGCGTCACCTCGCCGGTGCACTGCGCACCGCCCGCCAACAAGCCCACCCCCGAGGAACGCGACACGTGCCGCCCCTGGCTGGTCCAGGAACTGCGGCTGCTGCGTCCGACCCTGCGGGCCGTGCTCGTCCTCGGCGCCTTCGGCTGGCAGGCCGCGCTGCCCGCGTTCGCCGCGGCGGGCTGGACGGTGCCCCGGCCGCGTCCGGCGTTCGGGCACGGTGCGCGGTTCACCCTCGCCGCCGAGGGCGGCGGTACCGGAGGCGGCGCAGGCCAGGACCTCGGCCTCTTCGGCTGCTTCCACGTCAGCCAGCGCAACACCTTCACCGGCCGGCTCACCCCGGAGATGCTCCGCGAGGTCCTCACCACGGCGGCGCGCGCCGCCGGACTGCCCGCCGAAAACGGGGCGACGGGAGCGCCGCGAGCGGGTTAGCGTGCCCGGATGGGCGTGTATCCGGAGATCGAACCGTACGACCACGGCATGCTCGACGTCGGCGACGGCAACCGCATCCACTGGGAGACCTGCGGCAACCCCGAGGGCAAGCCGGCCGTGGTGCTGCACGGCGGCCCCGGCTCCGGAAAGAGCCCGGCGCTCCGCCGCTGCTTCGATCCGGACGCGTACCGGATCGTGCTGTTCGACCAGCGTGGCTGCGGGCGCTCGACACCGCACGCGAGCGACTACGACACGGACATGAGTGTCAACACGACCGCGCACCTCCTCGCCGACCTGGAGCGGCTGCGCGGGCATCTCGGTATCGAACGGTGGCTGGTCTGGGGCGTCTCCTGGGGGTCGGCGCTCGGACTGCGCTATGCGCAGACGCACCCGGGCGTGGTGACGGAACTGGTCCTCACGGCGGTCGCGACCGGCTCCGACGCCGAGGTCACGCTCCTGACCCGTGGGCTCGGCAAGCTGTTCCCGGCAGCCTTCGAGGAGTTCCGCGCCCTGATCCCCGAGGACGAGCGGGACGGCAACCTGGCCGCCGCCTACAACCGGCTGCTGGAGTCACCCGACCGGGAGACGCGCGAGCGGGCGGCCCGCGCCTGGACCGACTGGGAGACGGCGATCGCCTCCGCCCCGCCGCGTTCGGTGCCGCGTTACGAGGACCCGGTGTTCCGCATGGGCTTCGCGCGCACGGTGACGCACTACTGGGCCAACGGCCACTTCTTCGGCGAGGGCGGCGAGGGCGGCGAGGGCGGCGAGGAGGGCGTGGTGCTGCGCGACGCGCACCTGCTGGCGGGCATCCCCGGCACCCTGGTCCAGGGCGCACTCGATCCCGGCAATCTCCTGGGCACCGTATGGCGCCTGCACCACGCCTGGCCGGGGAGCGAACTGCTGATGGTGGACGACGCCGGGCACAACGCGGGGGCGCCGAGCATGGCGGAACTGCTGGTGGCGGCGACGGACCGGTACGCGCGCGGCGAGCGGGCGAAGGCCCCGGAAACCGAGTGACGGGCGACGAGAGATCCACTTTTTGTCGATGAGTCAATTCATCGACAAAACAGGGGAGTCCGTTGTGAGAACGACCCGTACGGCGATATCCGCGGCCGTGGCTGTGGCCGCCGCCACCACGGCCCTCACGGTCGCCGGCCCCGCGCTGGCCGCCGGCACCGCGTCCACGCCCTCCGCCTCGTCCACGTCCTCCGCCGTGTCCACGTCCTCCGCCGTGTCCGCTCCCCTCTCCGTGTCCGCGGTGGCGGACGACGAGGACGAGGTGAACGACCTCAGGGTCGCGATCGTCCAGCTCATCTCCCTGCCGTACGCCGGTTCGGAGGTGCGGGAGAAGGGCCTGGCGGCCCTGAACGGCACGGTCGAGGAGATGCGCGCCTTCCTGGAGACCGGCTACCGCCTCGCGCAGGCCCAGGACGACCGCGTCGCCCTCGCCCAGCTCATCTCCAGGCCCGAGACGACCCCCGCGGTGAGGGCCGCCGCGATCGAGCTGCTCAGGACCAGCGACCCGGAGGAGATGCGCTGGTTCCTGGAGACCGGCCAGTACGAGGTCACCGGCTGAAACCCGCTGCCCTGAGGGGCGCGTGACGCCCCCGCGCGCGTCATTCCGTCACGCCCGGCGTCCCGGTAACCCCGTCACCCCGCTCCGCCCGGCGTCCCCGTCGCCCCTGTCACCTCGTCACCTCGTCACCTCGTCACGCCCGGCGTCCCCGTCGCCGCAGTCGCCCCCGTCCCCGAACAGCTGCCGTACCGTCGACCGGTAGTTGGCCCGGACGTGCCGCAAGGCGTGCGCGCGGGCGCGGTCCGGGTCGCCGGAGGCGATCGCCTCGTACAGCTCCCGGTGTTCGGTGAGGAGTTGCGGCCACTCCTCGTTGCGCCGGGTCAGCCAGCGCAGCCGGCCGTCGACCGGTTCCATTACCGAACTCAGCAGGCTGTTGCCGGCCAGGGTCAGGATGCGGTCGTGGAAACGGGTGTTGACGTCGGTGATCGCCTCGGCGTCCCCGGCCCCGGTGGCCCGCGCCGCCGCCCGCAGCAGGTCCGCCAGCTCCGCCAGCGCCTCGGGGCTCGCCCGCGTCGCGGCGAGTCCCGCCGCGTACACCTCCAACGCCTCACGCAGTTCGAACAGTTCCCGTACGTCGGCGGGCGTCAGCCGCCGCACGACGGTGCGGCGCGGGGTCTCGAACAGCACGAACCCCTCAGCGACCAGGGCGCGGATCGCCTCCCGGACCGGCACCCGGGAGACCCCGAAACGCTCGGCCAACTCCCGCTCCACGAGCCGGTCGCCGGGCCGCAGGCGCCCCGCGATGATGTCCTGCCGCAGCCCCGCCAGGACCCGCTCGCGCACCGCGCCCAGCGGTTCGATCTTCCCCATGCGTCCCATCTTCGCCGACTCCGGCGGTGTTTTACGGAGCGTTAACGAGCGTGACATCGGCGCGAAGGGTTGACGGGAGGACCATGACGGCAGTTTGGTATACCAAAACGGCGTTCCCGGACGCCGCCAGGCTCGGTATGCCCTCCCGTCCCCTCGCCCCAGGAGGCCCCGTGTCCCTCGCCGACCGCGCAGAGGCCACCGGCACCGCAGCGTCCCTCCCCGACCCCGACCCACGGCTCACCAACGAAGACCTCGTGCCCGCGGGCAAGCGCACCTGGAAGGTCTTCGACCTGTTCGCCCTGTGGATGTCCGACGTCCACAACCTCGGCAACTACACCTTCGCCGCCGGACTGCTCTTCCTCGGCATGAACGTCTGGCAGGTCTTCACGTCCCTGCTCGTCGGCTTCGTGATCATCTACGCCGGGATGAACATGATGGGCCGCATCGGCCAGCGCACCGGCGTGCCGTTCCCCGTCGTCGGCCGGATCGCCTTCGGCGTGTGGGGTGCCAACGTCCCGGCGCTGATCAGGGCCGTCATCGCCATCATGTGGTACGGCATTCAGACCTACCTGGCCTCCGTCGCGGTCAACGTGATGCTGCTGGCGGCCTGGCCGGGCCTCACGTCCTGGACCCACTCCTCCTTCCTCGGTCTCGACGCGCTCGGCTGGGTCTCCTTCGTCGCCCTGTGGCTGGTCCAGGCGCTGATCATCAGCCGCGGCATGGAGTCGGTCCGCAAGTTCCAGGACTTCTGCGGTCCGGCGATCTGGCTGGTGATGATCGCGCTGGCGGTCTGGATCTTCGCCGAGGCCGGCTGGAGCATCTCCCTGACCAGCACCCCGCATCCGGTGTCGACGGGCGAGCAGTGGCGTCAGTGGTTCGGCGCGATCGGCCTGATCCTCGCCACCTACGGCACGCTGATGCTCAACTTCTGCGACTTCTCCCGCTTCGCCCCCGACTACCGCACCGTCCGGCGCGGCAACTTCTGGGGCCTGCCGGTCAACTCCACGGCCTTCGTCATCCTCTCCGTCGTCGTCACCGCCGGCGCCTACGAGGTCTTCGGCAAGGAGATCACCGACCCGGCCTACCTGGTCGCGGAGATCGGCAACACCTGGGTCCTGGTGATCGGCGCGCTGACGTTCGCCATCGCCACCATGGGCGTCAACATCGTCGCCAACTTCGTCTCCCCGGCGTACGACCTCGCCAACGTCTGGCCGCAGAAGATCACCTTCCGGATCGGCGGCATGATCAGCACGGTGGCGGCCCTGGTCGTGACCCCCTGGAACCTCTTCTCCAACCCCACCGTCGTCAACTACTTCCTCGGCGGCCTCGGCGCCTTCCTCGGCCCGCTCTTCGGCGTGATCATGGTCGACTACTACTGGGTCAAACGCGGCCGCGTCGACGTGGACCAGCTCTTCCGCGCCGAACCCGGCTCCCGCTACCACTACCGCGGGGGCGTCAACCCCAAGGCGCTGTGGGCGTTCCTGCCGTCGGCGGCGGTGGCGGCCGTCCTCGCGCTGGTGACGGCGTTCGGCGAGGTGGCGCCGTACTCCTGGTTCATCGGCACGGCGATGGCCGCCGGGCTCTACGGACTGCTGTGCCGGGGCGAGCGGACGGCCGGGGCGGAGGACTGAGTTCCGGTGCGCATCGTCGTCACCAACTGCAACACGACGCGGCAGATGACCGAGGAGATCGTCCTCGGTGCCCGGGCCGCCGCGAGCCCGGGCACCACCGTGACCGGCCTGACCCCCGGGTGGGGCCCGGAGTCGGCGGAGGGCTGGCTCGACAGCTACCTGTCCGCCGCCGCCGTCATCGACACCCTGCGAAGCTACGACGGACCGCCGTACGACGCCGTCGTCCTGGCCGGTTTCGGGGAGCACGGGCGCGAGGGCGTCCGGGAGCTGGTCGACGTACCGGTCGTCGACATCACCGAGGCCGCGGCGCACCTCGCCTGTCTGCTGGGGCGCCGCTACGGCGTCGTCACCACCCTGGAGCGCAGCCGCGGACAGATCGAGGACAGCCTGGAGACGGCCGGCGTGGCCCGCAACTGCGCGGCCGTCGCCGGCACCGGCCTGGGCGTGCTCGACCTCGACGACGGCGAGCGCGCCCGGGCCGCGCTGCGCGCCGCCGCCGAGCGGGTCCGGGCGGCGGGAGCGGAGGTGCTGGTCCTCGGATGCGCCGGCATGACGGGACTGCGGCGGTCGGTCGCGTCGGTGGGGGAGGAGCTGGGGCTGCCGGTCGTGGACGGCGTGGCGGCGGCGGTGCGGCTGGCGGAGTCCCTCGTCGCCCTCGGGCTGACCACGAGCAGGGCGGGCGGCTACGCGGCTCCGCTGCCCAAGCGCCGGGTGTGGGGCCGGCCGGGTCCCTGAGCCCGGACACCCGGCGGTGGCCGCACGGCCGGGTGGCCGGTCCGTCCGGCGGTGGCCTCACGGCCGGGCGGCCGGTCCGTCCGGCGGTGGCCTTACGGCCGGGTGGCCAGTCCGTCCAGGACCAGGTCGAGGAGGCGTTCGGCCTGCTCACGCCCCGCGGGCGGGGCCGAGGAGACGGCGATGGCCGCCAGGGCGGCGCTCAGATCGCCCGGGCTGACGTCGGTGCGGATCGCCCCGGCGGCCACGCACGCCTCCATCAGGTCGGCGACGGCCGCCTCGATCATGTCCCGGCTCTGCCCGTAGGGGTTGCCGCCCGAGGCGGCGATGGCGCGCAGGGCCTCCGCCATGCCGAGTTTGGCGGTGACGTAGTCCAGGAAGAGCCGGGTCCACGCGCGCAGGGCCTCGTACGGCGGTCGCTGCGCCAGCAGGCCGGGGACGGCGTCGCAGAGCTGGGCCACCTCGTTGCGGTAGACCGCCTCGATCAGGGCCTCCCGGGTGGGGAAGTTGCGGTAGAGGGTCGCGCTGCCCACGCCCGCGGCCTTGGCGATGCGCTCCAGGTGCGCCTCCAGCCCCTCCTCGGCGAACACCCGCACCGCCGCCGTGAGGATCTTCTCCCGGTTGCGGCGTGCGTCGGCGCGCAGCGGACGCCCCGTGTCGTGTGCCCTCGGCTCTGCCATCGGCGGCTGCCGCCCCTCTCCTCGCGATCTGCCCGCTTGCTAAGTGGAGGCGTGTCCACTTAACCTGAAGGAAGTGGTGGCGCCCCCACTTCCACTGTAGGTCATGGCCTGACCTGCGCGCGCTCTCCCCAGCGAGGACTACTGATCATGTCGGGAATCGAAGGCAAGGTAGTGGCGATCACCGGTGCCAGCAGCGGCATCGGAGCGGCGACGGCGGCTCACCTCGCCGAGAAGGGAGCCCGGCTCGTGCTCGGCGCCCGCCGGGAGGACCGGCTGAAGGAGGTGGTGGACGGAATCGTCGCGCGGGGCGGCACGGCCGTCGGAGTCGTCATGGACGTGACGCGCCGGGAGGACCTGAGGCTCCTCACGGACACGGCTCTCGACCGGTTCGGCCGGCTCGACGTCCTGGTCTCCAACGCGGGCACGATGGCGGTGTCCCCGTTCGACGAACTGCGCCAGGACGACTGGGACGCGATGGTCGCCACCCACATCACCGGCCTGCTGAACGGCATCGGGGCCGCCCTGCCCGTCTTCCGGCGGCAGCGCTCCGGCCAGTTCGTCAACGTCGCCTCCACCTCCGCCTACGTGGTGAAGACCCCGCAGGGCGTCTACGCGGCCACCAAGACGGCGGTCAAGGTACTGACCGAAGGGCTGCGCCAGGAATCCGGTCCCCACCTGCGCGTCACCCTCGTCTCGCCCGGACTCACCGACACCGAGGGGGTCGGCAAGGGCGCGAGCCCCGGGACGGCGGCGGTCATGACGCGGATGCGCGACGAGATCGGCGCCCCGCCCTCCGCCGTCGCCGCCGCCATCGGCTTCGCGATCGAGCAGCCCGACGGCATCGACATCAGCGAGGTCGTCGTCCGGCCCACCGCGCAGGCCTGACGGGGGACGGGCGGAAGACGGGCGAAAGACAGCGGGGGACGGCGGAAGACAGCGAGGGACGGCGGGGGACGGCAGGGCGACGGGCGGGGGACGGGCGGGGGACGGCGAAAACCTGTCGTACGGCATGAGCGGCCCCCCTACGCTGTCGACGCGGCGCACCCGCCCCGACCCGAAGGACCCGCCCATGCCGCCCCGCCCCGCTCCCGCCCCCGCCACCGACCCCGACCAGGACTTCCTGGACGCCACCGCCGACCGCCTCGCCGCGCTGCCCGCCGTCCGCGCGGTCGCCCTCGGCGGCTCCCGCGCCCAGGGCACCCACCGCCCCGACAGCGACTGGGACCTGGCCGTCTACTACCGAGGTGCCTTCGACCCGGCCGACCTCCGCGCGGTCGGCTGGCAGGGCGAGGTCGGCGAGATCGGCGCCTGGGGCGGCGGCGTCTTCAACGGCGGCGCGTGGCTGACGATCGACGGACGCCGGGTCGACGTCCACTACCGCGACCTGGACGTGGTCGAGCACGAACTGGGCGAGGCGCGGGCCGGCCGGTACCGCGTCGAGCCGCTCATGTTCCACCTGGCCGGCATCCCGACGTACCTGATCGTCGCCGAACTCGCGGTCAACCGGACCCTCCGCGGCGACCTGCCCCGGCCCGCCTACCCGGAGCCGCTGCGCCGGACCGCCCCCGAGCGCTGGTGGGGCGTGGCCGAGGCCACCCTCGCCTACGCCGAGGCCGGACACGCCCCCAAGGGCGCCGTCACCCAGGTCGTGGGCGCGATCGCCCTCGCGGCGACCCAGACGGCACACGCGGTGCTGGCGGCGTGGGGCGAGTGGGTCACCAACGAGAAGGGGATGCTGGAGCGGGCCGGGCTGGGCGGGGTCGACGCGCTGATGGCGGGGCCGGGCTCCGGACCGGAGGCCCTGGCCGGGACGGTCGGGGAGGCGCGGACGCTGCTGCGAAGCGCCGTGGACACCGCTGCGCGCCCCTGAATCGGCACTGCGCGATGGTCATGTGGCGACAGTGACTGGAGGGCCCGGTCTGCCGCCCACCCGTGAATACGGTGAGTGAGGGACAGTGTGATGTCGGTAGGGGTCTAAAACCAACTCTGCTTTTATTCATACCAGTTGAGCTATGGTGACGGTCACGCTGTGTTGTTGTCGCCGGGCCGCGCACGGACGCCCCGGACACGCTGGACACTCGGGGGCTTCAATGGATCCGTATCTGCTCACGCTGGCCGGCACCGCGGGCACGTCTCTGGTGGCGTTGCTCGTCGGGGAGGGGTGGCAGCAGACGCGAGACGGGGTGGTGACCGTCTGGCGTCGCTTCCGGCCACAGGAGGCGGAAGAGATCGAACGCGAACTCGACGCGTCACGCCGTACGGCGGTGAACGCCGCAGAGGACGACGGCGATCTCGAACGCCGATGGAGCGAACGGTTCGCCGCTCTGCTGGACACCCACCCCCAGGCCGCCCACGACCTGCGAGAACTGCTGACTCGCCGGGGCCGGCAGGGGGACGGGCAGGTGGTCCACGGAGGCATACGTCTGGAGGCGCACGCTCAGGGGAACGGCCGTGTCTACCAGGCTGCCCGGGACCAGCACATCGCCGAGCGATGAGGGAACCGGAAAACCCGCGGGAGGGTGATCCAGGACGCGTGGACGCGTGGGGCCGTGCCTCGGAGAACGGGCAGGTGTATCAGGCCGGCGCCAACATGTACGTCACTCAGGTCGAGGTCAGCCGTCGGGCCGACGACGTCCTCCAGGCGATGGCCGGTGCGGTGGGAGAACTGGTCGCGCGGTGCGCGGCACTCGAACGACAGGTCGAGCGGGCGAGGGCCGAGGGGCGGGCCGCGGCACAAGCGGAGTTCGCCGAGCGGCTGAGGGACGCGGAGCTGCGCGTCATCGGGGCCCAGCGGCTGATGCGGGAAGCCGAGGACAAGCGGGCCACAGTCGAGGCCCTGTTGATCGAGACCCAGCGGGAACTGGCGAGTCACCGCAGGGCGTCGCGACGGGAACAGGCGTCCGGCTCCGCGGACGATCCCGGCCGTCTCCCGGGAGACCGCCGGGAGGAGGAGCGGTTCACCGAACTCATCGAACGTGCCGAGCGGGAACTGGGTGCGTTGCGCGCGGAGTTGCGACTCGTCACCGAGGAGGCCCGGATACCGGAGACCGGGCCGACCGTGGTGGTGGGGGAGACGGTGCGCACGAACCGGCCGGAGCGGTCCTCCGCCTCGTCGGCTCCGACGCGCACCCCCAAGGATTCCGAGGCGCACGAGACGTCCCGGAGGCGGCAGAAGGCTGAGGGAGAGGTACCGGAGGGCAAGCCCTCTGGTCGCAAGGCTGCGGAGAAGGCTCACACGGTCACGGTCACGGTCACGGTCGACGGAAGCTCCGGCTCCGCATCCAGCCCGTCGCCCGCGAAACCCCGCCTGCCGCCGCTGAGCACGTCCGGCCGATTCATGGTACTCGGCACCTTCTTCGCCGTCGCGCTGCCGCTGCCGATCGTCGGCTCCGCGATCCGCACCCTGTACGCGGCGGACCCGGGCCCGGCGGTCGCGTGGGCGCTCGTGTTCGACCTGGGCGTGGTGATCGCCGCCTCGGTGGTGGCGGCACTGGTCTACATGGGGCTGGTGATCAAGCTCGACTGGTCGTCCGACGGCGCCCTCGCGGGCTGCGTCGTCCACGTGATCGCCGGGGTGGCCCTCTTCATCACCGGCATCGCCGTGGGGCCGGACACGGCGCCGATGCTCGACAGAGCGGGGGCGTTCGTGGCGGAGTACTTCGGCCCGCTGTGAGGTGAGTGGGTGAGGTGACGCGCGTGATGTGACAGGTGAGGCGACGCTCGTGTCACCTCACCGAAACGCCACCGTTCGCTTCTCCGTACTCGGGCGCTCTACGCTGGTGAGCGCAATCGGTTCAGCCCGGCCACCGTCGCCCGAAGGCTCACCCGCCCTCGACGAGACGACTGGAGGCCGTGCCGTGACCCGCCGCACCCCCGCCCTCGCGCTTCCGCCCTGGCTGGCGCACGCCCTGCGCGCGCAGCGCGGACCCGTGCCCTGGAGCGCGGTCGTGCGCGGGGCGCTCGCCGCCGGGCCGCTGCTGCTGGCCGCGCTGGCGGCGGGCCGGGCCTCCCTCGGGGTGGCCGCCGCCGTCGCCGCCATGCTGGCCGGGATCAACGACCGGCCGGGCAGCCGACGGGGCTCCGTCCGGCGGATCGGCGTACCGGCGCTCGCGGGGGCGGCCGGGATGTGCGCCGGCACGTACGCCGGGGACCATCTCGGCGCCGTCGCGCTGACCCTCGTACTGACCGTGCTCGGACTGGTCGCCGGGGGCTTCAGTGCCGTCGGGCCGGTGGCGTCCGGGGCGGCGACACAGTTGCTGGTCACGTCCGCGATCGGGGCCGGGATGCCGCTGCCCGATCCCGGGTGGCAGCGCGTCCTGGCGTTCCTCGCCGGGGCCGGCTGGCTGCTCGCGCTGCGGCTGGCCCTGCCCACGCCCGGGTCGCTCACCGGTGCGACACCCCGCGACTTCCGTCTGGACTTCCGCTTCGACGGGGAGCGCGCGGCCGTCGCCGGAGTCTACGACGCCGTCGCGGCGCTGCTCGACGCGGCCGGTACCCAGCACGCCGTCGCCCGCCGGGCCGCGCTCACCGCCGCCCTGGACCAGGCGCAGGACGCGTTCGCCGGGCCCCGGCTGCGCCGCTACGCCTCCTCCTCGGCCGAGCGCCGGCTGCACGCGCAGTACGCCGCCGCACTGCCGCTCGCCGAGGCCGCCACCGCGCTGGCCTGGGCGGGGGAGACCGTGCCCCGCCGGGCCAGTGAGGGACCCCGGCGGCTCGCGGCGGCCGTACGCGCCGGAGCGCACACCGGCCCGCTGCCCGCCCCCACGCGCTCCGCGCCCGGCCTGCGCGCCCTCGACGACGCCCTGCTGCACGCCGCCGTCGCCTTCGACCGGGGACGCGGCGACGACCTGCACACCCGCAGGCGGCGGTCACCCGGTTCCGTCCTGCGCACGGTGCTCGGCGCCGGCGGACGGGAGTACGGGCTGCGGGTCGGGCTCTGCTTCGGGGCCGGCGTGGCGGTCGCCCAGGCGCTGCACCACGCCCAGTGGTACGGGCTCCACCGGCACTGGTACTGGCTGCCCGCCACCGCCGTCTTCCTGGTCAAGCCCGACCTCGGACCGCTGGTCTCCCGGGTGCTGTGCCGGGCCGCCGGCACGGTCCTCGGCGCGCTGGTCTTCGCCGCGGCGGCCGCCGTCCTGCCCCGGCCCGGCGGGCTCGTCGCGCTCGTCGCCCTCGCCGGGGCCCTGATCCCCGTGGCGACCCGGCACTTCGCCGCGCAGACCGCCGTCGTCACCGTCCTCGTGCTGGCCCTGGTCATGGTCGGCGGCGAGCCGCAGGCGTCCGCCGGGCGCATCGGCGAGACCCTGCTGGCCTGCGCGATCGTGCTGGTCGTCGGGCACCTGCCGATGCCGGGGCAGCGCGGCGGCGGGGTCCGCGCCCGGCTCACGGCGGCCGGTGACGCCGCGCACGCCTACCTCGCCCATGTGCTGAGCGGGTCCGACGACCGGGCCCGGCGCTGGACGCTGCGCCGGGAGGCGTACCGCACGCTCGCCGAGGCCCGCGCGGCGATCGCGCTGGCCGCCGCGGAGCTGCCCGCGCTCGCCCGCCACTCCCGGGGCGCCGACGAGATCGCGGCCACCCTGGAACGGCTCGCCGACACCACCACCGCCTGCGCCGTCCACCTCGACGACACGGGCCGGCTCACCCCGCGCCACCTCGCGCGGCTGGCCGAGCTGCGCGACGAACTGGCCGAACGGCGCGACCGGGCCGGCGTGCGCCTGCCCGAGCTGCCGCTCACCGGCTGAGGCACCCGCACTACCGCGGGAGCGCCGTGCGCCGGACGCATTCCACCGCATGTCGACTTCAGCGTGCGCCGTACGTCGGGTTCGGTGTGCGCCCGTACGTCGGATTCGGCGTGCGCGGTACCTCGGCTTGAGCGTGCGGTACACCGGCCTCGTCCCCCCGTACGTTGGCCCTATGACGCATCACGCGCAGCCACAACCCGTGCCGCCCGTGCCGCCCGCGCCGCCCACGCAGTCGGGGCAGCCCGCCGATCTCGTCATCACCGGATGCACCGTCCTCGTCCACGAGGGGGACGGCCCCGAGCACCTCGCGTTCAGGCCGGACGCCGGCATCGTCGTGCGGGACGGTGCCGTCGACTCCGTGACCACCGCCGAGGCGGTGGCCGTCCTGCCCGCCGTGGAACGCATCGACGCGCGCGGCCAGGTAGCCCTCCCCGGGCTGATCAACTGCCACACCCATGCGCCCATGGCCGTCCTGCGCGGCCTGGCCGAGGACCTGTCCACCGAGGAGTGGTTCAACGGCGTCGTCTGGCCGGTGGAGTCCAACCTGACCGCACGCGACGTCGAACTGGGCGCCCGGCTCGCCTGCGCCGAGCTGATCCGGGCCGGCGTGACCTGCTTCGCGGACCACTACTTCGCCATGGACGCGGTCGCCGACGTCGTCGCCGAGTCCGGGATGCGCGCGCTGCTGGGCCAGGCGTACTTCTCCTCGCAGGGCCCCGAGGGACGGGACCGCTCCCTCGACTTCGCGCTGCGGCGCCGGGGTGGTGCGGACGGCCGGATCACCACCGCCCTCGCCCCGCACGCCCCCTACACCGTCACCGACACCGACCTCGCCGCCACCGCCGAGCTGGCCCGCGCACACGGCCTGCCCGTCCATCTGCACGCCGCCGAGAACCGCGACCAGACCGAGACCAGCCTCACCCGGCACGGCGCCACCCCCATCGAGATCCTGGAACGCACCGGTGTCCTCGACACCGACGTGCTGATCGCGCACGGCACCGGCATCCTCGGACGCGACCTGCCGGTCCTGGCGCGCGCGGGCGGCCGTACGGCGGTGGCGACCGCGCCCCGCGGCTACCTCAAATTCGCCTGGCCCACCACCACGCCGGTCCGCGCCCTGCGCGCCATCGGCGTCGACGTGGGACTCGCCACGGACGGCGCCGCCTCCAACAACTCCCTCGACGTGTGGGAGTCGATGGCGCTCACCGCCCTGATCCAGAAGCAGACCGAGGGCGACCCGCGCTGGCTGACCGCGCGCCAGGCCCTGCACCACGCCACCGACCAGAGCGCCCGCGCGGTCGGCCTGGGGGAGACGGCCGGGCGGATCGCGCCGGGCCGGCGGGCAGACCTCGTCCTCGTCGACCTCACCGGACCACACACCCAGCCGGTGCACGACCTGGCCGCCACCCTCGTGCACAGCGCCCGCTCCAGTGACGTGCGCACGACCATCGTCGACGGACGGGTGCTGATGCGGGACCGCGAACTGCTCACGCTCGACGTTCCGGCCGTGGTGCGGGAACTGGAGCGGAGGCTGCCCGAGCTGGTCGAACGGGGCCACGGCCGGCGCGTCCAGACGTACGACACCTGACGCCGCCGAGAACGCGGAAAGTTTTTTCGCGCGCCGCGATGAGTTCCGCCGCCGCCACCGGTCCACCCCCTGACGGACCGTTGCACAGGAGGAGCCCATGTCGCTTCCCGAGATCGTCTCCCGCCACGAATGGCGCGCGGCGCGCGAGGCGTTGCTGGCCAAGGAGAAAGCGGCCACCCGCGCGCGTGACGCGCTCAACGCCGAGCGGCGCGGGCTGCCCATGGTGGAGATCGACAAGGAGTACGTGTTCGAGGGCGGCGACGGGAAGGCCACGCTGCTCGACCTGTTCGAGGGGCGGCAGCAGCTCATCGTCTACCACTTCATGTTCGCCCCCGAGTGGGACGCGGGCTGCCGCAGCTGCTCGGCGTTCCTGGACCAGATCGGCCACCTGGCGCACCTGCGGGCCCGCGGCACCTCGTTCGCGGCGGTCTCCCGGGCGCCGTACCCGAGGATCCTCCCCTTCAAGGCGCGGATGGGCTGGACGCTGCCCTGGTACTCGTCGTACATCACCGACTTCAACGAGGACTTCGAGGTCACCCTCGACCACGAGGGCGAGCTGACCGAGCGTCCTGGCCTCAGCTGCTTCCTGCGGGACCGCGACCGCGTCTTCCACACCTACTCGACGTACGAACGCGGCCTCGACTGCCTCGGCTCGACCACCAGCCTGCTGGACCTGACCGCACTGGGGCGCCAGGAGGAGTGGGAGGAACCCGCGGGGCGCGCGTCGGCCCTGGGGGCGCCCATGGGCAGTGAGCGCCTGCGGTACCACGATGAGTACGAAGACTGACACGCGCGGTGAGTGAGGGGCCCGAAAAGCCGCAATGATGCTCACTCTTTGCGGTGAACGCGTGTCAGCTACGTCTCGATACCGTCACTCGACGAGGTGTTCACCCCATCGTTGGCGTTTAACTCTACGAGTGCAACGCCAGATGGAGGTGCAGGGTGAACGGGCGAACAGTGCTCGAACGCTTTCCGGCCGGCGGACCGCGGGGGTCCTGGCCGGCCGAGGAGTTCGCCGACGCGCGGCGCCAGGAGGGACTGCCCGCCGAGGTCGTCATGGACCTCGCGACCGACATGTTCCTGGTGATCGTGCGGGGCGGCGAGGCAACCGGGGGCGCCGCGGCCTGAGCCGTGCGGTGCGCCGTCCGCGCGGCTGATCAGGCCGACTTGGGCGCGGGCACCGGGGCCTTCGGCGGGGTTTTCGGCGGGGTTTTCGGCGGGGACTTCTTGGCGGTCTTGTTCAGGGACTGCTTCCGGGTCGGCACCGGCGTCTGCGTGAACTGCTCGGCCTGGAGCGAGTACAGCTCGGCGTAGACCCCGCCGGTGGCGAGCAGTTCGTCGGGCGTCCCGGATTCCACGAGCCGGCCCTGGTCCAGGACGTGCACCAGATCCGCGTGGCGCGCGGACGCCAGCCGGTGCGTGATCAGCACGACCGTCTGTCCGCTGCCGGCCAGCGCCCGGATCTTCTCGAACACCTCCAGCTCGGCCCGCGCGTCGAGCGCCGCCGTCGGCTCGTCCACCACGAGGATGCGGCCCTTCCGGTACGCCGCCCGCGCGATCCCGAGCCGTTGCCACTGCCCGCCGGACAGCTCGTGGCCGCCGGTGAAGTGCCGGGCGAGCAGGGTGTCCAGGCCGCGCGGCAGGTCCGCGACCACGTCCCCGGCGCCGGCCTCGGCGACCGCGTCGGCCACCCGCCGCTCGTCCGGCGGCACGGTGGAGCGGCCCACGGCGACGTTCACCCGGGCGGTGAACGGCCACCGTTTGAAGTCCTGCGCCACCATCGCGATCCGTTCCGCCAGCTCCCGCCGGTCCGCGGCGGCGGCGTCCACCCCGTCCCACAGGACGCGTCCCCGCTCCGGGGTGTAGAGCCCGGCGAGCAGTTTGACCAGCGTGGTCTTGCCCGAGCCGTTCTCGCCGACGAGCGCGATGATCCGGCCCAGCGGGAGGGTGAGCGACACATCGTCCAGGGCGGGGCGCGCGGAGTCGCCCGGGTAGCGGAACGTGACGTTCTCGAAGCGGATCTCGCGCGGGTCGGCGGGCAGCGCCGTGCCGCCCTCCGGGATCGCCCGCTTGGCCGCTTCCACGTGCAGCCGCTCCAGGTCGCCGACGAACAGCGCCTCCTCGTGCAGCGCGTTCACCTCCACCACCAGGGTCTCCAGGCTCTGCGAGCCGGTGCGGATCGCGATCACCGCGGTGCCCGCCACCGACAGGGCCATCGCGCCGCCCAGCAGCAGCCCGCCGAGCGTCGCGTACGTCGCCGCCGTCGCCAGCCCCGTCCAGGCCGCCGCGATCAGACCGGTACGGGCCGCCAGCCCCGCCAGCCGGGCCTGCTCCGCCTCCGCCGTCTCCGACATCGCCCGGTAGTGCCGCAGCAGGAACGCGCCCACCCCGTGCACCCGGATCTCGGGCGCCGCCTCGGGTTCGATGAGCAGCCCGGCGATCAGCCGGCCGGCGCGCACGTGCTGCACCCAGGCCTGGAAGGACTCGTACCGGCGCCGGGCGACCGTCAGCGCGCTCCAGGCGCTCGGCAGGGTCATGGTCACCAGCAGCGGCAACAGCGCCGGGTGCAGCACGGTCAGCACACCGGCCGCCGCCACCAGCGAGATCAGCGCGTTGATCACGCGTGCGCTGTACGCGATCATGCGGCGGGCCGAGACGGCGCCGTACTGGGCGGTGTCCAGCAGTTTGTGGAAGGCGTGGTCCTCGATGGCCGCCAGTTCGACCTCGGTCGCCCGCTCCAGGTACTGCTCCGTCGCCACCCGCTCCACCTTGGGCTCCAGCCGCCCGGTGGCGTACGTGGTGGCCGCCCGCAGCAGCGCCGCGACCAGCATCATCGCGGCGACCGTGAACAGCGCGGGCAGGGCTTCGCGCAACCGCTCCTCGACCGGTCCCGCCGCCATCAGCCGGCTCAGCACGCTGTTGACCGCCAGCAGGCTCACCGCCTGCGCCACGCCCCGTCCGGCCTCGGCCGCCAGAACGGTCCGCGCGGCCACCGGATCGGCCTGCCGGGCGAGCCGGAAACTGGCGGCCAGCAGGGACGGCAGGCGGGTCACCATGGACCGGAAGCCCAGCTCCAGGAACGCGTCGGAGTGCTGGCTCCAGCCCGTGTCGTAGCGCAGGGGACCGCCGAAGAGCAGCCGCTCCGACTCCGACACCCCGGCCGGTTCCGCCCCACGCTTCTTCCGCACCGTCGGCCTCCCCCGATCGTGGACGGACGCCACTATGGCGGGGCGGCCCACGCGGGGACAGGGCGTGACCGGGGGACACCGGAGCGCGCGGGCGCACGACGGTTCCCGCGTGCGCCGAGGGGGTCCGGTGCTCAGCCAGGGGCCCGGTCAGGCGGTGACCGGGCGCGACCAGGACGGCGTGGTGCCCGTCAGCCGGCAGACCGCGAGGTAGAGGGGGATGGGCGGGGTGTACGGGACCTCGCCGTCCGGGCGGTAGAGCAGGCCGGGGACGTCGAGCAGGCCGTGCAGGACCGCGCCGGCGGCGTACTGCGCGGGCGCCGGCCACTCCATGGCGTAGTCGGAGTCGGAGGGGACGATCCACCACCAGTGCGTCTCGTCGGCGTAGACGCACCCCACACGGGGCAGCCGGGGCAGTACCCGCTGGCCCAGTACCGGAGGGAGTGCCACCGCGTCACAGCCCAGCGGGGCGCTCATGCCGTCTGGCACGGGGAGGCGGTGCGGTGTCCGTTGCGTGGTCAGTCGGCGCTGGAGTCGGACCAATGTGTCCAGGCCGCGTACCCGAGCACCCGATGCAGCCCTCACAGCCGTTCTCCCCCCGTTCCGTGCCGTGCCGTTCCGTGCCGTGCCGTTCCGTGCCGTGCCGTTCCGTGCCGGTCCGCTTCGTGTCGGTCCGGTTCATGCCGGTCCGGTTCGTGTCGGTCCGTTCCGTGCTGCCGTGCGTCGTGGGTCCGGTCGGCGGTGTCACCACCGCCCTCGTCGTCTCCGGAACCCGCGCCGGGCGGGGTGGGCGGGCCGGGCTTGGGGCGGGTACCCCATCCGAGGTCGCCGCGCGGCTCGGGCGCGACGGGGTGTCCGGGTGTACCGGACGGTTCAGGAGCTTCCGAGGGAGCGCTGGTTACGGACGGTTCCGGCGGAGCGTCGGCCGTGTGCGGCAGTTCTGCCCAGACCAGCAGCCCTGGACCGTGCTCCTGTGCACCCCAGGCGTGGCACAGGGCATCGACCAGGAGCAGTCCTCTGCCGTGCTCGTCCTCGGGCTGCCGCCGGGAGGACGGCTGCGGCTGACCCGGCGCGCACCCCTCGTCCCGTACGGCTATGCGGACCAGGTCGGCGCGGTCGGACAGCTCGCACACTATGCGGCTGCTCGCCGTGTGCACGATGGCGTTGGTGACCAGCTCCGAGACGACCAGAGCCGCTGTGTCGCAGGTGTCCTCACACACCGACCAGCCGGTCAGCCGGGCGCGCGTCAGGCGTCTGGCCTGGGCCGGGGAACCCGGATGGGCGGCCAGCTCGAAGCGGAACCGGCGCTCGGCAGCTGGCCCGCAGGGGGCGGCTCCCGTGGCGGCGCCCGGGCCGTGGGGGCCCGAGGCGGCCTCTGTTCCTAAAGGCGCGGACGGAATCACGCTTGCCACTATCGCCCCGCCGGGAACACTTGGCAAGAGTCACTCTGAAAATTGCAGAGTGCTGTGTGACGTTCTGGACGGGCGTGGCACACTGCTCGCAACAGCACGTCGAGCGGCGCCACTTCAGATCCGGCCCGAGGTCTGACCGGACTCCGGGAACGGGTCCGGGGAGGGCGCCGCCGGGCTGTCCGCGCGCGCTCGCGGCCGGCCTCGGCGCGCTCGGCGGACGTCAGTACTGCTCGATACGGATCGTGCGGCTTGTGCAGCTGGTCCGGCTAGTACAGCTGGTCCGGCTCGTACAGCTGGTCCGGCTCGTACGGCTCGACACGTGACAAAGGGACTCTTCGTGGAGGTGGAACGGTGAGCGAACCGCGGTCCGCGCCGACCGTCGGTCAGGTCGTCCTCGGCCGTCGCCTGCTGGACCTGCGGGAAAGCGCCGGGATGAAGCGCGAGGAAGCCGCCCGCATCCTCCGGGTCGCCCCCGCCACGGTCCGCCGTATGGAGATGGCCGAGGTCGCGCTGAAGATCCCGTACCTCCAGCTGCTCCTGAAGGCGTACGGCGTCTCCGAGGAGGAGGCCGACGCCTTCGTCCTGCTGGCCGAGGACGCCAACAAACCGGGGTGGTGGCAGCGCTTCCACGACATCCTGCCCGGCTGGTTCTCGATGTACGTCAGCCTGGAGGGCGCCGCAGCCCTCATCCGGTCCTACGAGCCGCACTTCGTTCCCGGACTGCTCCAGACCGAGGCCTACGCGCGCGGGGTGCTGCAGTCGGGCGCCATCGGCCAGACCCGCCCCGACGACATCGAACGCCATGTCGATCTGCGGATGCGACGCCAGGAACTGCTGACCCGCAAGGACGCGCCCCGCCTGTGGGTCGTCATGGACGAGACCGTGCTGCGTCGCCCGGTCGGCGGCCCGGAGGTGATGCGGGACCAGGTCGACAGACTGCTCGACGCCGCGGAGCTGCCCAACGTGACCCTTCAGGTCGCCCCGTTCGCCAACGGGCCGCACCCCGGCACGTACGGGCCCTTCGTGCTCTTCAGATTCGCCGTGCCGGAACTCCCGGACATGGTGTACAGCGAGTACCTGACCGGCGCCGTCTACCTCGACGCGCGTGCCGAGGTGGCGGCCCACCTCGAGGTCATGGACCGCATGGCGGCGCAGGCCGCTACGGCACATCGCACAAAAGAGATCCTCCGGGATCTCCGCAAGGAGCTGTAATGGATCGCATCACGTCCCAGCCCAGGCCACGGATACGCGGCCAGCGCATCTACAACGGCATGCCCGCGCGCGAGCTGGGCAGCGAAGGCTGGCACAAGCCGTGGAGCGGCGGCAACGGCGGCAACTGCCTGGAGGCGATGAAGCTCGCCGACGGGCGGATCGCCGTCCGCCAGTCCACCGACCCCGACGGGCCCGCGCTGATCTACACGTCCGACGAGATGACGGCCTTCATCGAGGGAGCGAAGGCCGGAGAGGCGGACTTCCTGCTCTCCTGAACCTGCTCTCCTGAACCTGATCTCTCGAACCTTTGTGCACCACTTGCCTCTAAGCCTCTCGCTCCACTTGATCACTGATCTTGATTACCGATCTTGATCGCTGACTTCGACCACTGACTTCGACCACTGACTTTCGTCACTGACTTTGGTCACTGACCTTGATCGCTCACCGCCCACCCGGCTCAGCCCTCTGGAGTCCGTCATGACCGGACAGCAGCCCGTCGAGATCGACACGAGCAGACCTCACCCCGCACGCATGTACGACTGGTACCTCGGCGGCAAGGACAACTACCCCGTCGACGAGGAGATGGGCCGTCAGATGCTCACCCTCGACCCGCGGGTCCCGGTGATGGCGCGCGTCAACCGCGCGTTCATGCACCGGGCCACCCGCTGGCTGTCGCGCCAGGGCGTACGGCAGTTCCTGGACATCGGCACCGGCATACCGACCGAGCCCAACCTCCACCAAGTCGCCCAGGAGACCACACCCGACGCCCGCGTCGTCTACTGCGACAACGACCCCATCGTGCTGGCCCACGCGGCGGCTCTGCTGCGTGGCACCCCCGAAGGGGCGACCGAGTACCTCCAGGCCGACGTCCGCGACCCGGACGCCATCCTGGACGGCGCCCGCAAGGTACTGGACCTCGACCGTCCCGTCGCGCTGTCGCTCATCGCGCTGCTGCACTTCGTCTCCGACGAGGACGGCGCCCACGACCTGGTCCGCCGCCTGCTGGCCGCACTGCCCTCCGGCAGCTACCTCGTGGTGACCCACGCGACCTCCGACTTCACCCCCGAGGAGTCGCGGGCGGCCACCGAGAAGCTCAAGGCCGCGGGGGTCACCCTGGCCCTGCGCTCCCGCGAGGAGTTCACGCGTCTCTTCGACGGCCTCGACCTCGTCGAACCGGGCGTCCAGGTGCCCCACCTGTGGCACCCCGAACTGGGCGAGCCGGTGCCCGGCCAGGAGGACGGCGTGATTCCCGGGTACGGGGCAGTGGCACGCAAGCCTTGACCCAGGGCGCGGGCTGCTCCCCGTCCCGAGGCGGGCTGCTCCCGTCCCGAGACGGGCTGCTCCCGTCCCGAGCCGGGGTGTTCCCGTCCCGAGGCCGGGCTGTCCCCGTCCCGGGGCCGGGCTGTCCCCGTCCCGGGGCCGGGCTGTCCCCGTCCCGGGGCCGGGCTGTTCCCGTCCCGAAGCCGAGCTGCTCCCGTCCCGGGGCCGAGCTGCTCCCGTCCCGGGGCCGGGCTGTTCCCGTCCGGGGCCGGGGTTGCTCCCCGTCCGGCGAGGGGCGGGTTGCTGCCTGTTCCGGCCCGTCGGGTCGTCGGTCGGTCGCGGAGCCGGGCGCGACGACTGTCGCTCAGGCCGTCATCGGTCGGTCGTACGGACCGATCGGTGCCGGCAGGGGCGAGGGCCGGCCGGTCAGGTGGCGGTCGACGGCCGCCGCCACCGCCCGCCCCTCCGCGATCGCCCACACGATGAGCGACTGCCCGCGGGCGGCGTCCCCCGCGGCGAACACCCCGGGGACGTTCGTCTCGAACCCCGCGCCCCGCGCGAGCGTGCCGCGCGGGTCCAACTTCAGCCCCAACTGGCCGACCAGCCCGTCCGCACGGTCCGGCCCGGAGAAACCGAGGGCGAGCAGCACCAGATCGGCCGGGAGCGTCCGCTCGGCGCCGGGCAGCGGGCGGCGCCCGGCGTCCACTCCGGTCAGGTGCAGCTCCCGCACATGCCCGTCCGCGTCCCCGGTGAGACGCAGCGTGGACGCCGCGAACAGCCGTGCGTCCGAGTCCGCCACCGGCGCGGAACGCAGGTCCCGCGCCTCCTCGTGCGCCGCCGACAGCCGGTACAGCCGCGGGTACGTCGGCCACGGCTCTGCCTCCTCGTCGCGTTCCGTACCCGGCTGCGCGTAGATGTCCAGCTGGGTCACGGACGCGGCGCCGTCCCGTACCGCCGTGCCCAGACAGTCCGCCCCCGTGTCACCCCCGCCGACGATGACGACGTGCTTCCCGGCGGCGGACAGCGGAGAGGCCCCGAGATCCCCCTCGCACACCCGGTTGGCCAGCGGCAGATACTCCATCGCCTGATGCACTCCGGCCAACTCCCTTCCCGGCACCTCCAGTTCCCGCCACGCCGTCGCCCCCGTGGCGACCACCACGGCGTCGTACCTCGCCCGCAACTCCTCCGCGGCGACGTCCCGCCCGACCGCCGTGGACGTACGGAACCTCGTCCCTTCCGCCCGCATCTGCTCGATCCGCCGCTCCAGATGCCGCTTCTCCATCTTGAACTCGGGGATGCCGTACCGCATCAGCCCCCCGATCCGGTCGTCCTTCTCGTACACGGCGACCGTGTGCCCCGCCCGGGTCAGCTGCTGTGCCGCCGCGAGACCCGTGGGCCCCGACCCGATCACCGCCACCGTCCGGCCCGACAACCGGTCCGGCGGGCACGGCGGCGTGAGGCCCTCCTCCCATGCCCGGTCGGCGATGGCGCACTCGACGTTCTTGATGGTGACGGCCGGCTGATTGATCGCCAGCACGCACCCCGCCTCACACGGCGCCGGGCACAACCGGCCCGTGAACTCAGGGAAGTTGTTGGTGGCGTGCAGCCGCTCACTCGCCGCCCGCCAGTCCTCCCGGGAGACCAGGTCGTTCCACTCGGGGATCAGGTTGCCCAGTGGACAGGCTTGGTGGCAGAAGGGGATGCCGCAGTCCATGCAGCGGTCGGCCTGCTCGCTGATGATCGGCAGCAGGGCCCCGGGGACATACACCTCGTCCCAGTCGCGCACCCGTTTCTCCACCGGCCTGCGGGGCCACTCCTGGCGGGGCGTGGTGATGAATCCCTTGGGGTCGGCCATGGCCGTCTCCCTTGTGTGCGCGGGGTCAGGCCGTGCGCGGGCGCCGCACTCTCCCTGCCACGATACGTCCGGCCGGCCACCCCCGCAGGGCGGCCGCGGCGGCACCTGATCGCTGGCGTCCACAGGGCCGGCATCGGGTGCTGGGCGTCGGGCGTCGCTCAGGTGAGGGCCGATATGTACGACACCGCCGCTCCGGCCGACGCCGCCGTACGGACGTGGTTCCACGCCGTCCACTCGCGTACGTACCTGGGCCAGTACGCGGTCGCCTCCGTGCTCTCCGGCTCCAGCCGGGCCAGCGCGTCGTTGCGGGGCACGTTGGCGGCCATGGTGAGCCCGAACGAGCCGATCAGGTGCAGCCCGCTGCCCAGGAGCAGTTCCACGGTGCCCTCCTCCGGCCAGAGCACGAAGGTCACCACGGCGAGCACCGCGCACAGCAGCGCCGACCCGACGAACAGGACCATGAACGGCGGTGTCACCGCGGCCACGTTGATCGCCTGCATCGCCGCCACGCCCCGCGCGGGCGGCAGCGCGGCCAGTCCGCGCATGACGAAGGCCGAGAAGCCGAAGAAGACGCCGGCCACCAGCCCTGTCCCCAGTACTCCCAGCACCGTCAGCGCGAAGTACGGCCCCTCGATCATGATGTCCGCCCCCGCTCTTCGATGAATGTCATCCGTCCCCCCCGTGATGTGTTCCCTCGTCTTCGCCACCCGAGCCCTGCCCGGGAGGTCCCCCCCGCCCAGCCGGTGTGCCGTGTGCCCGTGCCTTCGGCCTCTCGGGCCTGTCGCATCATGGGTGCTGTGGGATGGGAAGCGATCACCTGGGACCGGCTCGGCGGCCTGCTCGCCGAGCGTCTGCTCGACTCGAAACCGGCCGACGGCGGTCCCTGGTGCCGCGTCGCCATCGACGGCGCGCCCGCGGCCCGCCCCGGTGACCTCGCCGAGCGGGTCGCCGAGGCGCTCCGTCCTCTCGGGCGGCCCTCTCTGGTCGTCGGCACGGACGGCTTCCTGCGCCCCGCCTCGCTGCGCCTCGAACACGGCCGCCAGGACGCCGACTCCTACTACGACGGCTGGTACGACACCCGCGCTCTGTGGCGCGAGGTCTTCGGCCCCCTCGAGCCGGGCGGCGACGGGCGGGTCCTGCCCGACCTCTGGGACCCGGTCACCGACCGCGCCACCCGCAGCCCCTACGTCCACCTCCCGCCCGGCGGGATCCTGCTGCTGCACGGTCCCTTCCTGCTGCGCCACTGGTTCCCCCTCGACCTGAGCGTCCACCTTCTCCTCACCCCCGGCGCACTGCGTCGTCGTACCGCCGAGGCCGAGCGGTGGACGCTGCCCGCCTTCGAACGCTACGAACACGAGACCGGCCCCGCCGGTGCCGCGGACATCCTGGTCCGTGCCGACGACCCGCGTCACCCCGCCTGGAACGGGTGATGCGTCCGGAGCGCGTCGTTCACAGCCAGTCGTTCCGCCGGAATCCCCGGTACAGCGTCAGACAGGCGACGGCGATCACGCCCAGGACCAGGCCGTAGCCGTACCGCCACCGCAGTTCCGGCATGTGGTCGAAGTTCATGCCGTACATGCCGCAGACCATGGTCGGCACGGCGACGATCGCCGCCCAGGCCGTGATCTTCCGCATGTCGGCGTTCTGCGCGACCGTGACCTGTGCGAGGTGTGCCTGGAGGATGGAGTTGAGCAGTTCGTCGAAGGCGGCTATCTGCTCCGTGGCCCGCAGCAGGTGGTCCGAGACGTCACGGAAGTAGGCCTGTATCTCCGGGTCCACCACCCGGATCGGCCGGGTGGCCAGCTCCTCCAGGGGCCGGCCCAGTGGTACCACCGCCCGCTTCAACTCCAGGAGCTCGCGTTTGAGCTGGTAGATCCGCCCGGGGTCGAGCCGTGCGCCGTCCTCCGCGAACACGGCCGTCTCGACATGGTCGACATCCGCCTGCACCGCGTCGATGGCGGTGAGGAAGTCGTCGACGACATGGTCCGCGACCGCGTGCAGCACCGCCGAGGGGCCCTTGGCGAGCTGCCGGGGGTCGGACTCCAGCTCCTCGCGCAGCGGCCCCAGTGAACCGTGCCGTCCGTGCCGCACGGTCACCACGAAGTCCTGGCCGGTGAAGACCATGATCTCGCCGGTGTTCACCACCTCGCTGGTGGCCGTCAGTTCCTCGTGTTCTACGTAACAGACCGTTTTGAAGACCGCGAAGAGCGTCTCCCCGTACCGCTCCAGCTTCGGACGCTGATGGGCCTCGACGGCGTCCTCGACCGCCAGCGGATGCAGATCGAACAGTTCCGCGATGTCCGCGAACTCCTCGTCCGTGGGCTCGTGCAGCCCGAGCCAGACGAAACCGTCCCCACGCTTGCGTACCCGCTCCACCGCGTCCACCAGACCGACAGCCCCGGGCACGCGAATCCCGTCCCGGTACGTCACGCAGTTGACCACCGAAGAGCCCAGCGGGGAGCGCGCGGGATGGCTGAGGTCGACGCGCGGACGCCGGCGGGCGAGCCGCGCCACGCGGCGGAGGTGTCCGCCCTTGCCGAGGCTCGTGACCTTCCGCAGATTCCCTGCCATGGACATACGGATCTCCTCGCGTGCTACCCCGTGCGCCGTGCTTCCCGCGCCTGCCGCGCCAGTCTGCCAGGCCGGCGCGGACCTCGGACGGGCCTGTGGAAAGGGGAGATTCCGCTTGGTTCCCGACTGTGGACAACCGGTCGTACTCGAATGCGGACAGCCGGGTTCCGTTCGGAGCGTCGGCCCCTTCCGACAAGCCGGGCAACTGGGATGATCGCCCCATGACGCGAACCGACGGATATCTCCTCGACAACCGGCAGACCGAGGCGGCGGAGCGTTTCGATGCCTTCGCCACCCTCTTCGATCCCACGACGTTCCGGCTCCTCACCGCCATGGGCATCGGACCGGGCTGGCGCTGCTGGGAGGTCGGAGCCGGCGGCACCTCCGTGGTCTCGTGGCTGGCCAAGAAGGTGGGCCCCACGGGACGGATCGTCGCGACCGACATCGACACCTCGCGTCTCGCCCCGGCCGCCCGGCCGCCGGTCGAGGTGCGGATGCACGACGTGGGCGCTCAGGACCCGCCGGGCGAGGGGTTCGACCTGGTGCACGCCAGACTCGTACTCGTTCATGTACCGGAGCGGGAACGGGCGTTGCGGTCCATGGTCAGGTCCCTGCGCCCCGGCGGGCGCCTCCTGGTGGAGGACGCCGACCCCGCGCTTCAGCCGCTGCTGTGCCCCGACGAGTACGGGCCCGAGCAGCAACTGGCGAACCAGCTGCGGCACGCCTTCCGCAAGTTGCTGGCCCGTCGTGGCGCCGACCTGTCCTACGGCCGGCAACTGCCGCGGCTGCTGCGGGAGGCCGGTCTGCGCCGGGTCGAGGCGGACGCCCACTTCCCGGTGACGTCGCCCGCCTGCGCCGCCCTGGAGTCCGCCACGATCCGCCAGGTCCGCGACCAGCTCGTCACCGCCGGCCTCGCCACGGACCAGGACATCGACCGTCATCTCGCGAACGTCGCCTCGGGGTCCATGGACCTGGCCACGGCCCCCATGATCTCGGCGTGGGGGCGCAAGGCGTAGCCCGGTGGCGCGGCGGCCGAGCGCCGCCGGACCGCCGACGTGCAGGGTCCGCACGAACGGCGCTCGGCCTCCGCTCCGGTTCCTGTCCCTCAGCGGAGGTGAGACCGCTGTCGTCAGCCTGGCGGGCGGGAGCGGCCGCCGTGCGGGAAGCCGGGAGCTGTCGCCGTAGCGGGGCCGGGCCGCACGGCGAGCCCGCGCGTCAGCCGCCGAGGGCCGGGGGCCGGACACAGGCGGGCCGACCGCCCACCCGCGCAACCGCCTCCGCCCCCGCCCGGCACCCCCGCGCCGCCGCCTCCGCCGGTCCCGCCCCCGACAGCAGGGCCGCGAGGAACGCCCCGGTGAAGGCGTCACCCGCGCCCGTCGTGTCCCGGGGCGTCGCCGCTACGGCGGGCACCCGGGCGCACACGGCACCGCCGCGCGCCACCACCGCACCGTCCGCTCCCAGCTTGGCGACCACGAGCGGCACCCGACGGCTCAACTCGACCGCCGCGCCGACCGCAGCGTCTGCCCCTGCGTCGGTCCTTGCGTCGGTCCTTGCGTCGGCCACCGAGCCGTCCGTCCGGGACAGCCCCGTCAGCAGACATGCCTCGTCACGACTCGGCAGGAGTACGTCCACCCCCTGGACGAGGGAGAGGAACCGGTCGGCACCCAGTTCCGCGAGGAAACCGGCCGACGCGGGATCCAGACTCACCGGCACCCCACGCGCGCGTGCCGCTTCCAGCGCGACCGCCACCAGCGCGCGGCCCGGCGCCGAGAACAGCAGGTACCCCGACAGATGCAGGTGCCCGACACCGTCGAGCAGCGTGTCCGACCAGTCGCCGGGCGCGAGCCGGAGCGACGCCCCGCTGTCCGTCAGGAACGTCCGCTCGGCCGAGGCACCCGCGTCGACCAGGCAGACGACCGTCCCCGTCGGCGCCTCCTCGTCCACCACCAGACGGGGCCGTACCCCGGCCGCCACCAGCTCCCGCTCGTGCCAGACCGCCGCGTCCGCACCGACCCGCCCGAACAGCCGTACGTCCTGCAAGCCCTGGTGAGCGGCCCAGCAGGCCACATTGGCGCCCGCGCCACCGGGCAGCCAGCGGATCGAGGCGGCCGTGTCCGTACCGACGGCCAGCGGCCCGCGGGGACGGACGACGATGTCCGTGACCACGTCCCCGACCACCAGCAGCGCGCCGTCCGGCCTCGCCGTCACGCTCCGGCCCAGGCCGCCGCCACCCGTGCCGCCAGCCGCACGTTGCCGCGCACCGCCGCCAGGTTGGCGCGCAGCGAGGCCCCGTCCGTGTGCCGCACCAGGTGGTCGAGGAGGAACGGGGTGACCGCCTGCCCGCCGACGCCCTCCTCCGCGCACGCGCGCAGCGCGTCGGCGAGCACCCGCGCGTGCACCTCAGGATCGAGCTGCTCCTCCTCGGGCACCGGATGGGCGACGATCAGCGCCGACTCCGGCGTCCCGAGCGCGTCCTGCGCCCGCATCACCGACGCCACCTCCTCCGGCGTACGCAGCGTCCAGTCCACCGGATGGCCCGAATCGGACAGGTAGAAGCCGGGGAACCGGTCCGTGCCGTACCCGGCCACCGCGACCCCCAGGGTCTCCAGCCGCTGGAGCGTCGCCGGCACGTCCAGGATCGACTTCACCCCCGCGCAGACCACGGTGACACGGGTGCGTGCCAGCAGGCCCAGGTCGGCCGACTCGTCCTGCGTCACCGTCCACTCCCGGTGCACCCCGCCCAGCCCACCGGTGGCGAAGACCCGGATGCCCGCCCCCGCCGCCAGCGACGCGGTCGCCGAGACCGTGGTCGCCCCGCTCGCCCCGGCCGCGACCGCGAGCGGAAGGTCGCGGTGACCGAGTTTGCGGATACCGTCCTCGTTCGCGATCCGTTCCAGCTGCTCCTTCCCGAGTCCGACGTGGGGCCGTCCGTCCAGCACGGCGATCGTGGCCGGAACGGCTCCCTCCTGCCGTACCGCCTCCTCCAGCTCCCGCGCCACCTGGAGATTGCGCGGACGCGGCAGTCCGTGCGCGATGATCGTGGACTCCAGGGCCACCACGGGCCTGCGCGAGTCGACCGCCTCCCGCACCTCTTCCGACACCACCAGCACCACAGGTACGCCTCCTGTCCGTCGGCTCTCCCTCATCTCTGGCGGGCACGGCGCCGGGCCAAACCCTTGCGGCCCCCGGGGCCCGGCACCAGGCTGGTGACCATGACGGACAACACGGCACGCCTCGACCACGTCGTCCTCTGGGTGCGCGACCCGCTCACCTCGGTCGGCTTCTACGAGAAGACGCTGGGCATGGAGCCCTTGCGGGTCACTGAGTTCGCGGCGGGAACGGTGCCCTTCCCCTCCGTACGCCTCAACGAGGAGACGATCTTCGATCTCATGCCGCTCACCATGGGCCCGCGGATGACGATGCTGCCCGATGCCGCCGACAGCTCGGGCCATCCGGTCAACCACGTCTGCCTGTCCCTGCCGGAAGGCGACTTCGACGCGCTGCGCGGCCGCCTGGAGGACCAGGGCGCCCCGGTCTCGGACTTCTCGTACGACTCCTACGGGGCCCGGGGCATGGCCAGGCGCAGCTTCTACTTCACCGACCCGGACGGGAACATCTTCGAGGCGCGGCACTACGCCTGACCCGAGGGCCACGTGACCCGAGGGCGCCTGCCGGGTCACCGGACCCGCACGGACCGCGTCCGGCAGCCGAGCCGTCAGAACAGCGGCTCGGGCAGCACTCCCTCCAGCGCGAGCAGCTTCCTCTTGGTCTCCAGGCCGCCCCCGAACCCCCCGATGCCGCCGTCGCTCTCCACGACCCGGTGGCAGGGCACGACGATCGGCAGTGGATTGGCGCCCATCGCCATGCCCACGGCCTGGGCCGCGCCCGGCTGGCCCACCCGGCCGGCGAGATCGCCGTAACCGACGACCGTCCCGTAGCGGACCCCGGACGCCAGCTCCCGCAGCACCTCCCGGTTGAACCCGGATATCAGCGACCAGTCCAGGGGCAGGTCGAAGGTGTGCCGGTCACCGGAGAAGTACGCCCCCAACTGCTCCGCCGCCTCCGTCAGCAGCGGGGTGCCGGGTGCCTCCACCGGCTCGGCGCCCAGCCGCGCCGCGAGCCGGTCCAGCGCCCGGCCGCGGACCGGCCCGGTGGCGTGGAACACGACGTTGACCAGGCCCTCGCTGGTCGCGGCGAGCAGCAGCGGACCGATGCCGCTGCCGACGACGGTCCACGCCACCCGCGGCTCGTACTGCCCATGGCTGTCCATGCGCACCACCGTACGGCCCGCCACTGACAACGCCCCGCGGAACCGGCGGTCCTCCTCCGGTACGGGCGCGGTCATTCGGTTCCCGGCACACCCCCGCGCGTCGCGTCCCGGATCACGTCGGGCCGGTTGGTGATGATGCCGTCGACGCCGTACCCGGCCGTCAGCCGGGCGGCGTCCGCGTCGTCGACCGTCCAGGCGAAGACCTCCAGCGGCCTGCCGTGCGGCCCGTCGAACGCCTGGACCGTGGACACGTAGACCGGCGAGAGCGAGCCGTAGGAGGGATTGATCTGGTCGGTGAACTCGGCGTACGCGGGCAGGTCGGACACGGGCGGCGTGCCCAGGAACCCGGTCTTGACGGCCGGTTTCAGCTCATGGACGGTGCGCACACTGTCCGCGCTGAAGCTCTGCACGACCAGCCGGCCGACGACGTGCCGCCGGTCCAGCCAGCCTTCGTTGCCGAGGATCTTGAGGGTCTCCCGCTCGATGCCGGGGTACAGCTCAGGATTCTTGATCTCCAGCAGCAGCTTCTGGTGGTGGTGCTCGACACGGTCGACGTACTCCTCCAGCGTCGGCACGCGCGCGCCCGCGTAGGCGGCGCCGAACCAGCTTCCGGCGTCCAGGCGCGCGATCTCGGCGGCCGTGAAGTCCTTCACCTTCCAGGGCGCCCGGTCGGGGAAGACCTCCTCGGCGTCGGTGGTGCGCCGCAGACTGTCGTCGTGGAGGACGACGAGTTCGCCGTCCTTCGTGCGCTGGACGTCGTTCTCCACCCAGTCGATGCCCAGCTCGGCCGCCTTGTCGACGGCGGCCAGGGTGTTCTCCGGCGCGTAGGCGGAAGCGCCCCGATGGGCGACGACCACCGGTCCCGGCCCGCCGTGGGACCCCTGGGCCCAGGAGGCGGGCGCCAGCAGGGCAGCTCCCAGGAGCGCGGTGGTCGTGACGGCAACAGCGCGCGCGTGCATGCGTACTCCTCGCGTCGAGTGATCACGAACAGCACCACTGTGACAGCGGACTGTCAACGGCGGAGGAGTGTGGAATGGCCACAGGCTGAATGGAGTTGCTCAACTGTGCTCACGGGGGCGGCACAACTGGGGCAAGGCCGTGATTCTTTGCCGGAGAATCGTTCGACCATTCCGGTGGCGGTCATACTTCTCTGGACCCGGACCGCCCGTGCGGTCCTGGGAGGGGGACGTACATCGGGGGAGCCAGGACGTAACAGGGCGGAAGGACAGCCGCGCATGCAAGGCACGGTCGACGGATTCAGTTACGGACTCGTCACACCGCTGGTGGCCTACCTGATGGCCTGCCTCGGCGGTGCCCTCGGCCTGCGCTGCACCACCAGGTCCATGCTGGTCGCCCGGTCATGGCGGCCCGGATGGCTGGCGCTGGGCTCGGCGGCGATCGGCTCCGGCATCTGGACCATGCACTTCATCGCGATGATGGGGTTCAGGGTCGAGGGCACACCGATCCGCTACGACATGCCGATGACGTTCGCGAGCCTGGCCGTCGCCATCGTGATGGTGGGCATCGGCATCTTCATCGTCGGCTACCGGGACGCCGGCGGAGCGGCCCTGTTCACCGGCGGCACGATCACCGGTCTGGGCATCGCCTCGATGCACTACCTGGGCATGGCCGGCATGCGCCTCGACGGGGACCTGGAGTACAACACCGTCACCGTCGCGATGTCCGTCGTCATAGCGATGGCCGCCGCCACCGCGGCCCTGTGGGCGGCGGGGCAGGTCCGCGGCCTCCTGTGGAGCGTCGGCGCCAGTCTGGTCATGGGGCTCGCGGTCGCCGGCATGCACTACACGGGTATGGCCGCGCTCGACGTCCATGTGCACGGCACGGCCGGACCCGTCCCCGGCGACTCGCCCGCCGCCCTCCTCGCGCCCATGCTGATCGGCCCGCTCGCCTTCCTCCTCCTCGCGGGCGTGGTCGTGATGTTCGACCCGCTCATGGTGGTGGGCGAACCCGTCCGGCGCCCGGTCGACCACAAGCCCGGCATCCCCGCGCACCCCGTCGGCCCCGGCCCGGCCCGCCACCCGGCGGCCCGCCACCCCGCCCTCCGCTACCGCCGCCCGCTGGCCCACCGGCGCTCCCGGACCCCGCAGAACCGCTGATCCGGGCCCATTGTCAGTGGGGGGTCGTACGGTTGATGGCATGCGGCCCGTTTCCCACATCGAACGCACGGTGGCGCCCTTCGAGGTCGTCAGCCCCTACCAGCCGAGCGGCGACCAGCCGGCGGCGATCGCCGATCTCGCCCGGCGCGTCCAGGCAGGCGAGAAGGACGTCGTCCTGCTCGGCGCCACCGGCACCGGCAAGTCCGCCACCACCGCGTGGATGATCGAGAAGCTCCAGCGGCCGACCCTCGTGATGGCCCCGAACAAGACCCTGGCCGCCCAGCTGGCCAACGAGTTCCGCGAGCTGCTGCCGAACAACGCGGTCGAGTACTTCGTCTCGTACTACGACTACTACCAGCCCGAGGCGTACGTCCCTCAGTCGGACACCTACATCGAGAAGGACTCCTCGATCAACGAGGAGGTCGAGCGGCTGCGCCACTCCGCGACCAACTCGCTCCTCACCCGCCGCGACGTCGTCGTGGTCGCGTCGGTCTCCTGCATCTACGGCCTGGGTACGCCCCAGGAGTACGTCGACCGCATGGTCCCGCTCCGCGTCGGCGACGAGTTCGACCGGGACGAGCTGCTGCGCCGCTTCGTGGACATCCAGTACACGCGCAACGACATGGCCTTCACCCGGGGCACCTTCCGGGTCCGCGGCGACACCATCGAGATCTTCCCGGTCTACGAGGAGCTGGCCGTCCGGATCGAGATGTTCGGCGACGAGATCGAGGCGCTCTCCACCCTCCACCCCGTCACCGGCGAGATCATCAGCGACGACCAGCAGCTCTACGTCTTCCCGGCCTCCCACTACGTCGCCGGCCCCGAGCGCCTGGAGCGGGCGGTCAACGACATCGAGAAGGAACTGGGGGAGCGCCTGGCCGAGCTGGAGCAGCAGGGCAAGCTCCTGGAAGCCCAGCGGCTGCGGATGCGGACGACGTACGACCTGGAGATGCTCCGCCAGATCGGCAGCTGCTCCGGCGTCGAGAACTACTCGATGCACTTCGACGGCCGCTCGCCCGGCTCCCCGCCCAATACCCTGCTGGACTACTTCCCGGACGACTTCCTGCTCGTCATCGACGAGTCGCACGTCACCGTGCCGCAGATCGGCGCCATGTACGAGGGCGACGCCTCCCGCAAGCGCACCCTCGTCGACCACGGTTTCCGGCTGCCCTCCGCGCTCGACAACCGCCCGCTGAAGTGGGAGGAGTTCCAGGAGCGCATCGGACAGGCGGTCTACCTGTCGGCCACTCCCGGGCAGTACGAGCTGTCCCGCTCGGACGGCGTCGTCGAGCAGATCATCCGTCCCACCGGCCTCGTCGACCCGGAGGTCGTGGTCAAGCCCACCGAGGGCCAGATCGACGACCTGGTGCACGAGATCCGCACCCGCACCGAGAAGGACGAGCGCGTCCTGGTCACCACGCTCACCAAGAAGATGGCCGAGGACCTCACCGACTACTTCCTGGAGCTGGGCATCCAGGTGCGCTATCTGCACAGCGACGTCGACACCCTGCGCCGCGTCGAGCTGCTGCGTGAGCTGCGCGCCGGCGAGTACGACGTGCTGGTCGGCATCAACCTCCTGCGTGAGGGCCTCGACCTGCCCGAGGTCTCCCTGGTGGCGATCCTCGACGCCGACAAGGAGGGCTTCCTGCGCTCCGGCACCTCGCTGATCCAGACCATCGGCCGCGCGGCGCGCAACGTCTCCGGCCAGGTCCACATGTACGCCGACAAGATCACCCCGGCGATGGAGAAGGCCATCGACGAGACCAACCGCCGCCGGGAGAAGCAGGTCGTCTACAACAAGGCGAAGGGGATCGACCCCCAGCCGCTCCGCAAGAAGATCAACGACATCGTGGCGCAGATCGCCCGCGAGGACGTCGACACCGAGCAGCTGCTCGGATCGGGGTACCGCGGCCAGTCCAAGGACGGAAAGGGCGCCAAGGCCCCCGTCCCCGCGCTCGGCGGGAAAGCCGCGGGGGGCGCCAAGTCCGGCAGGAAGAAGGCGGGGGAGACGGCGCCGACCGACCGTCCCGCGGCCGAGCTGGCGGAGCAGATCGAGGAGATGACCGCCCGGATGCGGGCCGCCGCGGCGGAGCTCCAGTTCGAGATCGCGGCCCGGCTGCGCGACGAGGTCTCCGAGATGAAGAAGGAACTGCGCCAGATGAAGGAGGCCGGCCTGGCCTGACGGCGGGCCGGACGCGCTGCACCGCAAGACCGTCCCGCTTCGCTGTGGCACGCGCCGGTGTGCCTGACCCCGGTGGCCGACGACCGCTTGGTCGGCCACCGGGTCAGGCCCGCCTGAGCGTCCTGATCTGCGGGCATGTCCGGATCTGAGCGCCCTCGCTCGTGCCGCCCGGCAGCCGACGGACGACCGAGTGACCAAGAGCTGGTAAAAAGCTCCCACCTGGCACTTTGGGCAAAATTAGCGAAACCCTTTACCAATCCTTGGGGATTGGGTACTGTTTTTCGTACGGAGGGGAGTACTCCCTGTCTGCTGCGACGTGCCCGTCAATACGGATCAGGCCAGATCCCGGGGCGTCGGCCCGTGGTCCGCGTGCGTCTGGCACGCCGGATCCCGGGTGGAAGAGACCTCCGGCAGCGACGACGCTGACACCTGCCGTTACGTACTGCCGGAGGCGCAGTGGAAGTTACGACGACTTTGTGGGTCCTGACCATCGTGGGCCTTGCCGCCCTCATCGCGGTCGATTTCTTCATCGGCCGCAAACCGCACGACGTGTCGATCAAGGAAGCCGGGATCTGGACGGGCGTCTGGATCGCCCTGGCCGCGCTGTTCGGGCTCGGTCTGCTCCTCTTCGGCGGCGGCCAGCCCGCCGGTGAGTTCTTCGCGGGCTTCATCACCGAGAAGTCCCTGAGCGTCGACAACCTCTTCGTCTTCGTCCTGATCATGGCGAAGTTCGCGGTGCCCTCGCAGTACCAGCAGCGAGTGCTCCTCATAGGCGTCCTCATAGCCCTGGTGCTCAGGGCCGTGTTCATCGCCGCCGGCGCCGCGATCATCGCCAGCTTCGCCTGGGTCTTCTACATCTTCGGAGCGTTCCTGATCTACACCGCCTGGAAGCTCATCCAGGAGGCCAGGGCCGACGAAGAGGACGAGGAGTACGAGGAGAACAAGCTGCTCAAGGCCGCCGAGCGTCGCTTCGGCGTGGCCGACCGCTACCACGGCACCAAGCTGTGGATCCAGCAGAACGGCAAGCGGGTCATGACCCCGATGCTGGTCGTGATGCTCGCGATCGGCACCACCGATGTGCTCTTCGCCCTGGACTCGATCCCCGCGATCTTCGGTCTCACCCAGGACCCGTACATCGTGTTCACGGCCAACGCCTTCGCCCTGATGGGCCTCAGGCAGCTGTACTTCCTCATCGGCGGCCTGCTGAAGAAGCTCGTCCACCTCTCCTACGGCCTGTCGATCATCCTGGGCTTCATCGGAGTCAAGCTCGTCCTGCACGCGCTCCACGAGTCCGGCGTCCACGTCCCCGAGATCAGCATCCCGGTCTCGCTCGGCGTGATCTGCTCGGTCCTGATCGTCACCACGATCACCAGCCTGAGGGCGACCAGGAAGCAGGCGGAGGCCGAAGCGGCCGACGCCCGGGACGAAGACGCACCGAAGAACAGCGTCGACGTCTGACCTCCGGGAAGCTCCGCAGCAGGCCGACCACGGGACCGTGCTGAGCCCCTCGGACGTAGGGGCGACAAGACCGGCACAGGAATCGGCCCCGGGAGCGGCGCACGGCACATCGCCGGCACCGCTCCCGGGGCCTTCCCGCCTGTACCGGCCTCACGGACAGGCCGCCCGTCACCCCGAAACGGGCGCCGCGACCGGCACCGGTGCCGGACGCGTCTCCGGCAGCAGCGCGAAGCAGCCGAGGCTGAGCAGCGCGATCGCCGTCAGATACGCACCCACGGCCCAGGGCACACGGCCACCCTGCTCCGCCAGGGCCGTTGCCACGATGGGCGTGACGGCTCCGCCCACCACCCCGCCGAGATTGTACCCCACCGCGGCACCCGTACAGCGAACCCGCGCCTCGTACAGTTCCGGCAGATACGCCGCGATCACCGAGAACATCGTGATGAAGGCGATCATCGCCACCAGGAAGCCCAGGAACATCAACAGCGGCTCGCCGGTGGCCAGGAGCGCGACCATCGGGAACATCCACACCGCCGCCGCTCCGCATCCGATCAGGCACACCGGCCGGCGCCCGTAGCGGTCGCCGAGCAGTGCGAACACCGGCGTGAGAGCGCCCTTCACCACCACCGCGGCCATGATGCAGACCAGCATCACGCTCCGCTCCACCCCGAGCCGCTCCGTCGCGTAGGCGAGGGACCAGGTCGAGACGGTGTAGAAGATGGCGTACCCGATCGCCAGGGCTCCGGCGGTCAGCAGGACCAGCCGCCAGTGGTCCCGCACCACCTCGGCGAACGGGACGCGCGCGCGGCCGTCCAGCTCCAGGAAGCGGGGACTCTCCGCGAGCGACGACCGCAGCCACAGCCCGACCAGGGCCAGCACACCCGCCGCCCAGAACGGCACCCGCCACCCCCACTGGGCGAACTGCGCGTCCGACAGTGACGCGGAGAGCACCAGGACCACGCCGTTGGCGAGCAGGAAACCCAGCGCTGGTCCGACTTGGGGAAAACTCGCCCACAGTGCGCGCCGCCCGGCCGGCGCGTGCTCCGCGGTCAGCAGCACCGCGCCGCCCCACTCCCCGCCCAGCCCCAGCCCTTGCAGGAAACGCAGCGCGATGAGGAGCAGCGGAGCCGCCACCCCGATCGTGTCGTACGTCGGCACACAGCCGACCGCGACCGTCGACGCCCCGGTCAGCAGCAGGGAGAGGACGAGGACCGGCCGTCGTCCGTGGCGGTCCCCGATGTGCCCGAACAGCACCGACCCCAGCGGCCGGGCCACGAAGCCGACACCGAACGTGCCGAAGGCGGCCAGCGTTCCCGCCAGCGGGGAGATCGTCGGGAAGAACAGCGGCCCCAGGACCAGAGCTGCCGCGGTCCCGTAGACGAAGAAGTCGTAGAACTCGATCGCCGTGCCGGCGAGCGCGGCGCCGGCCAGTCGCGGCATGGAGGGCGCCTTCGCGGCGCGTCCATCGTGTACTTCGTGCATGCTGCGCCAACTACCCACAGTGATGGGCGGTTACGGGGCGCTCAAGGGGTGTGCGGGGCAGTGGACGGCGGTAATGCGCTGGGCGGGCGCCGTGATAAACCGGGGCGGACAGCGGTCCGGCGGACCGCCCACCCGACGGACCGGAGGAACCGTGCCCCGCACCCTGGCCAACGCACCGATCATGATCCTCAACGGCCCCAACCTGAACCTGCTCGGCCGGCGCCAGCCGGAGATCTACGGGTCCGACACCCTGGCCGACATCGAGACGCTGTGCGTCAAGGCAGCGGACGCGCACGGCGGCACGGTGGATTTCCGCCAGTCCAACCACGAGGGCGAACTGGTCGACTGGATCCACGAGGCCCGCTCGAACCACTGCGGCATCGTGATCAACCCGGCCGCCTACTCGCACACGTCCGTCGCGCTCCTGGATGCGCTCAACACCTGCGACGGGCTTCCGGTGGTGGAGGTCCACATCTCCAACATCCACCAGCGTGAGCAGTTCCGGCACCACTCCTACGTGTCGCAGCGTGCCGACGGCGTCATCGCGGGCTGCGGTGTGCAGGGGTACGTGTTCGGCGTGGAGCGGGTCGCCGCGCTGGCGGGGGCGGGGCGGACCCAGGCGTGATGCCGGTGCCGCTGGTGCGATCCCGCCGGGCCGCCGGTCCGGGGGAGGGGAAGGGAACGGGGAAGAGAGACCGGCGGCCCGGGGTGCCGCACGGGAACGCCTTCCGCGCGGAACCGGCACCAGTTGACCGCGCGGGTGGTGTGCGCCGGTAGCGCGCGTACGGGCCGGTCGTGTGCGAAGGGTTCACACGGGGCGTGCGCGGCGCCCGCGCCGGGCGCGCCCCGTGCACCGCGCCTCGTTCGGTCCCCGGGCCGCCCCGGGAGTCACCACCCGCGCGCGTGCCACTCCGGCAGGTGCGGGCGTTCCGCGCCCAGGGTGGTGTCGTTGCCGTGTCCGGGGTAGACCCAGGTCTCGTCCGGCAGCGGGTCGAAGATCTTCGTCTCGACATCGTGGATCAGACTCGCGAACGCCTCCGGGTCCTTCCAGGTGTTGCCCACGCCGCCCGGGAAGAGGCAGTCCCCGGTGAACACATGGGGATGCCCGTGGGGGTCGTCGTAGACGAGGGCGATCGAGCCCGGCGTGTGCCCGACGAGGTGGCGCGCGGTGAGCCGTACGCGCCCCACTCGGATGGTGTCGCCGTCGTCCACCGGGACGTGGGTGGGGACGGGGATGCCCTCGGCGTCGTGCCGGCCGGCGTAGGTGCGGGCGCCGGTGGCGGCGACCACCTCGGCCAGCGCCTGCCAGTGGTCGGCGTGCTGGTGGGTGGTGACGACGGACGCGACGCCGTCGGCACCGATCGTGCCGAGCAGCGTCTCGGCGTCGTTGGCGGCGTCGATCAGCAACTGCTCGTCGGTGGCCCGACAGCGCAGCAGATAGGCGTTGTTGTTCATCGGGCCGACCGCGATCTTGGTGATCATCAGGTCCTTGAGCTCGTGCACGTCGGCGGGGCCGCCGACCCTCACCTCTCCGCTGTACGTCATGGCCGCCAGCCTAGGGCCTGTCGTTTGGATCAGGACGCAGGGCATCGGCGGGACTTGTCCACGCTGGTGCGCGTGCCCAGGCCCCGCGTCTGCGGCGTGATCCAAACGCCAGGCCCGTGCGGCCAGACCCGGCCTGGGACTCGCGGGGCTGTGCGGCTACAGCGGGGGAAGGGCCGGCAGCGGCCCGCCCGTCACGGTGAGGCCCGAGCCGTCGCGGCGGCCCGCGAGCCAGCCGAGCAGATCGGCCCGACCGCCCGCGACGGTGACCTCGATGGCCTCCGTCCCCGTCCCACCCCAATCCCGTTCCCGTCCCGTGCGCCACGCGCGCGTGCCGTCCGTGATCCGCGCCGGTGGCACGTCCCGGTGCTCCGCGAACCGCTCGGCGAGGAAGCCGATCTCCCGCTCGGTGAACTCCGCCGGCAGGTCCTCCAGCTCGTATCCGATCCCGAGGTCCACGTGGTGCAGTTCGACCTCGATCCACCGCCGGAACGGCACCTGTGAGGCGGCGTCGGTGACCCCGTTGCGCAGCGTGACGGTGCGCGACCAGTCCGCCGGTACGGCTGTCGCCCGCTGGAAACGGGCCGCGCTTTCGCGCACGTCCGCGATCTGCGCGACGAGGGGACGCGGAGCGTCCCGCTCGATGTCGGCGTCCCGGGCCGCGCCGGAGACGTACATGGGCCGTCCCTCGAGGACGTTCACGAGCGCGTCCGCGTTGCGGGCGAGATGGGCCAGGACATGCCCCCGGGTCCAGCCGGGAAGTCGTGACTGCTCGGTCACCTTCGCGTTGTCCAGTTCACCGACCGCGCTGAGCAGCCGCTCGGTAGCGTCCTGTACAGACGCCAGGTCATGCGCGTGATCCGTCATGCCACCGACCCTAGGACGCGCCACCCCTTCGGGTGAAGGAGGCCGCCCGTACCCGTGAATCGAATGTACGTGCTATATGGTCGGACGTGGCGTCGGGCATGCTGGATAGCCGGGGTTTGTTGACAACCCGTGAATCCGACCGGCGTTGTCAGTGGCTCCCCCTAGTCTGAGAAGGACGGGGGCCCCGCCCCTGTCACTTCTCTCAAGAAAGGTGCGGACCGGCGTGGCCGACCGTCTCATCGTCCGTGGCGCGCGCGAGCACAACCTGAAGAACGTCTCGCTCGACCTGCCGCGTGACTCGCTCATCGTCTTCACGGGCCTGTCCGGGTCGGGCAAGTCCTCCCTGGCCTTCGACACGATCTTCGCCGAGGGCCAGCGGCGCTACGTGGAGTCGCTCTCCTCCTACGCCCGGCAGTTCCTCGGCCAGATGGACAAGCCGGACGTCGACTTCATCGAGGGCCTCTCCCCGGCGGTCTCCATCGACCAGAAGTCGACCTCGCGCAACCCGCGCTCCACGGTGGGCACCATCACCGAGGTCTACGACTACCTGCGCCTGCTCTTCGCGCGCATCGGCAAGCCGCACTGCCCCGAGTGCGGCCGGCCGATCTCCCGCCAGTCGCCGCAGGCCATCGTCGACCGCGTGCTGGAGCTTCCGGAGGGAAGCCGCTTCCAGGTGCTGTCGCCGCTGGTGCGTGAGCGCAAGGGCGAGTTCGTCGACCTCTTCGCCGACCTCCAGACCAAGGGCTACTCCCGCGCGCGCGTGGACGGCGAGACGATCCAGCTCGCCACCCCGCCCACGCTGAAGAAGCAGGAGAAGCACACCATCGAGGTGGTCATCGACCGCCTCACCGTCAAGGAGTCCGCCAAGCGCCGCCTGACCGACTCGGTCGAGACCGCGCTCGGCCTGTCCGGCGGCATGGTCGTGCTCGACTTCGTCGACCTTCCCGAGGACGACCCCGAGCGCGAGCGCATGTTCTCGGAGCACCTGTACTGCCCGTACGACGACCTGTCCTTCGAGGAGCTGGAGCCCCGCTCCTTCTCCTTCAACTCGCCCTTCGGCGCCTGCCCCGACTGCTCCGGCATCGGCACGCGCATGGAGGTCGACCCGGAGCTGATCGTCCCGGACCCCGACAAGTCCCTGGACGAAGGCGCCATCCACCCCTGGTCGCACGGACACACCAAGGACTACTTCGCCCGGCTGATCGGCGCCCTCGCCGACGCCCTGGGCTTCCGGACCGACATCCCCTTCGCCGGTCTCCCGCAGCGCGCCAAGAAGGCCCTCCTGTACGGCCACAAGACGCAGGTGGAGGTCCGCTACCGCAACCGGTACGGCCGCGAGCGCCGGTACACCACGGCCTTCGAGGGCGCGGTCTCCTTCGTCAAGCGCCGGCACAGCGAGGCCGAGAGCGACTCCAGCCGCGAGCGCTTCGAGGGCTACATGCGCGAGGTGCCCTGCCCCACCTGTGAGGGCACCCGCCTGAAGCCGCTGATCCTCTCCGTCACGGTCATGGGCAAGTCCATCGCCGAGGTCTCCGCGATGTCCATCAGCGACTGCGCGGACTTCCTGGGCGAGCTGAAGCTCACCGCCCGCGACAAGAAGATCGCCGAGCGCGTGCTCAAGGAGGTCAACGAGCGGCTGCGCTTCCTGGTCGACGTCGGCCTGGACTACCTGTCGCTCAACCGCGCGGCGGGCACCCTCTCCGGGGGCGAGGCCCAGCGCATCCGCCTGGCCACCCAGATCGGCTCCGGCCTCGTCGGCGTCCTCTACGTCCTCGACGAGCCGTCCATCGGCCTGCACCAGCGCGACAACCACCGGCTCATCGAGACCTTGGTGCGGCTGCGCGACATGGGCAACACGCTCATCGTCGTCGAGCACGACGAGGACACCATCAAGGTCGCCGACTGGATCGTCGACATCGGCCCGGGCGCCGGCGAGCACGGCGGCAAGGTGGTGCACAGCGGCTCCGTCAAGGAACTGCTCGACAACGCCGAGTCGCAGACCGGCCTGTACCTGTCCGGCAAGAAGGCCATCCCGCTGCCCGACGTACGGCGCCCCCGTGACCCGTCCCGGCAGCTCACCGTGCACGGCGCCCGGGAGAACAACCTGCGGGACATCGACGTGTCGTTCCCGCTGGGCGTCTTCACGGCGGTCACCGGCGTCTCCGGTTCCGGCAAGTCGACGCTGGTCAACGACATCCTGTACACCCACCTCGCGCGCGAGCTGAACGGCGCCCGCAACGTTCCCGGGCGGCACACGCGCGTGGACGGCGACGACCTCGTCGACAAGGTCGTCCACGTCGACCAGTCGCCCATCGGCCGCACCCCGCGGTCGAACCCGGCGACGTACACCGGTGTCTTCGATCACATCCGCAAGCTGTTCGCCGAGACGACCGAGGCGAAGGTCCGCGGCTACCTGCCCGGACGCTTCTCCTTCAACGTCAAGGGCGGCCGCTGCGAGAACTGCGCGGGCGACGGCACGATCAAGATCGAGATGAACTTCCTCCCGGACGTCTACGTCCCGTGCGAGGTCTGCCACGGCGCCCGGTACAACCGGGAGACCCTGGAGGTCCACTACAAGGGCAAGTCCATCGCCGACGTGCTGAACATGCCGATCGAAGAGGCCACCGACTTCTTCGAGGCGGTGCCCGCGATCTCCCGGCACATGAAGACGCTGAAGGACGTCGGGCTCGGCTACGTCCGCCTCGGCCAGTCCGCGACGACGCTCTCCGGCGGTGAGGCACAGCGCGTCAAGCTCGCCAGCGAGCTGCAGCGCC
The DNA here is from genome assembly GCF_044768905.1 of Streptomyces sp. NPDC090994. Lineage (NCBI taxonomy): Bacteria > Bacillati > Actinomycetota > Actinomycetes > Kitasatosporales > Streptomycetaceae > Streptomyces > Streptomyces sp. NPDC090994. The sequence goes on from NZ_JBIVWS010000003.1 coordinate 401,845, forward strand.
GTTCCACCGGCCGTACGGTCTACGTCCTGGACGAGCCGACCACCGGTCTGCACTTCGAGGACATCAGCAAGCTGCTGACCGTCCTGTCCGGCCTGGTCGACAAGGGCAACACGGTCATCGTCATCGAGCACAACCTCGATGTGATCAAGACCGCCGACTGGGTCGTCGACATGGGACCCGAGGGCGGCGCGGGTGGCGGCCTGGTGGTCGCCGAAGGCACGCCGGAGCAGGTCGCGAGCGTGCCGGCCAGTCACACCGGCAAGTTCCTGCGGGACATCCTCGGCGCCGACCGGATCAGCGACGCGGACCCCGTGGACACCGCACGAGGAGCTGCCAAGAAGACGGCGGCGAAGAAGACGACGGCGAAGAAGACGGCCGCCAAGAAGGCGACGACGGCGGTGGCCAAGGCTCCCGCCAGGAAGGCCCCCGCCAAAAAGGCGACCGGGACCCGCAAGCCCTGACCGCCCCGGCGGAACGGGAACGGCAGCAGCACGGCGACGCGCCGGGCACACGCGATGACGTGAACCCGGCGCGTCGCCCTGTCCGCGAGCGATGACGCCGACGCCTCCACGGCCGCCGTTCCGCCCCTCGCCGGCCGCCGGTCGAGCGCCCTGTGGGCGTTGAGGGAGACCGGCTGAAACGTGCGTCAGGCCACCACTTCGTGTGCGTACGGCGGTTCCGCGCCCGCGCGCGAGCAGGTGACCGCCGCCGCGCGGGCCGCGAAGCCGAGGAGGTCCGTCCAGCCGTCGGCTCCCAGTGAGGCCAGGGCCTCGTGGGTGAGCGCGTCGCGGGCCGCGAGCCCGTGCAGCAGCGCGGCGTTCACCGTGTCGCCCGCGCCGATGGTGTCGACGACGTCGACCTGCTCACCCGGCACCGCGTACACGCTCCCGTCGCGGGTGAAAACGGTCAGCCCGTCACCGCCCAGGGTGACCACGACCGCCGCCGGGCCCGAGGCCAGCCACTCCCGGGGCGTGCCGCCCAGCCACTCGGCGTCCTCCGCGGACAGCTTCAGCAGTGACACCGAGGGCAGCCAGCTCTTGAACCGGGCCCGGTACCCGTCCGGGTCGGCGATGAGCCCCGCCCGGATGTTCGGGTCCAGGGCCGTGAACAGGCCCCGCGCGGCGGACTCCCGCATCAGCTCCTCGTACGCGCTCGCCCCCGGCTCCAGCACCAGCGAACAGGTACCGAAGGAGACCGCCCGGGTTTCGGACGGCAGCTCGGCGGGCGTATGGAACAGCCGGTCCGCCGTGCCCTCCACGTAGAAGGAGTACGCGGCCGATCCGTCCGCGCCGACCGTGGCGACGGCGAGTGTCGTCGGCTCGGTCCCGCGCTGGACCGGGGAGACGTCCACCCCCGTCTGCCGGAGCCGGTCCAGCAGTGCCTCGCCGAAGGCGTCGTGCGACACCCGGGAGCAGAAGGCGACGGGGGAGCCGAGGCGGCCCAGGGCCACGGCGGTGTTGTACGGGCCGCCGCCGAGTGCCGGCGTGAGGGCGGCCAGCGCGCCCGTTGCCTGCGGTACCAGGTCGATCAGTGCCTCACCGGCCACGACGATCACGGTGCGGTCCTTTCCGTAGCCTCGGATGGGTCGGGGCACCCGCACGAGGTGCGGTGCATGAGAGAGCAGGTCAGTCGTACGGTCCTGGCGGGCAGGTCCGGGTCCGCCAGGCGTTCCAGGAGCAGTCGGACGGCATGCGTGCCCAGCTCTCTGCCGGGTTGCGCGACGGCGGTGAGCCGGGGGGTGAACAAATCCGCCCAGGCGAAGTCGTCGAAGCAGCACAGCGCGATGTCACCGGGCACGGACAGGCCACGGGTGCGCAGGGCGCGCAGCGCGCCGATGGTCATCGCGTTGTTGGCGGTGATCAGCGCGGAGGGTGGCGCGGGCAGGGCGAGCAGGTTGCCGGTGGCCCGTTCGGCGCCGGCCGACTCGGAGTCGCCGTGCGTCAGCAGCCGTGCGTCGTAGGGCAGGCCCGCCGCCCGCAGGCCGTCGCGGTACCCGGCGGCCCGCTCGCGCGTGGTGCTGAAGCCGGGCCGGCCGGCCACCAGGGCGATCCGCCGGTGGCCGAGTTCGGCGAGGTGCCGGACCAGGCGGGCCGTCGGTTCCGCGCCGCCGGCGCAGACCTGGTCGAAGCGCGGCGAGGCGTCCGCCGGGACGTCGACGACCCGGTCGAGGAACACCGTCGGCACCCGGTGCCTGCCGAGGTAGGCGACGAGGGCGCCCGGGTCGGCCGAGGGGGCGACGATCACGCCGTCCACGCGCCGTTCGTGCAGGAGCCGGACGACCTTGAGCTCGTGTCCGGGGTCGTCGCGCGGGTCGGCGATGAGCAGGCCGTAGCCCTGCCGCACGGCGGCCGCCTCGACCCCCTGGAGGATCTCGGTGAAGTAGGGATTGCTGATCGCGGAGACCGCGAGCCCGAGGGAACGGGTGCGCGCGGTGACCAGCGACCGCGCCAGGGCGTTCGGGGCGTACCCCAGCTCCTCGATCGCGTCCAGGACTGCCTGACGGGTACGGGGCAGTACCGGCCGGGTGTCGTTCAGGACGTGCGAGACGGTCGCGACCGAGACACCGGCGCTCCGCGCCACGTCGGCCATCGTCGCCATCGACCCGCTCCCTCCCAGGCCTCTCGGCCTTCGCCCGCCTGGCCCGCCCCGCCTCGCTCTGTCTCGCTCCGTCCGGGCCTCTGGGCCTTCCCCGGTCGCCCGGCTGTCCCGGCGCCCGCTGCGGGGCTGGGCGGACGGTATCGCATCCGGCTCACGGACGTAAACGCTTGCGTAATCGCTTACGTCATCGCTTACGTCTTTGCTCGCGCCACCGCTCGCGCCACCGCTTGCGTCACCGCCCACGTGCATCGTGCAGACCCGCCGCGCCACCAGCCTCGCCCGCACCTCACCCCGCCCTGACCCGAACCCTGACCGCACCCCGCCCAACCCCACCCAACCCCTCCCCGCCTCGGTCCCACCCCGCCCTGAACTCAACGCGCGTCGGCGCGCTCGGTATCGTCGGCATGCCCGTTCCAGACCTGAGCAGGGGAGATACACCCATGTCCGGCCGCCCCGTCCCGAGCCGTCGTACCGTCCTGTGCTCGGTGGCCGCCGTGTCCGTCACCGGACTGGGCGCGACCGCATGCGGGCCGGGCGGCGAGAGCGGCGTCGCGGCGGCGCCGACCGCGCCCGTCGATCTCGGTGCCGAGGGAGAGGTGGCCCGGGGCGGCGTCAAGCTGTACCGGGACCACAACGTGGTGGTCGGCCGGTCCGAGGACGGTTCCCTCACGGCGTACAGCACGGTCTGCACACACGCGGGGTGTGCCATCGACCGCCTTGAGGAGGAGCGGCTCGTCTGCCCTTGCCACGGCAGCGCGTTCGACCCGCGCACCGGCGAGGTGCTGCACGCTCCGGCCACCGTCCCCCTGGAGGAACTGCCGGTCGAGGCCCGTGCCGGCAGGATCGTGGCGGGACCCGGCGTCTGACACGTCCGTTGCCTCACGTCCGTTGCCTCACGTCCGTTGTCCGACGGACGTCCTCTGATTAATCGCTCGACACGCCCGCACGGGTCACGGCAGGCTCCGCACGGTGACCCGACGAACAGACACGCCTCCCGCCTGGGACGAGCGCACGCAGCTGGCCACGTTCCTGGACTACGCCCGTGACACGGCGCGGGCCAAGTGCGAGGACGTGTCCGCCGAAGACGCCCGCAGGGCCCCGCTACCGGGGTCGCCGCTGATGACCCTGTGCGGGCTGATCAGCCATCTGCGCTGGGTCGAGCACTACTGGGTCCACGTGGTGTTCCTGGGAGAGGAACTCTCGGGTCCGTTCGCGGAGGCGACCGCCGACGACCCCGATCCCGAGATGCGGACGGCGGTCGACGTCCCGTTGCCCCGGCTGCTCGCCGAGTACGAGGAGCAGAGCGCCCGCTACCGTGACCTGCTGGCCGGGCACGACCTGAGCGAGCGGGCGCGGCGTCCGATCCGGGACGGCCGTCACGTGGACCTCCGTTGGATCATGCTCCACCTGATAGAGGAGACGTCGCGGCACAACGGGCACATCGACATCGTGCGCGAACTCCTCGACGGACGGACCGGCGACTGACTGATCGTTTCAGCGGGGAGCCGGCAGGGACCGGCCCGGGCCGCTCACGTCCAGTCCCACCCGATGCCCACCACCCCGGGCCGCACCCGCGGTTCCACCAGATGCACCGAGTGGTGCCGGTCGCCGAGGAAGAGGTCCCGCCGTGCGCCGCGCGGGCCCGTCGGCGACGGCCTGGTGAAGCGGTGGCAGCGGGCCGGGAGGGCTGCTGCGTCGAACCGCACCTGGAGGGCGTACTGTCCGCCCGCGATGTCGAACAACCGTGCGTACTCGTGGGACGGCTCCGCCGTGCCGTCCTCGACGGCGTACCGGAAGAGACAGGTGTCACCGGCCCGCAGCCGGGTGTCGAAGAGCAGCTCGGCCACCAGCACACCAGAGTCGTGGTGCCTGCGGACGCGTCCCGCGCGGCAGTTCTCCAGCGCGTGGACGGTCATCCGTTCCGGCGCGCACCCCGGATCACCCTGGTGGACGGCCACGAAGCGGTCGACGCCGTCCCGCAGGGCGCGGACTATGTGCTGGTCCTCGCGTCCCGCCAGCTCGCGGTGGGGCCCGATCCGTACCCGCTCGTGGTGCCCGAGGGGGTCCAGCCCGTCGTCCGGCGGCTGGTCCAGTTCGGCCAGCAGCCGGCCGAGCACACCGGAGTCCCTCGCGCAGGCCCGCCGCGCGGGCAGGGGTCCGTCGCTCTCGGCGAGCAGCCTGAGCAACGACTCCGCGGGCAGCCGCAGGATCTCCTCCAGCGCCCGCACGGCCCGCAGCGACTCCGGGCGCTGCGGACGCCGCGCGCCCTGCTGCCAGTAGCTCAGGCTGGTGACACCGACCTTCACCCCGTGCCGCGACAGATGGTGCTGCACCCGCTGGAGCGGCAGCCCGCGGGCGGCGATCGCGGTCCGCAGCGCGAGGTGGAAGGGGCCGCCGCGCAGGGCGGAGTCGAGCTCCGCGGTGGCGGCGTCCGAGTGCTGGGTGGCGTGCGGCATGCGGAAACCTCTCTGTGACGGTACGCCCCGGCCGCTCGGCCGCCCGGGCGCGCATCGGCCGGGACCGCCCCGGCACGGCGCGGGCCCCGTCCCCTGTGCCGCGTGCCAGGGCCCCCGAGTTCCCCCGCATTGAAGCGTGTTGACCAAGTCCCGACAACACTTCCGGCCGGACGGCCCTCTTCCGGCACGGGGACCGCGGCACCGCCCCCCTCACGGCGGGGCCCGGCGCGGCCGGCCGGCGCCCGGCACGTTATCCACAGGCCGGACGGTCTGTCGGCCCTCGCCAGTAGGGTGTGAGTCATGGCCGACCCCTCCAGCTACCGCCCCAGTCCGGGACAGATCCCGGACTCGCCCGGGGTGTACAGGTTCCGTGACGAGCACCGCAGGGTGATCTACGTCGGAAAGGCGAAAAGCCTGCGCCAGCGCCTGGCCAACTACTTCCAGGACCTGGCGAACCTGCACCCCCGCACCCGCTCCATGGTCACCACGGCCGCGTCCGTGGAGTGGACGGTGGTGTCCACGGAGGTCGAGGCGCTCCAGCTGGAGTACTCCTGGATCAAGGAGTACGACCCCCGGTTCAACGTCAAGTACCGCGACGACAAGAGCTACCCCTACCTCGCGGTGACGATGAACGAGGAGTTCCCCCGGGTCCAGGTGATGCGCGGCCACAAGAAGAAGGGCGTGCGCTACTTCGGCCCGTACGGACACGCCTGGGCGATCCGCGACACGGTCGACCTCCTGCTGCGCGTCTTCCCGGTACGCACCTGCTCGGCCGGCGTCTTCAAGAACGCCGCCCGCACCGGCCGCCCCTGCCTGCTCGGCTACATCGGCAAATGCTCGGCGCCCTGTGTGGAGCGGATCTCCGCCGAGGACCACCGGGAGCTCGCCGAGGAGTTCTGCGACTTCATGGCCGGGCGCACGGGCACCTACCTGCGGCGCCTGGAGCGGCAGATGGCCGACGCCGCCGAGGAGATGGAGTACGAGCGGGCGGCCCGCCTGCGCGACGACATCGGCGCCCTGAAGAAGGCCATGGAGAAGAGCGCGGTCGTGCTCGCCGACGCGACCGACGCCGACCTGATCGCCGTCGCCGAGGACGAGCTGGAGGCGGCCGTCCAGATCTTCCACGTGCGCGGCGGACGCGTACGCGGCCAGCGCGGCTGGGTGACCGACAAGGTCGAGGAGATCACCACCGGCGCCCTCGTCGAGCACGCCCTCCAGCAGCTCTACGGCGAGGAGAAGGGCGACGCCGTCCCCAGGGAGGTCCTGGTCCCGGCCCTGCCCGACCCGGTGGAGCCCGTCCAGCAGTGGCTCACCGACCGCCGCGGCTCGGGCGTGTCGCTGCGCATCCCGCAGCGTGGCGACAAGAAGGCCCTGATGGAGACGGTGCAGCGCAACGCCCAGCAGTCACTGGTCCTGCACAAGACCAAGCGCGCCTCCGACCTGACCACACGCTCGCGTGCGCTGGAGGAGATCGCCGAGGCGCTCGGCCTGGACAGCGCCCCCTTGCGCATCGAGTGCTACGACATCTCGCACCTCCAGGGCGACGACGTCGTGGCCTCCATGGTCGTCTTCGAGGACGGGCTCGCCCGCAAGAGCGAATACCGCCGCTTCCAGATCAAGGGCCGCGCCGGAGAGACACAGCTGTGGCACGGCCAGGGACAGGACGACGTCCGTTCCATGCACGAGGTGATCACCCGCCGTTTCCGGCGCTACCTCGCGGCGAAGGAGAAGACCGGCGAGTGGGTCGAGGAGCCGGCCGCCGACGAGACCCTGCCGGACGGGGAGGCGGTCCGGGCCGGTCAGGACCTGAAGGACGAGGACGGCCGCCCCAAGCGCTTCGCCTACCCGCCGCAGCTCGTCGTCGTCGACGGCGGGCAGCCCCAGGTCGCCGCGGCCCAGCGGGCCCTCGACGAGCTGGGCATCGACGACATCGCGGTGTGCGGTCTCGCCAAGCGGCTGGAGGAGGTCTGGGTGCCCGGTGAGGACGACCCGGTGATCCTGCCCCGTACCAGTGAGGGCCTGTACCTGCTCCAGCGGGTCCGCGACGAGGCCCACCGCTTCGCGATCACCTACCAGCGCACCAAGCGCGCCAAGCGTTTCCGTGCCAGCCCCCTGGACGACGTGCCGGGTCTGGGTGAGACCCGTAAACAGGCACTGGTCAAGCACTTCGGTTCGCTGAAGAAGCTGCGGTCGGCGACCGTCGACCAGATCTGCGAAGTACCCGGCATAGGCCGCAAGACGGCCGAGACCGTCGCGGCGGCGCTCGCCGTCGCGGCCCCGGCCGCACCCGCCGTGAACACGGCGACCGGAGAGATCATGGATGACGCAGACGAGACGGCCGGGCTGTCCGAGACGACGGCGGACACCCCGGGGGAGCCCGTGATCGCGGGCCCCGCGGACGAACGACGGGGGCAGGAGAGATGACCGAGCGGGAAGCACGTCAGGCGGAAAACCCAGCGGAGAGCCAGGCCGCGCACAAGAAGACGGGCGATGATCACCCCGAGGACCCCGGACGCTTCGAACGGGAAGAACGCCTCGAACGACAAGAACACCTCGAACGACAGGAACGCCTCGAGCAGGAAGACCATCACGAGCCTCGCGAGCAGGGTGAGGATCACGAGCAAGACGCACGCCAGGAAGACGGAGCACAGGTGAGTACGGGCAGCGAGCCGACGGGAGTCCCCGAGGCGGCCATCCCCGAGTTGGTGATCATCTCCGGCATGTCCGGGGCCGGCCGGTCGACGGCCGCCAAGTGTCTCGAGGACCTCGGCTGGTTCGTCGTCGACAACCTGCCGCCCGCGCTGATCCCCACCATGGTCGAGCTGGGCGCCCGCTCCCAGGGCAACGTGGCCCGGATCGCGGTCGTCGTCGACGTCCGCGGACGCCGCTTCTTCGACAACCTGCGCGAATCGCTGGCCGACCTCGACGCCCGGGGCGTCACCCGGCGCATCGTCTTCCTGGAGTCCTCCGACGACGCCCTGGTCCGCCGCTTCGAGTCGGTGCGCCGCCCGCACCCCCTCCAGGGAGACGGGCGCATCGTCGACGGCATCGCCGCCGAGCGGGAGCTGCTGCGCGAGCTGCGCGGCGACGCCGACCTGGTGATCGACACCTCCAGCCTCAACGTGCACGAGCTGCGGGCCAAGATGGACGCCCAGTTCGCCGGCGAGGAGGAGCCCGAGCTGCGGGCCACCGTCATGTCCTTCGGCTTCAAGTACGGCCTGCCGGTCGACGCCGACCTGGTGGTGGACATGCGGTTCCTGCCCAACCCTCACTGGGTCCCGGAACTGCGCCCCTTCACCGGTCTGAACGAGGAGGTGTCGTCGTACGTGCTCAACCAGCCGGGAGCCAAGGAGTTCCTGGACCGCTACGCCGAACTCCTCCAGCTGGTGGCCGCGGGCTACCGTCGTGAGGGCAAGCGCTACGTGACCATCGCCGTCGGCTGCACCGGCGGCAAGCACCGTTCCGTCGCCATGTCGGAGAAGCTCGCCGCCCGGCTCGCGGCCGAGGGCGTGGAGACGGTGGTCGTACACCGGGACATGGGACGGGAATGACAGGACGTACTCCGCGGCTGAGCAGGCTGGGCAGACTGGGCCGGGCGGTGCCCGAGGGACGCGGCAGCCGCCCCGCCGAGGCCCGGGGCGGCAAGCCGCGCCGCCGGGGCGCCCAGCCCAAGGTCGTCGCCCTCGGCGGCGGCATGGGCCTGTCCGCCTCGCTCGCCGCGCTGCGCCGGATCACCGGCGCCCTCACCGCCGTCGTCACGGTCGCCGACGACGGCGGCTCCAGCGGCCGGCTCCGCGACGAGCTGGGCGTGCTGCCGCCCGGCGACCTGCGCAAGGCGCTGGCCGCGTTGTGTGGCGACGACGACTGGGGTCAGACCTGGGCCCGGGTCATCCAGCACCGCTTCCAGTCCAAGGGCGACCTGCACGAACACGCGGTCGGCAACCTGCTGATCGTCGCCCTGTGGGAGCAGCTCGGCGACCACGTCATGGCCCTGGACCTGGTCGGCAAGCTGCTCGGCGCGCACGGGCGGGTGCTGCCCATGTCCGCCGTGCCGCTGGAGCTCCAGGCCCTGGTCAAGGGCCACGACCCGGACCGGCCCGAGGACGTGGACACCGTCCGGGGACAGGCGACCGTGGCGCTCACGCCCGGCGAGGTGCAGTCGGTGCACCTGGTGCCGGCCGATCCGCCCGCGGTCCCCGAGGCGGTCGACGCGGTCCTCGACGCCGACTGGGTGGTGCTCGGTCCCGGGTCCTGGTTCTCCTCGGTCATCCCGCACCTGCTGGTGCCCGATCTGCTGGACGCGCTCACCGAGACCAAGGCCCGCCGGGTCCTCTCGTTGAACCTCGCTCCGCAGCCCGGAGAAACCGAGGGGTTCTCCCCGCAGCGTCATTTGGAGGTTTTGGGACGACACGCCCCTAAACTCGCCCTGGACGTGGTGCTGGCCGACGAGGCCGCCGTGCCCGACCGTGACTCGCTCACCGAAGCCGCGAAACGGTTCGGCGCCGCGGTCGAGCTGGCTCCGGTCGCCCGGACCGACGGAACCCCGAGGCACGACCCGGAGCTGCTGGCCGCCGCGTACGACCGTATTTTTCGGATGCATGGAAGGATCGGCCCATGGCGATGACGGCAGCGGTGAAGGACGAGATTGCGCGGCTCCCCGTCACCCGGACCTGCTGCAGGAAGGCGGAGGTCTCCGCCATTCTGCGGTTCGCCGGCGGCCTTCACCTGGTGAGCGGGCGCATCGTGATCGAGGCGGAGCTGGACACCTCGGCGGCGGCCCGGCGGCTCAAGCGGGACATCCTGGAGATCTTCGGCCACAGTTCGGAACTGATCGTGATGGCCCCGGGCGGACTGCGCCGCGGCTCGCGCTACGTCGTCCGGGTCGTCGCGGGCGGTGACCAGCTGGCCCGGCAGACCGGACTGGTCGACGGCAGGGGCCGCCCCATCCGCGGCCTGCCCCCGCAGGTGGTCTCGGGGGCCACCTGCGACGCGGAGGCCGCCTGGCGCGGGGCGTTCCTGGCGCACGGTTCGCTCACCGAGCCCGGCCGCTCCTCCTCCCTGGAGGTGACCTGCCCCGGCCCCGAGGCCGCGCTCGCCCTGGTCGGTGCCGCCCGCCGCCTGTCGATCGCCGCCAAGGCCCGCGAGGTGCGCGGCGTGGACCGGGTCGTCGTCCGCGACGGCGACGCGATCGGCGCCCTGCTCACCCGGCTCGGCGCGCACGACTCGGTGCTGGCCTGGGAGGAGCGCCGGATGCGCCGCGAAGTCCGGGCCACCGCCAACCGGCTGGCCAACTTCGACGACGCCAACCTGCGCCGCTCCGCCCGCGCGGCCGTCGCCGCCGGCGCGCGGGTCCAGCGTGCGCTGGAAATCCTCGCCGACGACGTCCCCGAGCACCTCGCGGCCGCCGGCCGGCTGCGGATGGAGCACAAGCAGGCGTCCCTGGAGGAGCTGGGCGCGCTCGCCGACCCGCCGCTGACCAAGGACGCGGTCGCGGGCCGCATCCGCCGGCTGCTGGCCATGGCCGACAAGCGGGCCGCCGACCTCGGCATTCCGGGCACGGAGGCCAACCTCTCCGAGGACCTCGCGGACAATTTCGCGGGCTGACCGGACGCCGTGTCACCAGGCCGGCGCGAGGCGACCGGGAGCAGCCGACGCCTACCACAGCCGACGGAGCGAGCCCCGGCCGCCTGGGGCCGGTCGGCAGGCCGCGCAGCCGCCCCTCGCGGTCGCCGGAGGTCCGTCGGCGCAGGCCGCGCCGCCGCCTACGGTCACCGTGGGCCGGTCGGCAGGCCACGTCGCCGCCCCCCCGGTCAGTGGAGGCTCGTTTGGCGCAGGCCCGCCGCCCCGGTCGCCGGAGGTTCGTCGGCGCAGGCCACCTCGCCATCGCCGGTCGCCGGAGGTCCGTCGGCAGGCCGCGTCGCCGCCCCCGGCCACGCCCCGGCCGAAGTGCCGAAACCGCCGGAACCGGAGGTCGCTCCCCGGCAGCCGCGGGCCCTGACCGGAAGCGCCGAAACCGCCGTGACCGCCTGGCCCGGAGGGACGCCTCCCGTCTGCCGTGGCCGCCTGGTCCGGAGGGACGCCCCCCGTCTGCCGTGACCGCCCGGTCCGGAGAGATGCCGCCCCCTGCGCCGTGACCGCCTGGTCCGGAGGGACGCCCCCCGTCTGCCGTGACCGCCTGGTCCGGAGAGATGCCCCCTGCGCCGTGACCGCCCGGTCCGGAGAGGTGCCCCCCGTCCGCCGTGACCGCCTGGCCCGGAGGGACGCCCCCGTCTGCCGTGACCGCCCGCCCCGGAGAGAGGCCCCCTCCGCCGTAACCGCCGGGCCCGAACGGGACGCCCCCGGCCGCTGCCGGCCGCCACTTGAGTGGTCCGCACCGGCGTCCGCGTGTCGTGACGGTGCTCTTGACTCGATCATGGAGTGTCATGAGCCTGGCAACCTGTTCGCCGCTGTGGCGAACCACCGCTAGGGGGGTTCATGAGACAGGGACAACCCGGACGACCCGCACGGCACAGAGCGAGATCGATCCTCGCCGTCGGCACACTCCTGATCGGCGCGGCCGGCTTCGCACCCGTGGCCCAGGCGCAGCCGCCAGCGGCGGCCCCGGCCCCGGACCCGCAGGAAGTGAAGGTCTTCCGCGCCGAGGTGACCCAGCGACAGGTACCGCTCCTGCTGGCCGCCGGCCAGGACGCCCATGAACTCGGCGAGCAGGTACCCGGCAAGGGCACGGCCTCCGTCGAGCTCTACCTCACCGACCAGCAGGCCCGAAAGCTGGACGAACAGGGCGTCGACCTCACCGAACACACCCTCTCCGCCCGCGCCGCACAGCGCACCGAGGCCGCTGCCGACGGGGTCTTCCGCCCGTACAGCGGCAGCGGGGGGCTGAAGGAGGAGATCCTCCGCACCGCCCAGGAGAACCCCGGCCTCACCAAGGTCGTCTCCATCGGCAAGACCGTCAAGGGCCAGGACATCCTCGCCCTGAAGCTCACCAAGGCCGCCGGACAGACGAAGGACGGCTCCAGGCCGTCCGTCCTGTACGCCTCCAACCAGCACGCCCGCGAGTGGATCACCCCGGAGATGACCCGGCGGCTGATGCACCACTACCTGGACAACTACAAGACCGACCGGCGCGTCAAGAAGATCGTCGACTCCACCGAACTGTGGTTCCTGCTCTCGGCCAACCCCGACGGCTACGACTACACCTTCGAGAGCACCGACAACCGCCTGTGGCGCAAGAACCTGCGCGACGTCAACGGCGACGGCGCCATCAGCACCGGTGACGGCGTCGACCTCAACCGCAACTTCGCCTACAAGTGGGGCTACGACGACGAGGGCTCGTCCCCCAACCCCACCAGCCAGACCTACCGCGGCGCCGGGCCGAACTCCGAGCCCGAGACCCAGGCCCTGGACGCCTTCGAGAAGCGGATCGGCTTCACGTACGGCATCAACTACCACTCCGCCGCCGAACTCCTCCTCTACGGCGTCGGCTGGCAGGTCGCCACCGACAGTCCTGACGACGTCCTCTACCGGGCCCTCGCCGGCACGCCCGGCGACTCCGCGATCCCCGGCTACCGGCCCCAGGTCTCCTCGGAGCTGTACACCACCAACGGCGAGGCGGACGGACACGCCGCCAACGTCAACGGCATGGCGATGTTCACCCCCGAGATGTCGACCTGTCAGACGGTCTCGGACGCCGACCCCGACGACGAGTGGAACGCGGGCGACTGCCAGTCGGTCTTCAACTTTCCGGACGACGAGACGCTGATCCAGCAGGAGTTCGAGAAGAACGTCCCCTTCGCGCTCTCCGTCGCCGAGACCGCCTCCCACCCCGACCGGCCGTCCTCGGCGGTCGGCCTGCGGGCCGCGGACTTCACCCCGAAGGCGTTCACCACCTCCTACTCCCGCGGCACCGGCCAGGAGGTCGCGGTCGTCGCCCGCAAGTCCGTGCGCGCCAAGGAGCTGAAGTACCGCGTCAACGGCGGCCGCGTCCATGACACCGCGCTGCGGCCCTGGAAGGGCGGCGAGACCTACGGCGGCGAGGACAACCTCTACTTCGACGAGTACCGCGCCGGGGTGAAGGACGGCGCACCCGGCGACGAGGTCGAGGTCTGGTTCACCGGCAGGAGCGAGCGGGGCAAGCGGGTGACCAGCGAGCCCTTCACCTACACGATCGCCGAACGGCCCCGCGCCGACGTCCTGGTCGTCGCCGAGGAGGGCGCCCGGGCCACCCAGGCACAGACGTACGTGGACGCGCTCAAGGCCAACGGCCACCGGGCCGCCGTATGGGACGTCGCGGCGCAGGGCGCGCCCGACGCGCTCGGCGTTCTCTCCCACTTCGACACCGTCGTCCACCACACCGGCGCTGCCACCCCCGGCAACGCCACCCAGCTCCAGCTGCGCGCCTTCCTCAACGAGGGCGGCAAACTGATCGAGGCGGGCGAAGAGGCCGGCGGCAGCGTCGACCTCGGCGGCGGCAACCTGTCGGACGACTTCAGCCAGTACTACCTGGGCGCCTACACCCGCACCGCCACCTCCGGGGCCGCCGCCTTCACCGGCTCCGGCGCGCTCGACGGCACCGGCGGCCCGCTCGGCGCCGCGCCCGGCAACCCGCTGGACCGGGCCGGCACCTACAGCGTGACCTCGGACCAGCTGCCCGTCGGGACGTACCCGCAGTTCGCGAGCGAGGGCGCGGGACAGTTCGCCGGGACGGCCAACCCGTACGGGCCCTACGCGGGCGACTGGATGGCCGCGGCCGTCCACACCGACGACGCCTACAAGCGCCTCACCCGCACCGTCGACCTCACCGGCACCACCGCCGCCCAGGCGCCCACGCTGCGCACCCAGCTGCTGTGGGACACCGAGGACGGCTACGACAACGTGCTGATCGAGGCCCGCACGGCGGGCGGCGACGACTGGACGACGCTCCCGGAGGCGGGCGGCGCCACCGGCACCGCCGTACCGGCGGACTGCTCGGCCGGCTACTACCTGGCCGAGCACCCCTGGCTGGAGCACTACCTGACCCTCACCGACGACGGCTGCGCCGCGACCGGCACCACCGGGTCCTGGAACGCCCTCACCGGCTCCTCCGGCGGCTGGCGGCAGGTCTCCTTCGACCTGAGCGCGTACGCCGGGAAGAGCGTCGAGGTGTCGATCAGCTACGTCACCGACCCCGGCACCGGCGGCCGGGGCGTCCTGGCCGACGAGGCGTCCCTGGTCGTGGACGGCACGGCGGCCGGGACCGAGGGATTCGAGGCGTCGCTCGGCGTCTGGCGGGTACCCGGACCGCCCGAGGGCAGCCCGGCCGCGTCGCGCGACTGGACCCGTACCGGAACCCTGTTCCGGACCTACGGAGCCGTCACCACGGACGACACCGTGCTGCTCGGCTTCGGCCTGGAACACCTCACCTCGGCAGCCGGCCGGACGGCGCTGCTCGGCACGGCACTGAGTGCCCTGGACGAGTGACGAACCGGTCGGCGAGGGGCTGACGCCTTGTCGCGAAATCAGGTGATCAGTCACCCGCTCACATGGCGTTGCGTACCCGTACCGGCGGGTACGGAACGCCATGCCGTCGACGGCCCTCTCGATGTCACCCCGGGGCCGTCGGAGAGGTAGGGTCGGAGGCGGTCGGGGACATCCCATACAGCTCGTCGGCGTCGAGCCGCCGACGTACCAACGAGGAGATCGGTTCGTGACGATCCGCGTAGGCATCAACGGCTTTGGCCGCATCGGTCGTAACTACTTCCGCGCGCTGCTGGAGCAGGGTGCAGACATCGAGATCGTGGCTGTCAACGACCTGGGTGACACCGCGACCACCGCCCACCTGCTGAAGTACGACACCATCCTCGGACGCCTCAAGGCCGAGGTGTCGCACACGGCGGACACCATCACCGTCGACGGCAAAACGATCAAGGTGCTGGCCGAGCGCAACCCCGCCGACATCCCGTGGGGCGAGCTGGGCGTCGACATCGTCATCGAGTCGACCGGCATCTTCACCAAGAAGGCCGACGCCGAGAAGCACATCGCCGGTGGCGCCAAGAAGGTCCTCATCTCGGCTCCGGCCAAGGACGAGGACATCACCATCGTGATGGGCGTCAACCAGGACAAGTACGACCCGGCGAACCACCACGTCATCTCCAACGCCTCCTGCACCACCAACTGTGTGGCGCCGATGGCCAAGGTCCTCGACGAGAACTTCGGCATCGTCAAGGGCCTGATGACGACGGTGCACGCGTACACGAACGACCAGCGCATCCTCGACTTCCCGCACAAGGACCTGCGCCGCGCCCGTGCCGCCGCCGAGAACATCATCCCGACCACCACCGGTGCCGCCAAGGCCACTGCCCTGGTCCTGCCGCAGCTCAAGGGCAAGCTGGACGGCATCGCCATGCGCGTCCCGGTCCCGACCGGCTCGGCCACCGACCTGGTCGTCACGCTCCAGCGCGAGGTCACCAAGGACGAGGTCAACGCCGCGTTCAAGAAGGCCGCCGACGACGGCGACCTCAAGGGCTACCTGACCTACACCGAGGACGAGATCGTCTCCTCGGACATCGTCAGCGACCCGTCGTCCTGCACCTTCGACGCCTCCCTGACCATGGTCCAGGAAGGCAACACGGTGAAGATCCTCGGCTGGTACGACAACGAGTGGGGCTACTCCAACCGCCTCGTCGACCTCACGGTCTTCGTCGGCAACCAGCTCTGACCCACTGAGCAGGCATTCTCGATGCGCCGGCAGGGCTCGGACGGTGTGCGCGCCGTCCGGGCCCTGACGCGCGTCCGGTACGACCGGCCCTCGTAGGATCACGAGCGATCACCAGCCCCAGGAGTTGCTGTATGAAGACGATCGACGAACTGCTCTCCGAAGGCGTCGCGGGCAAGCGCGTCTTCGTCCGCGCCGACCTGAACGTGCCGCTGGACGGCACCACCATCACCGACGACGGCCGCATCCGCGCCGTGCTGCCCACCGTCAAGGCCCTGGCGGAGGCGGGCGCGCGCGTGATCGTCGCCTCGCACCTGGGCCGCCCCAAGGGCGCCCCGGACCCCGCCTTCTCCCTCGCCCCCGCCGCCGCCCGCCTCGGTGAGCTGCTCGGCGCCGACGTGGCCTTCGCCGAGGACACCGTCGGCACCGCGGCCGAGGCCGTCGTCTCCGGCCTCACCGACGGGCAGGTCGCCGTCATCGAGAACCTGCGCTTCAACGCCGGCGAGACCAGCAAGGACGACGCCGAGCGCGCCGCCTTCGCGGACAGGCTCGCGGGCCTCGCGGACGTGTACGTCGGTGACGGCTTCGGCGCCGTGCACCGCAAGCACGCCTCCGTCTTCGACCTGCCGAAGAAGCTCCCGCACTACGCCGGGTACCTCATCGCCACCGAGGTCGGCGTCCTGAAGAAGCTCACGGACGACGTCCAGCGTCCCTACGTGGTCGCGCTCGGCGGCGCCAAGGTCTCCGACAAGCTCGCCGTCATCGACCAACTGCTCGGCAAGGCCGACCGGCTGCTCATCGGCGGCGGCATGGCGTACACCTTCCTCAAGGCCAAGGGGTACGAGGTCGGCATCTCCCTCCTCCAGGAGGACCAGATCCCGGCCGTCCAGGAGTACATCGAGCGCGCCGAGAAGAACGGCGTGGAGCTGGTGCTCCCCGTCGACGTGCTGGTGTCGACCGAGTTCCCGGACCTCAAGACCAAGGCCCCGGCCAACCCCTCCACCGTCGCCGCGGACGCCATCCCCGCCGACCAGGAGGGCCTGGACATCGGTCCCGAGACCCGCAAGCTGTACGCCTCGAAGCTCGCCGACGCGGCCACCGTCTTCTGGAACGGCCCCATGGGCGTCTTCGAGCACCCCGACTACGCCGAGGGCACCAAGGCGGTCGCCCAGGCCCTCGTCGACGCCCCGGGCTTCTCCGTGGTCGGCGGCGGCGACTCCGCCGCGGCCGTCCGCACGCTCGGCTTCGACGAAAAGGCATTCGGCCACATCTCGACCGGCGGCGGCGCCTCCCTCGAATACCTCGAGGGCAAGACGCTCCCCGGTCTCGCCGCACTGGAGGACTGACCCCGCATGACCACTCGCACGCCGCTGATGGCGGGCAACTGGAAGATGAACCTCAACCACCTGGAGGCCATCGCCCACGTCCAGAAGCTCGCCTTCGCCCTCGCGGACAAGGACTACGAGGCCGTCGAGGTCGCCGTCCTGCCGCCCTTCACCGACCTGCGCTCGGTGCAGACCCTGGTCGACGGGGACAAGCTCAAGATCAAGTACGGCGCCCAGGACATCTCGGCGCACGACGGCGGTGCCTACACCGGCGAGATCTCCGGCCCGATGCTCGCCAAGCTGAAGTGCACGTACGTCGCGATCGGCCACAGCGAGCGGCGGCAGTACCACGCCGAGACCGACGAGCAGGTGAACGCCAAGGTCAAGGCCGCCTACAAGCACGGCCTGACCCCGATCCTGTGCGTCGGCGAGGAACTGGAGGTCCGCGAGGCGGGCGACCACGTCGCCCACACCCTCGCCCAGGTCGAGGGCGGTCTCAAGGACCTCCCGGCCGAGCAGGCCGAGTCCGTCGTGATCGCCTACGAGCCGGTGTGGGCCATCGGCACCGGCAAGGTCTGCGGCGCCGAGGACGCGCAGGAGGTCTGCGCGGCGATCCGCGCCAAGCTCGCCGAGCTGTACTCGCGGGAGCTGGCCGACCAGGTCCGCATCCAGTACGGCGGCTCGGTCAAGTCGGGCAACGTCGCCGAGATCATGGCGCAGGCCGACATCGACGGCGCCCTGGTCGGCGGGGCCTCGCTGGACGCCGACGAGTTCGTCAAGATCGTCCGCTTCCGCGACCAGTGAGTTCCTGGTAGACGGGATCCGTCGTACCCTTGCGGGGGCACAGCCCGGTGGCTGTGCCCCTGTCGTCCATCCGAATCCGAGGAAGTTGGTCCAGCCGTGGTTCTGGGGTTCTCGATCGCCCTGATCGTCTTCAGCCTGTTGCTGATGCTGCTGGTGCTGATGCACAAGGGGAAGGGCGGCGGCCTCTCCGACATGTTCGGCGGTGGCATGCAGTCGTCCGTCGGCGGCTCCTCGGTCGCCGAGCGCAACCTCGACCGGATCACCGTGGTGGTCGGTCTGCTCTGGTTCGCGTGCATCATCGTCCTCGCCCTCCTGATGAAGGCGAACACCTGACCCGGACGCACCCGCGGCACACACGTCGCAGTTCTTCACGTAACGCCCCATGTTCGGTACGCGCTCCTGAGCGCGGCCTATCATGGGGCGTGCGTCTTGATGGGCTTGCGTCTTGGTGTGGGGCCGGTAACTCCCCTCACTGGACGCGCGTTGGGCCTTACGTAGACTGAGGCGCTCGCAGCGAAGCGAAACGCCGACTCGCTTTGCGGCACCATCACGCAGGGAGTTACGACCGTGGCAAGTGGCAACGCGATCCGGGGAAGCCGGGTCGGAGCGGGGCCGATGGGCGAGGCCGAGCGCGGCGAGTCCGCGCCGCGTCTGCGCATCTCCTTCTGGTGCTCCAACGGGCACGAGACACAGCCGAGCTTCGCCAGCGACGCGCAGGTGCCCGACACGTGGGACTGCCCTCGCTGTGGCTTCCCCGCCGGACAGGACCGGGACAACCCGCCGGACCCACCGCGCACCGAGCCGTACAAGACCCACCTGGCGTACGTACGCGAACGCCGCAGCGATGCCGACGGCGAGGCGATCCTCGCCGAGGCGCTCGCCAAACTGCGGGGCGAGATCTAGGAGTCGACACCGGCCGGGCACCCACGAGGTGCCCGGCCGGGTCCGCTCCACGCCTCGGCGCAGCCGCCGCTCGCGGTCCGTTGTCAGTGGTGCCGTCTACGGTTTGTGCATCCGGTGCATCTGGTGCATCCGGTGCATCGGACGAATCGTGGGGGACGGGCATGGCGACGGTCGAGGCGGCGGACGAGTGCGCGCCCGCGTGGCGCGGAGGGTTCGGGCGGCTGTGGAGCGCGGCGGTGCTCTCCTCCTTCGGCGACGCGCTGCGCACGGCCGCGCTGCCCCTGCTGGCCGTGTCGCTGACCGACGATCCCCTGCTCATCGCCTCGGTCACCGCCTGCGGCTATCTGCCCTGGCTGGTCTTCGGGTTGCTCGGCGGCGCGGTCGCCGACCGGGTGGACCAGCGGCGCGCCATGTGGGCCGTCGACGCGGTACGCGGACTGGCGGTCGCGGGCTTCGCGGTGGCCGTGGGCCTCGGCCACGGCTCCATCGCGCTGCTCATCGCCCTGGCCTTCGCCCTGACCACGCTCCAGACCCTCTTCGACAACGCGGCCACGGCCCTGCTGCCCACCCTGGTGGGCCCCGACGAACTGGGCAGCGCCAACGCCCGCCTGCTGACCGGACAGCGCATCGCCGGCGGACTGCTGGGCGGGCCGGTCGTCGCGCTGCTGCTCACGGTGGGTGCCGCCGCCCCCTTCGCGGTCGACGCCGCCACCTTCCTGGCCGCCGCCGCGCTGGTGGCCTCGCTGCGGCCGGCCGTGCCCCGGCAGCGGGAGTCCGGAGCGGCCGGCAGCACCCTGCGCCGGGAGATCGCCGAGGGGCTGCGTGCCCTGGCCCGGGACCGGCTGCTGCGCGGGCTGTGCGCCGCCACCGCCCTGTGCAACATCGGCATGGGCGCCCTCATCGCGACCCTCGTCCTGCTGGTCACCGGCCGGCTCGACGCGGGCACGACCGGGTACGCGGCGGTGATCACCGCGTACACCGTCGGCTCGCTGGCCGGGGGAGCGGTCCATCGCCGCCTGGTCACCCGTACGGGGTACGCGCGCGGGATGCTCCTCGCCGGGACCGTGCAGACCGGGGCGCTCCTCGTGATGGGCACGGTGCGCAGCCTGCCCGTGCTGGCGGCGGCGCTGGCCGTGTTCGGGTTCATGGGCATGGTGTGGAACGTCAGTTCACAGACGCTGATGCAGCGACGCAGCCCCGCCGGGATGCTGGGCCGGGTCAGCGCGGCCTTCCGGACCCTGGGCGTGGCAGGGGCACCGGTGGGCGCGCTCCTGGGCGGAGCCGTCGCCGCCGCCTGGGGCGCGAACACCCCGGCGCTGCTCGCCGCCGCCTGCTTCGTCCTGTCCGTCGCCGCGCTGATACCCGGGCTCCATGCCGACGACAGGTCAGGTCAACCCCTGATCAATTAGGTTGGGACCGGCAGCGGGGCAAGGGCGTGGCAGGACACGCGGCAGGCATACGCAGCAGGGACTGGCAGGAAAGAAGGCGGAAGTCCGAAATGAACGCAGACGGCCGTACCAGGCTCAACCAGACACCCGAGTGGACCGCACTGGCCAAGCACCGCGAGGAGCTGGGCGAGACGCACCTGCGGGAGCTGTTCGCCACAGACCCCGGACGCGGCACCGGGTACACCCTCCGGGTGGGTGATCTGTACGTCGACTACTCCAAGCACCTGATCACCGACGAGACGCTGCGGCTGCTGCGCGAGCTGGCCGCCGCCACCGACGTCTTCGGCCTGCGGGACGCCATGTTCCGCGGCGAGAAGATCAACGTCACCGAGGACCGCGCGGTGCTGCACACCGCGCTGCGCGCCCCCTCGGACGCGACGATCCTGGTCGACGGGGAGAACGTCGTGCCGGGCGTGCACGCGGTGCTGGACAAGATGGCCGGCTTCGCCGGCCGGGTGCGGTCCGGCGAGTGGACCGGCCACACCGGCAAGCGCATCCGCACCGTGGTCAACGTCGGCATCGGCGGCTCCGACCTCGGCCCGGCGATGGCCTACGAGGTGCTGCGCGCGTTCACCGACCGCGAGCTGACGGTGCGTTTCGTCTCCAACGTGGACGGCGCGGACCTGCACGAGGCGATCCGCGACCTGGACCCGGCCGAGACGCTGTTCATCATCGCCTCGAAGACGTTCACCACGATCGAGACGATCACCAACGCCACCTCCGCCCGCGCCTGGCTGCTGGACGCGCTCGGCGGGGACGAGTCGGCCGTGGCCAAGCACTTCGTCGCCCTGTCGACCAACGGCGAGAAGGTCGCCGAGTTCGGTATCGACACGGCCAACATGTTCGAGTTCTGGGACTGGGTCGGCGGACGCTACTCGTACGACTCGGCGATCGGGCTCTCCCTGATGATCGCCATCGGCCCGGACCGGTTCCGGGAGATGCTCGACGGCTTCCGGATCGTCGACGAGCACTTCCGCACCGCGCCCGCCGAGTCCAACGTGCCGTTGCTGCTGGGGCTGCTGGGCGTCTGGTACGGAAACTTCCACGACGCCCAGTCGCACGCGGTGCTGCCGTACTCCCACTACCTGTCCAAGTTCACCGCCTACCTCCAGCAGCTGGACATGGAGTCCAACGGCAAGTCCGTCAGCCGCGACGGACGCCCCGTCACCTGGCAGACGGGTCCGGTGGTGTGGGGCACGCCCGGCACCAACGGGCAGCACGCCTACTACCAGCTGATCCACCAGGGCACCAAGCTGATCCCGGCGGACTTCATCGGCTTCGCCCGCCCGGTCGCCGAACTCGACGGCCGGCTGAAGGCCCAGCACGACCTGCTGATGGCCAACTTCTTCGCCCAGACCCAGGCCCTCGCCTTCGGCAAGACCCCCGACGAGGTCCGGGCGGAGGGCGTCGCGGAGGAACTGGTCGCGCACAGGACGTTCCAGGGGAACCACCCCACCACCACCATCCTCGCGCGTGAGCTGACGCCGTCCGTCCTCGGCCAGCTCATCGCCCTCTACGAGCACAAGGTGTTCGTCCAGGGCGCCGTGTGGAACATCGACTCCTTCGACCAGTGGGGCGTCGAACTCGGCAAGGTCCTCGCCAAGCGCGTCGAACCCGCCCTCACCGAGGGGGTGGCGGTGCCGGGGCTGGACGCTTCGACCAAGGCGCTGGTCGGCGCCTACCGGGAACTGCGCGGACGGCAGTAAGCGCCGGAGAGAAGCGCGGGCCCCCGCGCGCCCGGAGGCGGCGGGGGCCCGTGTGCCGGAGGCCGGCTACGCCGAGGCCGGCGGGTACAGCGAACGCGGCAGCTGGGAAGCGGCCGCCGAGTCCAGCAGCCACAGGGTGCGGGCCCGGCCCCGGGCCCCCGCCGCCGGGGCCTGGATCTCGCCCGCGCCGGACAGGGCGATCGCCGCGGCCTGCGCCTTGTCCTCGCCGGCCGCCAGCAGCCACACCTCGCGGGCGGCCCGGATCGCCGGGAGGGTCAGGGACACCCGGGTCGGCGGCGGCTTGGGGGCGCCGTGGACGCCGACCACCGTGCGCTCGGTCTCGCGCACCGCCGGCAGCTCCGGGAAGAGCGAGGCGACGTGCGTGTCCGGGCCGACGCCGAGGAGCAGGACGTCGAAGGTCGGCACGGGGGCGTGGTTCTCCGGACCGGCGGCCTGGGCCAGCTCCTCCGCGTACGCCGCCGCGGCGGCGTCCACGTCGGGGCCGTACTGACCGTCGGAGGCCGGCATCGCGTGCACCCGCTTCGGGTCCAGCGGCACCGAGTCCAGCAGGGCCTCGCGGGCCTGCGTGACATTGCGCTCCGGGTCGCCCTCCGGCAGGAAGCGCTCGTCGCCCCACCACAGGTCCAGCCGGCCCCAGTCGATGGCGTCCCGGGCGGGGGAGCCCGCCAGGGCGGCCAGCAGGCCGTTGCCGTTGCGGCCGCCGGTGAGGACCACGGAGGCGTAGCCCCGGGAGGCCTGGGCGTCCACGACGCGGGTGATCAGCCGGGCCGCGGCGGCCTGGGCCATCAGTTCCTTGTCGCGGTGCACGACCAGCTGCGGAGTGTGCGTGCTCACTTCGCCGCCCCCTTCCTCACCGGCGCCTTCCTCTGCGCCGCGTCTTTCGCAGGTGCCTTGGCGGCGTCCTCGACGGGAGTGGGGACCGCGACGGCCTCCCCTCCTTTGCCACCGGCGGCACCCGCTGTGGCCGCCTTCTCGTGCAGCCGCTCCACGCCGTAGCGCAGCGCCGAGGCGTAGGTGTCGTCCGGGTCGAGCCGGCGCAGTTCCTCCGCGATCAGCTCGGCGGTGTCCCGGCGCTTGAGCGCCACCGCGCGGTTGGGCTGCCCCTGGACGGAGAGGTGGGCCAGCGTGCCGTCGGCCCGGTCCAGGGCGATCGGACCGCAGTCCGTCTCCATCCGGACGGCGGTGAGACCGGGACCGGCGGAGTGCGTCCGCTTGACCGGCACGTCCAGCCGGTCCGCGAGCCACATGGCGAGCAGTTCGCAGCTCGGGTTGAACTCCTCGCCCTCCACCTCGACGCCCTGCACCTGGCAGTCGACCTGGTCCAGGGCCGCCGCCAGCATCGAGCGCCACGGCGTGATGCGGGTCCAGGACAGGTCGGTGTCGCCGGGGGCGTAGGCGCCGGCGCGGGCGGCCAGCTCCCGTACCGGTTCCTCGGAGGCGTAGGTGTCGGTGACCCGGCGCTGGGCCAGGGCGCCGAGCGGGTCCTTGGCCGGTTCCAGCGGGGCGTTGACCGGCCACCACACCACGACGGGGGCGTCGGGGAGCAGCAGCGGCAGGACCACCGACTGGGCGTGGTCGACGACGTCGCCGTACAGCCGCAGCACCACCGTCTCGCCGGTGCCCGCGTCGGCACCGAGGCGGACCTCGGCGTCCAGCCGGGAGCGGGTCCGGTCCCGGGGGGAGCGCGAGACGCGCTTGATGACCAGGAGCGTGCGCGAGGGGTGCTCGTGCGCGGCGTCGCTCGCGGCCTTCAGCGCGTCGTAGGCGTTCTCCTCGTCGGTGACGATGACGAGGGTGAGCACCATGCCGACGGCCGGGGTGCCGATGGCGCGGCGGCCCTGCACCAACGCCTTGTTGATCTTGCTGGCCGTGGTGTCCGTGAGGTCGATCTTCATGGCCGGCGCCAGCTCCGTCCGTCTCGCTCCAGCATCTCGTCCGCCTCGACGGGTCCCCAGGTACCCGCCGGGTACTGGGCCGGGGTGCCGTGGGTGTCCCAGTACTCCTCGATCGGGTCGAGGATCTTCCAGGACAGCTCGACCTCCTCCGTGCGCGGGAAGAGGTTGGCGTCGCCCAGGAGGACGTCCAGGATGAGGCGTTCGTACGCCTCGGGGCTGGACTCGGTGAAGGACTCGCCGTAGGCGAAGTCCATCGACACGTCCCGGATCTCCATCGACGTGCCCGGCACCTTGGAGCCGAAGCGGACGGTGACGCCCTCGTCGGGCTGGACGCGGATGACGATCGCGTTCGACCCGAGTTCCTCGGTGGCCGTGGAGTCGAAGGGGGAGTGCGGGGCCCGCTGGAAGACGACCGCGATCTCCGTGACCCGGCGACCCAGACGCTTGCCGGTGCGCAGGTAGAACGGGACGCCCGCCCAGCGGCGGTTGTCGATGCCGACCTTGATCGCGGCGTAGGTGTCGGTCTTGGAGGCCGGGTCGATGCCCTCTTCCTCCAGGTAGCCGACCGCCGCCGCGCCGCCCTGCCAGCCCGCCGCGTACTGGGCGCGGACGGTGTCCCGGCCCAGGTCCTTGGGGAGCCGGACCGCGCCGAGCACCTTGGTCTTCTCCGCGGCCAGCGCGTCGGCGTCGAAGGAGGCGGGCTCCTCCATCGCGGTCAGCGCGAGCAGCTGGAGCAGGTGGTTCTGGATGACGTCGCGGGCGGCGCCGATGCCGTCGTAGTAGCCGGCCCGGCCGCCGATGCCGATGTCCTCGGCCATGGTGATCTGGACGTGGTCGACGTAGGACCGGTTCCAGATCGGCTCGAACATCGTGTTGGCGAAGCGCAGCGCCAGGATGTTCTGGACGGTCTCCTTGCCCAGGTAGTGGTCGATGCGGAAGACCTGGTCCGGGGCGAAGACCTCGTGGACGATGGAGTTGAGCTCCTCGGCCGACTTCAGGTCGTGCCCGAAGGGCTTCTCGATGACCGCGCGCCGCCAGGAGCCGCCCGACTGGTCCGCCAGCCCGTGCTTCTTCAGCTGCTGGATGACCACCGGGAAGGACTTCGGCGGCACGGAGAGGTAGAAGGCGAAGTTGCCGCCCGTCCCCTGCGCCTTGTCCAGCTCCTCGATGGTGCCGCGCAGCCGCTCGAACGCGGCGTCGTCGTCGAAGGTGCCCTGGACGAAGCGCATCCCCTGGATGAGCTGCTGCCAGACCTCCTCGCGGAACGGCGTACGGGAGTGTTCCTTGACGGCGTCGTGCACGACCTGGGCGAAGTCCTCGTGCTCCCAGTCGCGGCGGGCGAAGCCGACGAGCGAGAAGCCCGGCGGCAGCAGACCCCGGTTGGCGAGGTCGTAGACGGCGGGCATGAGCTTCTTGCGGGACAGATCGCCGGTGACGCCGAAGATGACCAGGCCCGACGGCCCCGCGATACGCGGGAGCCGTCGGTCTGCGGGGTCACGCAGCGGGTTGCTGCTCGACAAGGATCTCAGCCCTCCGAGGGGGCGAGGCGCTGGAGCTCGGCCTCGGTCGACTTGAGCAGGTCGTTCCAGGAACCCTCGAACTTCTCCACGCCCTCGTCCTCCAGGAGCTGGACGACCTCGTCGTAGGAGATGCCGAGCGCCTCGACCGCGTCGAGGTCGGCGCGGGCCTGCTCGTAGGTGCCGGAGACGGTGTCGCCGGTGATCTGGCCGTGGTCCTCGGTGGCGAACAGGGTCGCCTCCGGCATGGTGTTCACCGTGTTGGGCGCGACCAGGTCGGTGACGTACATCGTGTCGCTGTACGCCTTGTCCTTCACGCCGGTCGACGCCCACAGCGGACGCTGCTTGTTGGCGCCGGCCTTCTCCAGGGCCGCCCAGCGCTCGCCGGAGAAGATCTCCTCGTACGCCTGGTAGGCCAGCCGGGCGTTGGCGACGGCGGCCTTGCCGCGCAGCGCCTTGGCCTCGTCGGTGCCCAGCGCGTCGATCCGCTTGTCGATCTCGGTGTCCACGCGGGAGACGAAGAAGGACGCGACCGAGTGGATGTCGGACAGGTCCAGGCCGCGCTCCTTGGCCTTCTCCAGGCCGGTCAGGAACGCGTCCATGACCTTGCGGTAGCGCTCCAGCGAGAAGATCAGCGTCACGTTGACGCTGATGCCCAGGCCGATGACCTCGGCGATGGCCGGGATGCCGGCCTCGGTCGCCGGGATCTTGATCAGCGTGTTGGGGCGGTCCACCAGCCAGGCCAGCTGCTTGGCCTCGGCCACCGTGGCCTTGGTGTCGTGCGCCAGCCGCGGGTCGACCTCGATGGAGACCCGGCCGTCCTTGCCGCCGGTCGCCTCGTAGGTGGAGCGCAGGATGTCGGCGGCGTCGCGGACGTCCGCCGTCGTGATCATGCGGATGGCCTCTTCGACGGTCACCTTCCGGGCGGCCAGGTCGGAGAGCTGCTGGTCGTAACCGTCGCCCTCGGAGATCGCCTTCTGGAAGATGGTCGGGTTGGTGGTGACGCCCACGACGTGCTGCTGGTCGATCAGCTCGGCGAGGTTGCCGGACGTGATCCGCTTGCGCGACAGGTCGTCCAGCCAGATCGCGACGCCTTCATCGGAGAGGCGCTTGAGTGCGTCTGTCATCGAAAATGCATCTCCTACGTGTCGTTATACGAGCGTCAGCGCTGGGCCGCGGCGATCGATTCCCTCGCCTTTTCGACGACGTTCTCCGCAGTGAAACCGAACTCCTGGAAGAGCACCTTGCCGTCGGCGGAAGCACCGAAGTGCTCCAGGGAAACGATGCGGCCGGCGTCCCCGACGTAACGGTGCCAGGTGAGGCCGATCCCGGCCTCGACGGCGACGCGGGCCTTCACGGACGGGGGCAGGACGCTGTCCCGGTACCCCTGGTCCTGCTGCTCGAACCACTCCACGCACGGCATCGACACCACGCGCGTCGGCACGCCGTCGGCCTGCAGCCGCTCGCGCGCCTCGACGGCGAGGTGCACCTCGGAACCGGTGGCGATGAGGATGAGCTGCGGCTCGCCGCCCTCCGCCTCGAACAGCACGTAGCCGCCGCGCGCCGCGTCGTCGTCGGCCTCGTACGTCGGCACGCCCTGGCGGGTCAGCGCCAGACCGTGCGGCTGGCCCTTGCCGAACTCCTTCGTCCAGCGGCGCAGGATCTCGCGCCAGGCGATGGCCGTCTCGTTGGCGTCGGCCGGACGGACGATGTTCAGCCCCGGGATGGCGCGCAGCGAGGCAAGGTGCTCGACCGGCTGGTGGGTCGGGCCGTCCTCACCGAGACCGATGGAGTCGTGCGTCCACACGTACGTCACCGGCAGGTGCATCAGGGCGGAGAGGCGGACGGCGTTGCGCATGTAGTCGGAGAACACCAGGAAGGTGCCGCCGTAGATGCGGGTGTTGCCGTGCAGCGCGATGCCGTTCATCTCCGCGCCCATGGAGTGCTCGCGGATGCCGAAGTGGATGGTGCGGCCGTACGGGTCGGCCTCCGGCAGCGGGTTGCCCTCGGGCAGGAACGACGACGTCTTGTCGATCGTCGTGTTGTTCGAGCCGGCCAGGTCGGCGGAGCCGCCCCACAGCTCGGGCACGACCGCGCCGAGCGCCTGGAGCACCTTGCCGGAGGCGGCACGGGTGGCGACACCCTTGCCGGTCTCGAAGACCGGGATCTTCTCCTCCCAGCCCTTGGGCAGCTCACCCTTGGCGATGCGGTCGTACTCGGCGGCGCGCTCGGGGTTGTTGTCCCGCCACTGCTGGTACGCCTTCTCCCAGACGGCACGGGCCGCCCGGCCCTTCTCCAGCGCCTTGCGGGTGTGGCCGATGACCTCGTCGGAGACCTCGAAGGTCTGCTCCGGGTCGAAGCCGAGGACGCGCTTGGTGGCCGCGACCTCGTCGTCGCCGAGCGCCGAGCCGTGCGCGGCCTCGGTGTTCTGCGCGTTCGGCGCGGGCCAGGCGATGATCGACCGCATGGCGATGAACGACGGCCGGTCGGTGACCTGCTTGGCCGCCTCGATGGCGTCGTAGAGGGCGTGCGGGTCCAGGTCGCCGTCCGGCTTCGGGGCGACGCGCTGGACGTGCCAGCCGTAGGCCTCGTAGCGCTTGACGGTGTCCTCGGAGACGGCCGTCTCGGTGTCGCCCTCGATCGAGATGTGGTTGTCGTCCCACAGCAGGATCAGGTTGCCGAGCTTCTGGTGGCCCGCCAGGGAGGACGCCTCGGCGGAGATGCCCTCCTGGAGGCAGCCGTCACCGGCGATGCAGTAGACGAAGTGGTCGAACGGAGACTCGCCCTGCGGGGCCTCCGGGTCGAACAGGCCGCGCTCGTAGCGGGCGGCCATCGCCATGCCCACCGCGTTGGCGACACCCTGGCCCAGCGGGCCGGTGGTGGTCTCCACGCCGGTGGTGTGGCCGTACTCGGGGTGGCCCGGGGTCTTCGAACCCCACGTCCGGAAGGACTTCAGGTCGTCCAGCTCCAGGCCGAAGCCGGCCAGGTAGAGCTGGGTGTAGAGGGTCAGGGACGAGTGTCCGGCGGACAGCACGAAGCGGTCGCGTCCGACCCAGTCCGCGTCGGCGGGGTCGTGCCGCATCACCTTCTGGAAGAGGGTGTAGGCGGCAGGTGCCAGGCTCATCGCCGTACCCGGATGGCCGTTACCGACCTTCTGTACGGCGTCGGCGGCCAGGACGCGGGCCGTGTCTACGGCCCGCTGGTCCAGCTCGGTCCACTCGAGGTCTGTGGTGGTCGGCTTGGTGCTCACCCTGGGTCAGGGCTCCTCTCCACATGTCGGTTGCCGGTGTGCGCGAAACGCCCACCGGCTGCCGGCGTTCTTTCGGCATCGGCCGGCCGCTGTCGAGCCTACCCCCGCAAGTACGTGCGCTTTTCCCCGCTATTCCAGACTGCCGGGAGTCTGTGTGATCCGCCTGTCGACCGGGTGAAACGGCATTCGGCAAGTGAATACGGAGGCGCTCATCTGACTGCTCAATCGACTCCGCGCACGCCCGTCGGAGCACGGCCGCCAACACGACCCCACCCCCGCGAAGGCCGGGGTAGGGGCAACGTCTAAAGTGGCGTGGTACGCGCGAGCCTTTACCCGCACTTCACACGGGGATGCACGGGAAGCTCGCTGGGATGTCTCTGTCAGGGGTGTGCGTGACGGCCGTTGAATCCCGTCCTGCGGGGGTTATCGGGACGAGCCAGAGCCCGAGTCACCGGCCGTTCGGGGCCCGTGTCAAGGCGTTCGTGGCGCTGACCAAGCCGCGGATCATCGAGCTTCTGCTGATCACCACCGTTCCGGTGATGTTCCTCGCCGAACAGGGCGTGCCCGATCTGAAGCTGGTGCTGCTGACCTGTATCGGCGGCTACCTCTCCGCGGGCGGCGCCAACGCGCTGAACATGTACATCGACCGGGACATCGACGCGCTGATGGACCGCACCTCCCAGCGCCCGCTGGTCACCGGGATGGTCAGCCCGGTCGAGTGCCTGGTCTTCGGCATCGCCCTGGCGGTGGTCTCCACGCTGCTGTTCGGCCTGACCGTCAACTGGTTCTCGGCCTGGCTCTCCCTCGGCGCGCTCCTCTTCTACGTCGTCGTCTACACGATGATCCTCAAGCGCCGCACCTCGCAGAACATCGTCTGGGGCGGCATCGCCGGCTGTCTGCCGGTGCTGATCGGGTGGTCCGCGGTGACCGACTCGATCTCCTGGGCGCCGGTCATCCTCTTCCTGGTGATGTTCTTCTGGACGCCGCCGCACTACTGGCCGCTGTCCATGAAGGTGAAGGACGACTACGCGCGCGTGGGCGTGCCGATGCTGCCGGTCATCGCCTCCAACAAGGTCGTCGCCAAGCAGATCGTCATCTACAGCTGGGTGATGGTCGTCGTCTCCCTGCTGCTGACCCCGCTGGGCTACACCGGCTGGTTCTACACGGCCGTCGCCCTGCTCGCGGGCGGCATGTGGCTGTGGGAGGCGCACGGGCTGCAGAACCGCGCCAAGGCGGAGGCGACGGGCGCCAAGCTCAAGGAGATGCGGCTGTTCCACTGGTCGATCACCTATGTGTCGGTGCTGTTCCTCGCGGTCGCGATCGATCCGTTCCTGCGCTGACCTTCCCCACGTCCGACGGGCGGGGTACGTGGCCCGGGCCACGTACCCCGCCCGTCGCCGTTTCCGCTACCCGTCGGTAGCATCCTGGCCATGGCAGACACGGAGCAGGCAGGGACGCAGCAGGACCCCGAGAAGGGCGCCGGTAAGGCCGCCGCGACGGCCGCCGCGAAGGCCGAGCGCACGGCGGGCCGGCTGGCCGGGCGGATCGGGGCCTTCGCCAAGGCGCACGGCGGGGCCGAGGGCCAGGTGGCCCACCTCGGCCGGCGTGGCGCGCGGATCGTGCTCGTCGGCGCGGACGGCGACTGGGGTGACCTGGTCGCGCCGTCGTACGAGATCGCCGAGCAGGCGGTCGGGAAGGCGGGGATCACCGTCCACGAGTCCTTCGACGGCGAGTTCGCGGGGAAGGTGCGGACGGGGCCGTACGAGTGGTCGCGGATGGCAGGGCTCCAGCTCGGCGGCCCCCGCAACGGCTGACTGCCGGCGGAACCGTGCCCGAGGCGCGGAGGGCGTCACCTGAGCGGCGGCAGGGCATCACCTGAGACCCCGTTCACCCGTTAGGACTCGTGAGCAGCAGCACGGCGTCTACTCGGGGAGCCCGGATGATCGAAACGCCGTCCCTGGTGGACCAGTACTGCCACGGCGTCCTCCGGACCGAGCTGGGCCTCGGCACCTTCGAGGCCCAGCTCGGCCGCACCGAGGGCCCGCCCGCCCCGGGCACCACCCTGTTCGACACCCAGACCGGGTTCGCCGTACGCCGCTGGTGCCCGCCCCTGCTCGGCCTGGAGCCGCACTGTCCGCCGGCCCGCTATCTGGCCCGGCGCCGCGAGCTGGGCGTGCTGGAGGCGGACCGCAAGCTGCTGCGCGGCAGCGGCATCACCACGTACCTGGTCGACACGGGGCTGCCCGGCGACCTCACCGGCCCGGCCGAGCTGGCCTCCGCGGCGGCGGCCGACGCCCACGAGATCGTGCGGCTCGAACCGCTGGCCGAACAGGTGGCCGACACCTCCGGCACGGTGGAGTCCTTCCTCGCCAACCTCGCCGAGGCGGTGCACGGCGCCGCCGCCCACGCCGTCGCCTTCACCTCGGTGGCGGGCGTCCGGCACGGCCTGGCCCTGGTGCCCGAGCCGCCGGAGCCGGGCGAGGTGCGCGGCGCCGCCGGACGCTGGCTGGCCGGACGCCGGGCCGGCGGCGAGCTGAGCGACCCGGTGCTGCTGCGTCACCTGCTGTGGATCGCCGTCGCCTCCGGACGGCCGCTCCAGCTCCACGCGGGCCTCGGCGAGCCCGGCCCGCACACCGACCGCACCGACCCGGTGCTGCTCACCGGCTTCGTCCGGGCCACCGCCGGCCTCGGCACCGACCTCGTCCTGCTGCACGGCTACCCGTACCACCGGCACGCGGCCCACCTCGCCGGTGCCTTCTCGCACGTGTACGCCGACTCGGGCGCCGCCCTGGTCCGCACCGGCGCCCGCGCGGCCACCGTCCTCGCCGAGATCCTGGAGCTGGCCCCCTTCGGCAAGATCCTCTTCTCCAGCGGCGGCGGGGGCCTGCCCGAGCTGCACGTGGTGGGCGCCCGGCTGTTCCGCGAGGCGCTCGGCCGGGTGCTCGGCACCTGGGTGACCGAGGGGGCGTGGTCCCTGGCGGACGCGCAGCGGGTGGCGGGGATGATCGCCGCGGGGAACGCGGTGCGGGTGTACGGCTTGGCGTGAGCCCGGGGCAGACCTCGGTGTACGGCCTGAAGTGAGCGGGTCAGGCCCGGGTGAGCGTGGCTTCCGTCGCCGGGCCGGGCACCGGGGCGTCCTCCCGCGGCCGCTCGCGCAGCGCCAGCAGGACGCGCAGGGTGCCGATCCACACCAGGCACGAGCCGACCATGTGCAGGCCGACCAGGACCTCGGGCAGGTCGGTGAAGTACTGCACATAGCCGATGACGCCCTGCGCCAGCAGGATCAGGAACAGCTCCCGGGTGCGGGCCAGCGGCCCCTGGGGCGCGTCGACCGCCTTCAGCACGAACCACAGGGCGAAGGTCAGCGTCACCACGATCCACGCCAGCACGGCGTGCGCCTTGGAGACCATCTCCCAGTCCAGCGGCATGCGCGGGACCTCGCTGGAGTCGCCCGCGTGCGGACCGGCGCCGGTGACCACCGTGCCGGCCGCGATCAGCAGTACGGAGACGACGACCAGCACCCACACCAGCTGCTGGACGGACGTGCCGGTCAGGGGGCGCGGTGCCGCGTCGCCCTCCCGGGTGCGCTGCCACATCACGGTCGCGACCGCGATCAGGGCCGTGGACAGCAGGAAGTGGGCGGCGACGGTGTACGGGTTCAGACCGACCAGGACGACGATGCCGCCGAGGATCGCGTTGCCCATCACGACCCAGAACTGCGCCCAGCCCAGCCGGGTCAGCGAGCGCCGGTACGGCTTCTCGGACCGGGCGGCGATGATCGCCCAGCCGACCGCCGCGCACAGCACGTAGGTCAGCAGCCGGTTGCCGAACTCGATGACGCCGTGGAAGCCCATCTCGCTGGTGGTGGTGAGCGACTCGTCCGTGCACTTGGGCCAGGTCGGGCAGCCCAGGCCCGAGCCGGTCAGGCGGACGGCGCCGCCGGTGCCGACGATGATCACCGACATCACGAGGGCGGAGAGCGCCGACCGCTGGACGGTGCGGGGCTGCGGGGTCCAGCGCGCGGCGATGAAGGCGAGCGGGTTGCGCACGGCGGCTGCGAGGTCGTCGCGGGTCACGTTTGGCACGCGGTCCATCGTAGGGGGCCGCTTGTGCACGCGTTCACGAGGGTCCGGCTCGGTGTCATTCCCCTCATTCCCAGCGGAAGAACTTCCCCGCCGCGCCCAGGGCCACGACCGCCCATACGGCGAGGATGCCGAGGTCGGCCCAGGGCATCCCGGCCCCGTGCTGGAGCACGTCCCGCAGCCCGTCGGAGAGCGCGGAGATGGGCAGCAGGCCCAGGACGCTCTGCGCGGCGTCGGGGAACTTGTCCAGCGGCACGATCACGCCGCCGCCCACCAGCAGCAGCAGGAAGACGAGGTTGGCGGCGGCCAGCGTCGCCTCGGCCTTCAGGGTGCCGGCCATGAGCAGGCCGAGGCCGGAGAAGGCCGCCGTGCCGAGCACCAGCAGGAGGAGCACGGCGAACGGGTTGCCGTGCGGGGACCAGCCCAGCGCGAACGCGATCACCGTGAGCAGGACGACCTGGAGCACCTCGGTGACCAGCACGGACAGGGTCTTGGCGGTCATCAGGCCCCAGCGGGGCAGCGGCGAGGCCGCCAGCCGCTTCAGCACTCCGTACCGGCGTTCGAAGCCGGTGGCGATGGCCTGCCCCGTGAACGCCGTCGACATCACGGCGAGCGCGAGGACGCCGGGGGCCAGGAAGTCGACGGCCTCGCCCGCGCCGGTGTCGATGATGTCCACCGTGCTGAACAGCGCCAGCAGCAGCGTCGGGATGATCACCGTCAGCAGCAGCTGCTCGCCGTTGCGCAGCAGCATCTTCGTCTCCAGGACGGCCTGGGCGGCGATCATGCGGGGGAGGGGCGCGGCGCCGGGCTTCGGGGTGTGGATGCCGGTCGTCATGAACGCAGCTCCTTGCCGGTCAGCTCCAGAAAGACGTCCTCCAGGGTGTGCCGTTCCACCGAGATCCGGTCCGGCATCACCCCGTGCTGGGCGCACCACGACGTCACCGTCGCCAGTAGCTGCGGGTCTATCTTGCCGGTGACCCGGTAGGCGCCCGGCGTCAGCTCGGCCGCCGAGCAGTCGGCCGGGAGGGCCTTGAGCAGGCTCGCCACGTCCAGGCCGGGACGGCCGGTGAAGCGCAGGGTGTTCTCGGCGCCGCCGCGGCACAGCTCCTCGGGCGAGCCCTGGGCGATCACCCGGCCCGCGTCGATGATCGCGACGTCGTCGGCGAGCTGCTCGGCCTCGTCCATGTGGTGCGTGGTCAGGATCACCGAGACGCCGTCGGCGCGCAGGTCCCGGACCAGGTCCCAGGTGGCGCGGCGGGCCTGCGGGTCCAGGCCGGCGGTGGGTTCGTCCAGGAAGACCAGCTCCGGGCGCCCCACCACGGCCATCGCCAGCGCGAGCCGCTGCTGCTGGCCGCCGGAGAGCCGGCGGTAGGCGGTCCGGCCGCAGGAGCCGAGGCCGAGGCGTTCGATCAGGGCGGGCACGTCCAGCGGGTGGGCGTGCAGCCTGGCGACGTGGCGGAGCATCTCGTCGGCGCGGGCACCGGAGTAGACGCCGCCGGACTGGAGCATCACGCCGATGCGGGGCCGCAGCTCGGCGGCCTGGCGCCGGGGGTCGAGGCCCAGGACGCGCACCGTGCCGGAATCCGGCCCGCGGTACCCCTCGCAGGTCTCGACCGTGGTCGTCTTGCCCGCCCCGTTGGGACCGAGGACGGCGGTCACGCCCGCCCGGGCCACCAGGTCGAGGCCGTCCACCGCGGTCTTCGTGCCGTACCGCTTCACCAGGGCCTGGACCTGGACCACGGGCTCGCTTCGCATGGGTCACGAGTCTAGGGAGGCGCGCGGGGGCCCGGGCGCGGGGGTGCGCGATGTCCTCCGCACGGGGAGGGCACGGGCCGGGAGGGGCGGTCCGGCCGGAGGGGTTCAGGCGCGGCGGTGCGCGGTCTCCTCCGCGCGGGGACGGTGCAGCGCCAGCCACCGCTCGGCGTAGGCCACCGCGTCCGCCACCGGGAACAGGCGCGCGTCGGCCGCCCCGACCGTGCCGCGTACGACGGGCCGGTCCCGTTCGAAGTCGTGCCCCAGTTCGTCGAACCGGTCCGAGGTGATCGACACCTCCGTGACCCGCTCCCAGCCGTAGGGACCGGGGCGGCCCACCTCGACGAGCGGGGCGGGTATGCGGTACTCGGCCAGGTGGAAGGCGGTGCAGGAGGCGTAGCCGGCGCCCAGGAGGAGGACCCGGGCGCCGAGCCGCTCCAGGGTGGCGAGGGGGCTGCGCTCACCGAGCCGGCAGTCGGTGGCGTGGTCCGCGACGACCTCGGCGGCGCGCGGGCCGACGGCCGCGAACGACGTCTGCGGGTGGGCGCTGCGCAGGGCGCCCGGCCAGGTCCGTACGGTCTCCGGGACCACGCCGACGCCGCGGGCGGGGGTGGTGCGCGGGTCGTACGGGGGCATGGCGGTGCGGATGGCGGGCCACCAGTCGGCGGGCACCGGCGGGTTCGTCCACAGGGCCGGGTCGGAGAGGTCGGCGGTCTGGGTCGGCACCACCAGGGTGCCGTCCGGGCCGAGGGCGTCCAGGAGTCCCTGGACCACGGCCACGGCACCGCCGCACACCCAGCCCAGGGAGCGCAGCGAGGAGTGGGCCAGGAGGATCTCGCCGGAGCGCACGCCGAGGGCGCGCAGTTCGCCGGCGAGGGTGCCTCGGGTGACGAGTGGGCCGGTGGGAGGGGGTGCGGGCATGCTGGCGAGTGTCCCCGAGGGGGCTCGGGCGCGCTACCGTTTTGATCGATCAATGATCGTTTCCGCAGGTCAGATTAGGTATACCTAAGTGACGCACGGCACCGTCGGGGGGTCCTGGCGTGGCTTGCCGGGGTCGGAGGAATTACGCAACAATGGCGTTGTGAAATACGTCGGCGAGGTGCCCCACGAGGAGCTCGCGACCGGTGAGCGCTCCACGCGCAACCGCGTCGCGCGGTCCATCCTGGACCACGGACCGTCGACCGTCGCCGAGCTGGCCGACCGCCTCGGCCTCACCCAGGCCGCCGTCCGCCGCCATCTCGACGCGCTCACCTCGGACAACGTGGTCGAACCCCGCGACCGCCGCGTCTACGGCGCGCGCACGCGCGGGCGGCCCGCGAAGGCGTTCGCGCTGACCGACTGCGGCCGGGACGCCTTCGACCAGTCCTACGACAAGCTCGCCGTGGACGCGCTGCGCTGGATCGCCGAGCGCGAGGGCGGGGAGCAGGCGGTCGCCGCCTTCGCCCGCGCCCGGATCGCCGCTCAGAGCGGCGCGTACCGCAAGGCCGTCGAGGCGGCGCCCCCCGAGCGGCGGGCGGAAGCGCTGGCCAAGGCCCTGAGCGCGGACGGGTACGCTGCCACCGCGCGCAGCGCTCCCCACCCCCAGCAGGGTGAGCAGCTCTGCCAGCATCACTGCCCGGTCGCCCACGCCGCCGAGAAATTCCCGCAGCTGTGCGAGGCCGAGACGGAATTTTTCGCCGAGCTGCTCGGTACTCACGTACAGCGGCTGGCGACCATCGCGCACGGCGACGGCGTCTGCACGACGTTCATTCCGAAGACTTCCAAGACCACTGACAACGCATCCGTAAGCACGGCCGGGAGGAACCCCGCATGACTCTCCCCACGGAGACTGCCCACCCTGAGCTCGAGGGCCTGGGCAAGTACGAATACGGCTGGGCCGACTCCGACACGGCCGGCGCCTCTGCGAAGCGCGGCATCGACGAGGACGTCGTCCGCGACATCTCCGCCAAGAAGTCCGAGCCGGAGTGGATGACCAAGCTCCGCCTCAAGGGCCTGAAGCTGTTCGAGAAGAAGCCCATGCCGAACTGGGGCTCGGACCTCTCCGGCATCGACTTCGACAACATCAAGTACTTCGTGCGCTCCACGGAGAAGCAGGCGGAGTCCTGGGAGGACCTGCCCGAGGACATCAAGAACACGTACGACAAGCTCGGCATCCCGGAGGCGGAGAAGCAGCGCCTCGTCGCGGGTGTCGCGGCCCAGTACGAGTCCGAGGTCGTCTACCACCAGATCCGCGAGGACCTGGAGGAGCAGGGCGTCATCTTCCTGGACACCGACACCGCGCTCAAGGAGCACCCGGAGCTCTTCAAGGAGTACTTCGGCACCGTCATCCCGGTCGGTGACAACAAGTTCGCGTCGCTGAACAGCGCCGTGTGGTCCGGCGGCTCCTTCATCTACGTCCCGCCGGGCGTGCACGTGGAGATCCCGCTCCAGGCCTACTTCCGGATCAACACCGAGAACATGGGCCAGTTTGAGCGGACCCTGATCATCGTCGACGAGGGTGCCTACGTGCACTACGTCGAGGGCTGCACCGCGCCGATCTACAAGTCGGACTCGCTGCACTCCGCCGTGGTCGAGATCATCGTCAAGAAGAACGCCCGCTGCCGCTACACGACCATCCAGAACTGGTCGAACAACGTCTACAACCTGGTCACCAAGCGCGCCGTGGCGTACGAGGGCGCGACCATGGAGTGGATCGACGGCAACATCGGCTCCAAGGTGACGATGAAGTACCCGGCCGTCTACCTGATGGGCGAGCACGCCAAGGGCGAGACCCTGTCCATCGCCTTCGCGGGCGAGGGCCAGCACCAGGACGCCGGCGCCAAGATGGTCCACATGGCCCCGAACACGTCCTCCAACATCGTCTCCAAGTCGGTGGCGCGCGGTGGCGGCCGCACCTCCTACCGCGGCCTGATCGAGATCGGCGAGGGCGCCCCCGGCGCCAAGTCCAACGTGCTGTGCGACGCGCTGCTGGTGGACACCATCTCCCGCTCCGACACCTACCCCTACGTGGACGTCCGCGAGGACGACGTGTCCATGGGCCACGAGGCGACCGTCTCCAAGGTCTCCGAGGACCAGCTCTTCTACCTGATGAGCCGCGGTCTGACCGAGTTCGAGGCGATGGCGATGATCGTGCGCGGCTTCGTCGAGCCGATCGCCAAGGAACTGCCGATGGAGTACGCCCTCGAACTCAACCGGCTGATCGAGCTGCAGATGGAAGGCGCGGTCGGCTGACCCCCGCGCCGTACCGTCAAACCCTTACGTAACGGAAAGCGAGCACTACGACAGCCATGGCTGAGGCTCAGAACATCCCGGTGGGCTCCACCACCGCCGGTGCGATCGCGGTGGCCGCCGAGGCCGACTCGACCGTCGCCACCCGCATGAGCGCGCCCCCGTCCTTCGACGTGGCCGACTTCCCGGTCCCGCACGGCCGGGAGGAGGAGTGGCGGTTCACCCCGCTGGAGCGGCTGCGCGGCCTGCACGACGGCACGGCGACCGCCTCGGGTGACGGCGTCAAGGCCGACGTCGAGGCCCCCGAGGGCGTCACCGTCGAGACCGTCGGCCGGGACGACGCGCGGCTCGGCAAGGCCGGCACCCCGGTGGACCGCATCGCGGCCCAGGCGTACTCGGCGTTCGAGCAGGCCTCGGTCATCACCGTCCCCAAGGAGACGGTGCTCACCGAGCCGGTCCGCATCGCCGTGCACGGCCAGGGCGGGGTCGCCTACGCCCACCAGGTGATCGAGCTGGGCGCGTTCGCCGAAGCCGTGGTCGTCATCGACCACACCGGTGACGCGGTGCTCGCCGCCAACGTCGACTACGTCCTCGGCGACGGCGCCAAGCTCACCGTCGTCTCCGTCCAGGACTGGGACGACAAGGCCGTCCACGTGGCCCAGCACAACACGCTGATCGGCCGCGACGCCTCCTTCAAGTCGGTCGTCGTCACCTTCGGCGGCGACGTCGTCCGCCTGCACCCGCGCGTCACGTACGCCGGCCCCGGCGGCGAGGCCGAGCTGTTCGGCCTCTACTTCACCGACAAGGGCCAGCACCAGGAGCACCGCCTCCTGGTCGACCACAATGTGCCGCACTGCAAGTCCAACGTCGTCTACAAGGGCGCGCTCCAGGGCGACGACGCGCACGCGGTGTGGATCGGTGACGTGCTCATCGAGGCCAAGGCCGAGGGCACCGACACCTACGAGATGAACCGCAACCTCGTCCTCACCGACGGCGCCCGCGTCGACTCGGTCCCCAACCTGGAGATCGAGACCGGCGAGATCGTCGGCGCCGGCCACGCCAGCGCCACCGGCCGCTTCGACGACGAGCAGCTCTTCTACCTGATGGCCCGCGGCATCCCCGAGCTGGACGCCCGCCGCCTGGTGGTCCGCGGCTTCTTCGCCGAACTGGTCCAGCAGATCGGTGTCCCGGACATCGAGGAGCGCCTGATCGCCAAGATCGAGCAGGAGCTGGAGGCGTCGGTCGCATGACCTACGTACGCGCTTGCGGGCTGGGCGAGCTGGAGGAGGACACCCCGAAAAGGGTGGAACTCGACGGCACGCCGGTCGCCGTCGTCCGTACGGAGGGCGAGGTGTTCGCGGTCAACGACATCTGCTCGCACGCGAACGTCTCCCTCTCCGAGGGCGAGGTCGACGACTGCCACATCGAGTGCTGGCTGCACGGCTCGCGCTTCGACCTGCGCTCCGGCAAGCCCGACAGTCTTCCGGCGACGCGCCCCGTCCCCGTTTACCCCGTAAAGATCGAAGGGGACGACGTGCTCGTCTCCCTCACCCAGGAGTCCTGAGGCACCCATGGCAACGCTTGAAATCCGAGACCTGCACGTCACCGTCGAGGCCGACAACGCCACGAAGGAGATCCTCAAGGGTGTCGACCTGACCGTGAAGCAGGGCGAGACGCACGCCATCATGGGCCCCAACGGCTCCGGCAAGTCGACCCTCGCCTACTCCCTCGCGGGTCACCCCAAGTACACGATCACCGGCGGCACCGTCACCCTCGACGGCGAGGACGTCATCGAGATGTCCGTCGACGAGCGCGCCCGCGCCGGCCTCTTCCTCGCCATGCAGTACCCGGTCGAGGTCCCCGGCGTCTCCGTCTCCAACTTCCTGCGCACCTCCGCCACCGCCATCCGCGGCGAGGCCCCCAAGCTGCGCACCTGGGTGAAGGAGGTCAAGGAGGCCATGGAGCGCCTCAACATGGACCCCGCCTTCGCCGAGCGCAACGTCAACGAGGGCTTCTCCGGCGGTGAGAAGAAGCGCCACGAGATCCTCCAGCTGGAGCTGCTCAAGCCGAAGGTCGCGATCCTCGACGAGACCGACTCCGGCCTCGACGTCGACGCGCTGCGCATCGTGTCCGAGGGCGTCAACCGCGTCCGCGAGTCCGGCGAGGTCGGCACCCTGCTGATCACGCACTACACGCGCATCCTGCGCTACATCAAGCCCGACTTCGTCCACGTCTTCTCAGGCGGTCGCATCGTCGAGTCCGGCGGCGCCGAACTCGCCGACAAGCTGGAGGAAGAGGGCTACGAGGCGTACACGAAGGGTGGCGTATCCGCGTGACACAGCTGCCGGGCCTCCTCGACACCGAGGCGATCCGCAAGGACTTCCCCATCCTGGACCGCCAGGTCCACGAAGGGCGCAAGCTCGTGTACCTGGACAACGCGGCGACGTCGCAGAAGCCGCGTCAGGTGCTCGACGCTCTCAGCGAGTACTACGAGAGCTACAACGCCAACGTCCACCGTGGCGTGCACGTCCTCGCCGAGGAGGCCACGGCGCTGTACGAGGGCGCGCGCGACAAGGTCGCGGAGTTCATCAACGCGCCCTCCCGCGACGAGGTGGTCTTCACCAAGAACGCCTCCGAGTCGCTCAACCTCGTCGCCAACATGCTGGGCTGGGCCGACGAGCCCTACCGCGTGGACTCCGACACCGAGATCGTCATCACGGAGATGGAGCACCACTCCAACATCGTGCCGTGGCAGCTGCTCGCGCAGCGCACCGGCGCGAAGCTCCGCTGGTTCGGCCTGACCGACGACGGCCGCCTCGACCTGTCCGACATCGAGGAGATCATCACCGAGAAGACGAAGATCGTCTCCTTCGTGCTGGTCTCCAACATCCTGGGCACCCAGAACCCGGTCGAGGCGATCGTCCGCCGCGCCCAGGAGGTCGGCGCCCTCGTGTGCATCGACGCCTCCCAGGCCGCACCGCACATGCCGCTGGACGTCCAGGCCCTCCAGGCCGACTTCGTGGCCTTCACCGGCCACAAGATGTGCGCCCCGACCGGCATCGGCGTCCTGTGGGGCCGCCAGGAACTCCTGGAGGACCTGCCCCCGTTCCTCGGCGGCGGCGAGATGATCGAGACGGTGTCGATGCACTCCTCGACCTACGCGCCCGCCCCGCACAAGTTCGAGGCGGGCACGCCCCCGATCGCCCAGGCGGTCGGCCTCGGCGCGGCGATCGACTACCTGTCGGCGATCGGCATGGACAAGATCCTCGCCCATGAGCACGCCCTGACCGACTACGCGGTCAAGCGGCTGATGGAGGTCCCGGACCTCCGCATAATCGGCCCGACCTCGTCGGAGGAGCGCGGCGCCGCGATCTCCTTCACGCTCGGTGACATCCACCCGCACGACGTGGGCCAGGTCCTCGACGAGCAGGGCATCGCGGTCCGGGTCGGCCACCACTGCGCCCGGCCCGTCTGCCTGCGCTACGGAATTCCTGCGACCACGCGAGCGTCGTTCTATCTGTACTCCTCGCCGGCCGAGATCGACGCCCTGGTCGACGGCTTGGAGCACGTACGGAACTTCTTCGGATGAGGGGCTGAGGCGTGAAGCTGGACTCCATGTACCAGGAAGTCATCCTGGACCACTACAAGAACCCGCACGGGCGTGGTCTGCGCGATGGCGACGCCGAGGTTCACCACGTGAACCCGACGTGCGGCGACGAGATCACCCTCCGAGTGAAGTACGACGGCACGACGATCGAGGACGTCTCGTACGAGGGGCAGGGCTGTTCCATCAGCCAGGCGTCGGCCTCCGTACTGAACGACCTGCTCGTCGGCAAGGACGTCGCCCAGGCGCAGAAGATCCAGGAGACCTTCCTGGAGCTGATGCAGTCCAAGGGCAAGCTGGAGCCCGACGACGCGATGGAGGACGTCCTGGAGGACGCCGTCGCGTTCGCCGGGGTGTCGAAGTACCCGGCCCGGGTCAAGTGCGCCCTCCTGAGCTGGATGGCGTGGAAGGACGCGACGGCCCAGGCGCTGGACGGCGCCGGCACCGACGCCGAAAGGAAGACGGCATGACCGAGACCGTTGAGATGAAGCCGGCTTCCGAGGAGGAGCTGCGCGAGGCCCTGATGGACGTCGTCGACCCCGAGCTGGGCATCGACGTCGTCAACCTGGGCCTGATCTACGGCATCCACGTCGACGACGCCAACATCGCGACCGTCGACATGACCCTGACCTCGGCGGCCTGCCCGCTGACCGACGTCATCGAGGACCAGGCCAAGTCCGCCACGGACGGCCTCGTCAGCGAACTGCGCATCAACTGGGTCTGGATGCCGCCGTGGGGCCCCGACAAGATCACCGACGACGGGCGGGAGCAGCTGCGCGCGCTCGGCTTCAACGTCTGAGCCACCCCTCGCCGTACGACGGCCCCCGGCGCGACCCGCCGGGGGCCGTCGCCGTTTCACATCCCTTTCTCCCCTCGCTCTCAGCCTCCGCTCAGACCCGCGCGGCAGCGTGGGCCGGTGACCGCTTCCACCCGCCCCGTCTTCCTGCTCGGCTGTCCCCGCTCCGGCACCACCCTGCTCCAGCTGATGCTGCACGCCCACCCGAGGATCGCGCTGCCGCCGGAGAACCGCTTCGTGCTCCCGGCCTACGAGCGCCGGCCGGCCTTCGGCGACCTGCGCGACCGCGGCAACCGGGCCGGGCTGGCCCAGTGGATCACCGGGCGGCGGGAGACCCGCTTCCACGAGCTGGGACTCGACCCGGCGACCGTGGCGGCCCGCATCACCGACGGGCCGCCGACCCTCGGCTCGGCGCTGGGCACCGTACTGCGCGCCTACGCCGAGCGGCACGGCAAGGCCCGCTGGGGCGACAAGCGCCCGGCGTACGCCCTGCACGTCCCGGAGATCCTGCGCCTCTTCCCCGACGCGCAGTTCGTGCACCTGGTGCGCGACGGACGGGACTGCGTGGCCTCGCTGCTGCGGATGCCGTGGTGGCACGCCGGGTTCCACGAGGCGGTCGCCACCTGGTCCCAGGTCATGGACACCACCCGCCGCCACGCCCGCCGCCTGGGCCCGGACGGCTGGCACGAACTGCGCTACGAGGATCTGCTGACCGACCCCGAACCGGTGCTGCGGGACCTGTGCGCCTACCTGGGCGAGGAGTACGCCCCGTCGATGACCGAGCCGCACCGGCTCGCGGAGGTCGCCGTGCCCGCCCGCAAGACCTGGCACCGCAACACCCACGGCGCGCTGGACGCCTCCCGCTCGGGCACCTGGCGGCAGCGGCTCACCCCCGACCAGCTCCGCCTGTGCGAGGCCGCGTTCGGCGACCGGCTGACGCGGGCCGGCTACGAGCCGAGCGGCGCGGTCCGCCCCGCCCCCGGCGAGCTGCTCCGCTACCGCCGGGTGTCGGCACTGCGCCGCGCGGCCCACGCCAGGCGGCGGCTGCGCGACCGGCGGACCCGGCTGGGGGAACGGGGCCCGGTCGCGGAGGCGCTGCCCGGCATCTGATCACCGGCATCTGATCACCCGTTATGTGTACGCCCGTACACGACTCCTGTGTACGCTCGTCCGCATGGGATACCTGCTGCTCGTCGGCGCCATCGCCGCGGAGGTCGCCGGCACCACCGCGATGAAGTACAGCGAGGGGTTCAGCAGACTGGTGCCGAGCCTGCTCACGGTGGCCGGTTACGTGATCTCCTTCACCCTGCTGGCCCAGACCCTGAAGACGCTGTCCGTCGGCACGGCGTACGCCATCTGGTCCGGCCTCGGCACGGCCGCCATCGCCACGATCGGCGTCGTCTTCATGGGCGAGGGCATGACCGCCGCCAAGGCCGCCGGGATCGCGCTGATCATCGTAGGAGTGGTGGTGCTGAACCTGGGCGGGGCGCACTGATGCCCCGCCGCCACGACCCCGGCCGCCGGCAGCGGATCATCGACGCGGCGATCCGGGTGGTGGGCCGGGGCGGCATCGCGGGGCTCAGCCACCGCACGGTCGCCGCGGAGGCGGACGTACCGCTCGGCTCCACGACGTACCACTTCGCGACGCTGGACGAGCTGCTGGTGGCGGCGCTGCGCCAGGCGAACGAGGGCTTCGCCGAGGTGCTGGCGGCCCACCCGGCGCTGCGGGACCCGGCCGCCGACCTGGCCGGGGGACTCGCCCGGGTGCTGGGGGAGTGGCTGGCGGGCGACCGCACGGGGGTGGAGCTGGAGTACGAGCTGTACCTGGCGGCCCTGCGGCGGCCCGCCCTGCGCCCGGTGGCGGCGGAGTGGGCGGACGGCGTGGCCGGCCTGCTCGCCCACCGCACCGACCCGGTCACCGCGCGGGCGGTGGTCGCGCTGATGGACGGGATCTGTCTGCAGGTGCTGCTGACGGGGACGGCGTACGACGAGGGGTACGCGCGGGAGGTGCTGGGGCGGGTGCTGGGCCGGGTGCCCGGCCGGGCGGCGACCGGCGGGTGAGGTGGGCCGGCGGGTTGCCGGACCGGATGTCCGGTCCGGCGGCGACCGGCAGGTGAGACGTACCAGCGGGCTGGTTCGCCCTCGGCGTGCCCGGCCGGTTAAGTTGCCCCCATGACCGACACGACTGCTCCCCGCACCACCGGTGCCGTGGCCGCCGGCCTGGCCACCGTCGCCGCCGACGGCACCGTTCTCGACACCTGGTTCCCCGCCCCCGAACTGGTCGACGCGCCCGGCCCGTCCGGCACCGAGCGCCTCACCGCCGAACAGGCCGCCGAACTCCTCGGCGGCGGCGCCACGGCCGCCGTCGGCCCGGACACCCGCCGGGGCGTCGAGGTGGTCGCGGTCCGCACGGTCATCGCCTCCCTGGACGAGAAGCCGATCGACGCGCACGACGTCTACCTGCGCCTCCACC
Organism: Streptomyces sp. NPDC090994; assembly: GCF_044768905.1. Classification (NCBI taxonomy): domain Bacteria; kingdom Bacillati; phylum Actinomycetota; class Actinomycetes; order Kitasatosporales; family Streptomycetaceae; genus Streptomyces; species Streptomyces sp. NPDC090994. Next base: position 446,396 of record NZ_JBIVWS010000003.1, read on the forward strand.
TGCTCTCCCACCGCCTGGTCAAGCCGCACGGCCAGAACCTGGACGGCATCTTCGCCCACCTCGCCAACGTCGCCTGGACCTCGCTGGGCCCGGTCGCCGTCGACGACCTGGAGAAGGTCCGGCTCAACGCCCGCGCGGAGGGCCTGCACCTCCAGGTCACCTCGGTCGACAAGTTCCCCCGCATGACGGACTACGTCGCCCCCAAGGGCGTGCGCATCGCCGACGCCGACCGCGTCCGCCTGGGCGCGCACCTCGCCGAGGGCACCACGGTCATGCACGAGGGCTTCGTCAACTTCAACGCGGGCACGCTGGGCACGTCGATGGTCGAGGGCCGCATCTCCGCCGGTGTCGTCATCGGCGACGGCTCGGACATCGGCGGCGGCGCCTCCACGATGGGCACGCTGTCCGGTGGCGGCAACGTCATCATCTCCATCGGCGAGCGCTGCCTGATCGGCGCCGAGGCGGGCGTCGGCATCGCGCTGGGCGACGAGTGCGTGGTCGAGGCCGGCCTCTACGTCACCGCCGGCACGCGCGTCACGATGCCCGACGGCGAGATCGTCAAGGCCCGCGAACTCTCCGGCGCGTCCCACATCCTCTTCCGCCGCAACTCGGTGACGGGGACGGTGGAGGCCCGGCCGAACAACGCGGTGTGGGGCGGGCTGAACGACGTGCTGCACAGCCACAACTGAGCACGGGCGGCCGTGACGCGCGGTCGTCAGCGCTGAACTGGGCGCCCTTCCGTGGCCGGGGACGGCCCGGGAGGGCGCTCTGTCGACCAGCGTCCAGGTAACGGTGGTTGGGGCCTGTCAGGGATTCTGGCGCGGCGGGCCCGCGTCGAAGCCGTACTCCAGCACGTACGACGCTGCATCGAGGGTCATGTCGTTCACTTCGACCGGGCGGCCCTCGTCCGTGAAGGCGGTGCGGCAGACGAGGAGGACGGGGGTGCCTGCGGACATGCCCAGTTCCGCCGCCTCCTGCCGCGATGGCATACGGGAGCGGACTTCCTCCCGGAAGTGCACCGGCTCGTGGCCGAGTTCGGCGAGCCTGGCGTAGGTCCCGCCGGGGCCGGTGTCCTCCTGTGTGATCGCGGAGCCGGTGACCAGGGGGAGGGGCAGGTAGCTCGTCGCCAGCAGGACCGGCTTGCCGTCCAGGACGTAGCGGCGGCGCCGCACGCACACCGTTGTGTCGTTGCCGGGCAGCTCCAGTACCGCGCTGACGCGGTCGGGAGCCGGCTCCTCGGACACGGTGATCCGGTCCACCACCAGCGCCCGGTCCTCGATCTCCGCCGACCAGATGGAACGGCCGTTGCCCCAGCGGTCGGACGCCAGTCGGTCGATGCCCCGGCGGCGGAGCGGGCGGAAGGCGCGGACGAACACGCCGGCGCCTTTGCGGGCCTCGGCGATGCCTTCGTCCCGCAGAACGCTCAGTGCCTGGCGGGCCGTCATGCGGGCCACGCCGTACGTGGCCAGGAGGTCGTTCTCGCCCGGAAGCCGGTCACCGGGGCCATAGTCGCCCGCCTGGATCGCCTCGCGCAGGGAGTCCGCGATCCGCTGGTACTTGGGCCGACGGTCCTCGTCGGTAGTGGCCATGTCCGGAACCCTCCTCGCTTCTCTAGACACCCTAGGCCGTAGGTCAGGCGCTTGCTTGCTGGGCGTAGTCGTGTGCACGGATGCCGCGATGGGCTGATGAACGCCTCGATTGACATCTCCAGAGATGTATTCGGAACCGGTGACCAACGCGGTTCTTCACGGGCGGTCGGACGACAAGTGGGTCGTTCGGGTCGAGTGGTTTCGGGAAGGCTGCTCGCTGCGTGTGGATGTGCACAGCCCGGGAATCCCCGCGAGTGTGTGCCTCCGTCGGCCGGACGCCGGCGACGTACACGCACGTGGGCTGCTGCTGGTCGACTCCCTTGCAGACTCCTGGCGTTCTGGTCCGAGCGGGTTCGGTGGGACGGTCGTCTCCTTCGTCATGGCTGAGGCGTGGCGCTGAGCAGTTCGACCGTGACCTCGCCACCCGTTTGGCAGATGAACAGGTGGCATCTCCAGTCCCATCAGACGCCAACCGACGGAACGAGGTCTGGTATGAGGAACAAGCGGGCGAAGGCTGTGGCGCGTTGGGCGACCGGGGCGGGGGCCGTGGCCGTGGCCTGCTGGCTTCCGGCGGGGTCCGCGCACGCCGACGAGACCAACACCGGCTCGCACAACGGGCCCCGGATCGGACTGGTCAACGTCGGGCAGGTCGACGACCCGATGGAGGATGTGCTGGAGCACACGCTGCTGTTCGGGGACGGGTACCGCTGGCAGTGACCTGGACGTCCCGTCAGGCGGCCAGGCGCTCGTACGCCGCCCGCAGCACGTCGGCCGCCTCCCGGCCGGCCGGGCGCAGAGGCGCGCGGACCGGGCCCCCGGGGAGGCCGAGGTGGTGGAGGAGGGTCTTGGCGGTGACCGTTCCGGGCAGGCCCGCGGCCATCATCGCCTCGATCAGCTCGCTCGCCCGCAGCTGGAGCCGGGCCGCCTCGGCCGTGCGGCCCGCGTCGTGGGCGTCCAGGATCGCGCGCATGTGGTGCGGGATCACGTTCGCGACCGTACTGACGTAGCCGGTGCCGCCCGTCGCGTACAGCGCCAGGGCGTACTCGTCGCAGCCGGTGTAGTACGCCAAGCCGGTGCGGGACAGCACCCGCTGGGTGCCGAGGAGGTCGTACGCGCAGTCCTTGACGGCGACGATCCGCGGGTGGGCGGCGAGGCGGAGGAGCGTGGCGGGTTCGACGCGGGTGCCGGTGCGGGCGGGGATGTCGTAGAGCATGACCGGGAGGTCCGACGCGTCGGCGACCTCGCGGAAGTGGGCCTCCAGCGCGTCCTGCGGCGGCCTGCTGTAGTACGGCGTGACCACCAGCAGACCGTCCGCGCCGGCGTGCTGGGCCGCGCGGGCCAGGGCCGCGGTGTGGCGGGTGTCGGCGCTGCCCACCCCGGCGACGATCGTCGCCCGGTCGCCCACCGCCTCCCGTACCGCCGAGATCAGCGCGGTCTTCTCGGTGTCCGTGGTGGTGGGGGACTCGCCCGTCGTCCCCGACAGGACCAGGCCGTCGCAGCCCCGCGTGACCAGGCGGTCGGCGAGGCGGCGGGCACCGTCGAGGTCGAGGGCGCCGGAGTCGGTGAAGGGCGTGACCATGGCGCACAGGGCGCGGCCGAAGGGAGGAGTGGGGGTGGTCGTCATGGAGGGAGTGTCGGCCGGTGGAGTGTGCAGCTCCACTTAATATCCCTACCGATATCTGGTAAGCGCCGCTGAAATGTCGTGCGTGGCCGCCCGCCGGGCCGCCCGGGAAGGGGCGTGCGTAGCGGGCGGCGGGGCCGGGTACCCGTGGCCGTCAGGAACGGAGCAGGCTCAGGGAGGGCGCACTGATGACGAAGTCGAGGGGCGGCAGCGGTACGGCGACGGCCGGGGCCAAGGGGCCCGACGAGCTGCGGCGGCAGATCGAGGAGGTCCGCGGACGGCTCGGGGACACCGTCGGGGAGCTGGCGGGCCGGGCGGATGTGAAGGGGCGGGCGACGGCACGCGCCGCCGACCTGCGGGACAAGGCCGGTGCGCTGACCGTGCAACTGCGCAGCAGCGCCGTGCGGGCCGGGCACACGGTGCAGGACCGGGCGAGCCGGGCCGGCCGCGGTGTGCCGGAACCGGTGCGGACGGGGCTGCGGCAGCCGCGGCCGGTGCTGATCGCCGGCGCGGTGGCGGGCGCGGTCGTCGCGGTCGGGGTGCTGTGGCGGCGGGGCGGCGGACGCCGCTGACGTGACGTCGGGGGGCTTCCTTGACCTCAAGTCCGGTTCAGGCCGGAGGGTGGTGAGCGCACGCGACGCTCACCCACTCGACGGAGGCCGGCATGACCCGCCGTACCGACACCCACCCCGATCTCACCCGTCCGGACGCCGGGGCACCCTTCTTCAGCACCTGGCGGGTCGGCACGCCCGAGCGGCAGCGGCAGGCGGTGGAGGCGATCGCCCGGACCTGGGAGCGGCGGCCGTGGCCCGCCGACGGCCTGCGGAGCTACCACGTCTACACCGGACACGACGGTGAGACCCTGCTGCACCATTCGCAGTGGGCGAGCGAGCAGGCGTACGAGGCGTTCGTCAAGACGCACCGGCAGGAGCGGGTCGACGAGATCGACACCGCCGTGCCGGGGATCGAGCGGCTGGGGCTCGGGCGGTACCGACGGCACGGCGGCCTGGAGCGGGCGGCCGGGGACACCCGCGTCCCCGGCCTGGTCGTCGTCGTGCGCGCCGACTTCGCCCCGGAGGCCGCCGAGCGCCGCGTCGGCTGGACCGACCGGCTCCTCGGGACGGTCGAGCGCGGCCCCGGGCTGATCTCCGCCCACTTCCACCTGAGCACCGACGGCACCCACGTCCTGATCTACGCCGAGTGGGAGAGCGCCGGCGCGTACGACGACGCGCCGGCCGCACACTGGGACGGGGCCCGGACCTGGCCGGGGCTGCGCGGCTTCACCAGCGGCCGGTACGGCCACGCCCTCGGCCTCGTGCCGGGCCCGTCCGCTACGGACGGAACCGCAGCACCTGCGGGTCGTGGTCGCTGATCTGGTCGTGGAACTCGGCGTTGACGTGCACGCTGTCGTAACGGAAGTGCCCGCCGCGCCGGATCGACGGGCTGATCAGGATCTGGTCCAGGACCTGGCTGTTGCCCTGGTAGACGTACGAGTAACGCTCGTCGCGCGGCAGCGACTTGACCGCCGACCACAGGGCCCCGCCGTCCTCCAGGAGCTGGGTGGTGGTGGAGAACTCGAAGTCGTTGATGTCGCCGAGGGTGACGACGTCGGCGTTCTTCTGGGTGGCGAGGATGTCCTTGACGAAGGCGTTGACGGCCGTGGCCTGGAGGTGGCGCTGCGTCTCGGAGCTGCGCGCCGGGGGCTGGTACTGGCTGGTCAGCCCCTGGTCGCCGCCCTTGGAGGCGAAGTGGTTGGCGATGACGAAGACCGTCTTGCCCCGGAAGACGAACTCGCCGGCCAGCGGCTTGCGGCTGTTCTCCCAAGCCTCGTCCGCCGGGTCGACGCGGCCGGGGGAGAGGGTGAGCGCCGCCTTGCCGCGGACCTTCGTCACCTCCGTGGCCGTCGTGGCGTCGCCGCCCGCGCGGTCGGTGAAGGAGACCCGCTCGGGGTTGAACAGGAACGCCTGGCGGATGTTGCCGCCGGGCTCGCCGCCGTCCTCGCCGTCGGCCGGGTCGACCGAGCGCCACTCGTAGCGCGGGCCGCCCGCCGCCACGATCGCGTCGATCAGCTTCGCCATCGTCTCGTCGGCGGCGACCGTGCCGTCGTTCACGGCACCGTTGTTGTCCTGGATCTCCTCCAGGGACACGATGTCGGGGGAGGCGAGGTTGTGCGTGATCGCCTCCGCGTGCGCGGCGAAGGTGTCGTCGGACGGGTCGAGGTTCTCGACGTTGTACGTCGCCACCGCCAGCTCGTCGCGCCGCTGCGCGCGGGTGGTCTCGCGCTCGGTGCCGCCGTCGCGCAGGGTCCCGAGCCGGTTGGCGACGAGGGTGTAGCCGCCGTACTGGTTGTAGTCGAGCGGGCCCGCCGTGGTGCCGGCGAGGGTGTCGCCCACGGTCGCGTCGGGGAAGTCGGCGACCGCGCCCAGGGACTGGATCTGCAGCCGGCCGGTGTTCTGGGAGTCGTAGGAGCCGTAGACCGTGCCGCCGCCCGCGCTCGGGTTCTCCTCGGGCTTCACCGTCACCCACAGCTCGGTGTACGGGTCGGTGGCACCGGTGACGCGGGTGTCGGAGACCTGGACGTTCATGCCCTCCAGGGACTCGTAGTAGTCCAGGGCGTAGCGGGCGGGGCGCAGCGGCAGGGTGTTGACGGAGCCGCCGTCGGCCTCGGGGGTGTAGGCGCGCGGCACCGAGCGGGCGGTGATCCGGGTCGCGGCCGGGACCGCGTTGCCGGACGAGACGACGGTGACCGTGGGGCGGGTGATCTCGGTCAGCGACTGGTTGCCGGAGGAGGTGCCGCCGGGAACGTACTCCGAGACCGTGCCGGAGACGGTGACCGCGTCGCCGACCGTGACCTTCGGGGCGGAGCTGGTGAAGACGAATATGCCTTCGCTGGTGGCCGGGTCGGCGTCCGGGGACGGGTCCTGGATCCAGAAGCCCTTGGAGGAGCCGTAGGTCCGGACGCCGGTGACGATTCCGGCCACGTCGGTGACCTGCTGACCGGCGTACGGGGAGAGCCTCGTGGTGCCCTGGATGTCGTGGACGCGCACCGAGGCCGCGTGCGCGGACGGGACGAGGACGACGGTGGACGCCGCTGAGCAGACGGCGGCGACGGTGAGCGCGGCGAGGCGCGCGGACGACTTGCTCGGCATGGGGTCCCTCCGGGGACGTGACGTCGGACGCCGGGAAGCGCGGGAAGCGTGAGGAGAGGGAAGCGCGCAGGCCCGCGTGAACACTCGTGCCCCCCTGTTTCTACGCGCGTCAATCTCCTGCGCGGCCAAGGGCCTTGTCAAGGTTTCGGCCATGTACGGCAGCCGACAGGGAGATGAACCGGGCGGCATGGGTGGAAACCCGTCTAGGCTGAGCGGCTGAGCCGTACGGCGTCCAGGTGGCCGTACGGCCGTCGAGGCGCGCGAGGAGAAAACAGCCCATGTCAGACAGCTCCACCCTGCCGCCCGCGCGGCTCCACCCCGAAGCGGAGCTGGCCCGCGACGCGCTCTCCGCCCCGCTGCTCTCCCGGGCCGTCCGGCTCGCCCGCTGGGCCGGGCCGGACACCCGGGTGGAGGCCGGGGGAGAGCTGGTCGAGGAGCAGCTCGGCGCGGCGGCCGAGGCGCTCGGGCTCAGCGGCGGCGACGCGGCGGCGGACGCGGGCGAGGCGTGGCGGGTCGCCCTGGACGCCGGGCTGGTCGAGATCGTCGACGAGGACGAGGGCACCGTCACGGCGGGCGAGGAACTGGCGCTGCTCACCGGCGGTTCCCCGCAGGACGTGCTCGGCGTGTGGCTCGCCGCCCTGGAGACCGTCCTCGCCGACGCGAGCGCGCCCGACCTCGGTGCCCTGGTCGACGCGATGGCCGAGGGCGAGGGCGAGCTGGACCTCTCCTCCCTGGACTGGGACCCCGAGGCCGAGGCGGAGTTCCTCGACGGGGTGCTCGGCAACCTGTACCTGCTCACCGTCGGTGAGGACGCGCCCGGCGACACCCCGGTGCCGCTGCCCGCGCTCGCCGCCTCCGTCCTCGTCCCCAGCGACATGGGCGAGCCCACCAACGACGTGCTGCAGCAGGTCTCCGACGCGATGATGCGGCTGGACGACCAGTTCCGGCTGCTGGAGCCGATCGGGCTGGTCACCTACCAGCCGGTCGACGAGGCGCTGATGGCCGAGGGCGACGAGGAGCCCGCCGCGCCCGTCGACGACACCGACGTCTCCCGCTACGGCATGGTGCGGCTGACCCCGCTCGGCCTGTACGGGCTGCGCGCCCGGCTGCTGGAGGCCGGGTTCACCGCCCCGGCCGTCGGCGAACTCGCCGACAAGGGCGCCGACACCCTGCTCGACGGCACGGCCGCCTTCCCGCCGGCCGCCGCGCACGCCGAGACCGAGGGATGGCTGGCCCGCCGCGAGCCGCTGGCCGCCGCCCGGGAACTGCTGGCGGCGGCGCGCGGCGCGGACGCCGGGGCGCCGCTGCGCCGGCTGCGCTGCCAGCAGGCGCTGGCCCTGGTCGGCGCCGACGCCGAGCCCGCGCTGCGTGAGGTCCTCGACGACGCGGAGCTGGGCGGGCTGGCCCGGGTGTGGCTGGCCGAGCACGGGGCCCGCGACGTGCCGCCGCCGCCGGAGTCCATGGTCTTCTGGCTGACCGTCGACACGGTGGCCGCGCAGCTCGCCGCCGAGGGCAACTCCGAGGAACTGCGCGCCCTGGTGGAGGGACTGGCCGCGCAGCACAGCGGCTTCTTCGCCACCGCCTGGCGGGTCGACCACCCCGCCACCGCCGACGTGCTGGAGGCGATGGGGCGGCTGCACCCCGACAAGAAGATCGCCAAGGAGGCCCGCAAGGCGGCGTTCAAGGCGCGGTCGCAGCACGGGGGGTGACGGCCGGCTACCGCCCGGCGTCCGGCGTCCGGCGTCCGGCGTCCGGCGTCCGGCGCCCGGCGTCCGGCGTCCGGCGCCCGGCGTCCGGCGTCCGGCGCCCGGCGTCCGGCGCCCGGCGGCCGGTGGTGGCTTGGGGGAGGACGGCCGGTGGTGGCTTGGGGGAGGACGGCCGGTGGTGGCTCGGGGGAGGACGGCCGGTGGTGGCTTGGGGGAGGACGGCCGGTGGTGGCTCGGGGAAGGACAGTCGGGGGCGGCCCGGCGGACCACGGCCGGTGACCGTCCGGCGGACGACCGCCGGTGGCGGCCTCGTGACGCGTCGCCGGGCGGATTCACACAAGCGGGGCACGGAGTGTCGTACGGAGTTCAGCCTCCGTTAAGCGGTGGGCGGGACGGTGGCGCCGCACCGCGCAGCGCCACCCCCCTTCCTGGCACGCCCACCGTCACAGGAGACACACCATGTCGCTCACCCGCAGGGACTTCGCCACCCGCTCCGCGCTCACCGGCGCCGGGGTCGCGCTGGCGGGCAGCGTCGGCGCCCTCGCCACCGCCCCGAACGCCCTGGCGTCCACGGAGACCGAGGGCACGGACGACGAGCACGGGCACGGCGGGGTCGGCTACGGGCCGCTGCTCCCCGACCCGGACGGCATCCTCGCGCTGCCCGCCGGCTTCTCCTACCGGGTCGTCACCTACAGCGGCCGCACCAAACTGGAGTCGGGCGAGTACACCCCCTCCAACCACGACGGCACCGCCACCTTCGACGGCCCGCGCGGCACCACCCTGCTGGTCAACAACCACGAACTGGGCGGCCCCCGGGCCAACTGGCCGCACCCCGTCCCGCTCACCGAGGGCCTCGTCTACGACCCGGCGGCCTCCGGCGGCTGCACCGTCGTCGAGGTCCGCCCCGGCGGCGAGGTCGCCGAGTGGGTCGGCATCGCCGGCACCGCCACCAACTGCGCGGGCGGCTCCACCCCCTGGGACACCTGGCTGACCTGCGAGGAGACCGAGGACAAGGCCGGGTCCAACGGCATGACCAAGGACCACGGCTACGTCTTCGAGGTCGACCCCGCCGACCGCCGCGCCAACCGCGACCCGAAGCCGGTCAAGGCGCTGGGCCGGTACGCCCACGAGGCCGTCGTCATCGACCCCAGGCGCGGCCACGCCTACCTCACCGAGGACGCCTCCGGCCCCAACGGCCTGTTCTACCGCTGGACCCCGCCGGAGGGCTTCCGGCACGGCCGCGGCAGGCTGCGCACCCTCGCCGACGACGCCGGGTGCCTGGAGGCGTTCAAGTGCTTCGACTCCGGCGGCAAGTTCGTCGACGACCTCTCCCGCGCGACGAAGACCGGCACCGTGTACGGCGTCGACTGGGTCGAGGTCCCCGACCGTGACGCGAAGACCGTCTCCGTGCGCAAGCAGTTCACCGACGGCCAGGTCACCCGCGCCCGCAAGCTGGAGGGCATGTGGTGGGCGGACGGCGGCGCCTACGTCGTCTCGTCCTTCGCCCGCGACGAGAGCCCCGGCACGCCGCACGACGGCCAGGTCTGGTTCTACGACCCCAAGCGCCGCACCCTCACCCTGAAGGTGCTGCTCGGCGTCAACCCGGACCCGGAGGCGGAGGGCGCCTTCGACGGCCCGGACAACATCACCGTCTCCCCGTACGGCGGTCTGGTCATCGCCGAGGACGGCGACGGCGTGCAGCACCTGTTCGGCGCCACGGACAGCGGACGGACGTACCCCATCGCCCGCAACGAGCTGAACATCGGCAGCGCGGAGGAGCCCGAGTACAGCGAGTTCACCGGGGTGACCTTCTCGCCCGACGGACGCACCCTCTACGCGAACATCCAGACGCCCGGCGTCATGCTCGCGATCACCGGGCCCTGGAAGCGGCAGAAGCGGCGCTGAGCGGGACGGACGGCCCGGGTTCCGTGCCGGACCCGGGCCGTCCGAGGTCACAGCGACTTGGCGGCCGGCTTCACCATCCCGCGGACCGTGCGGGACTTGACGAACTCGCCCATCGCCGTCATGTCCCACTCCCCGGAGAACTGCCGGATCAGCTTGGCCATCATCACGCCGGTCTGCGGCTCGGCGGTGGTGAGGTCGAAGCGGACCAGTTCCTCGCCGGTCGCGGCGTCCAGCAGGCGGCAGTACGCCTTGGCGACCTCGGTGAACTTCTGCCCGGAGAAGGAGTTGACCGTGAAGACCAGACCGGTGACCTCCTGCGGGAGCCGGCCGAGGTCCACGACGATCACCTCGTCGTCGCCGCCGCCCTCGCCGGTGAGGTTGTCACCGGAGTGCTTGATGGCGCCGCCGACGATGGACAGCTTGCCGAAGTAGCAGCTGTCGATGTGGTTGCGCTGCGGGCCGTACGCGATGACCGAGGCGTCCAGGTCGATGTCCTTGCCGCGGTACGCCGGCTCCCAGCCGAGGCCCATCTTGACCTGGGAGAGGACCGGGCGGCCGCCCTTGACCAGGGAGACGGTCTGGTTCTTCTGGAGGCTGACGCGGCCCTTGTCCAGGTTGATCTTCCCGGCCCCGGGGGCGGGGGCCGCGGGTGCGGCGGGCGGGGCCGGCGGGGCGGCGGCGGGGGTGGCGACCGGCGGGGGCGGCGGCTGTACGGCGGCCGGGGCCGGGGGCGGCGTGACCGGCTGGGCGGCGGGCGCGGCCGGCTCCTCCACCGAGACGCCGAAGTCGGTGGCGATGCCGGCCAGGCCGTTGGCGTACCCCTGGCCGACCGCGCGGGCCTTCCAGACGCCGCCCCGGAGGTAGACCTCGACGATCACCAGGGCCGTCTCGCTGCCGAGCTGCGGGGGTGTGAAGGTGGCCAGGACCGAGCCGTCGTCCGCGTTGCGGATCGTCGCCGTGGGCTCGATGCCCTGGAAGGTCTGGCCCGCGGCGTCCGGGCTCGCGGTGACGACGACCTTCTCGATGCCCGGGGGGATGGCTGAGGTGTCGACCGTGATCGCGTCCGGGGCGGTGCCGCCGCCGGAGCGGTAGGTCACGCCCGGCCCGGTGGGCTGGTTGTAGAAGATGAAGTCGTCGTCGGAGCGCACCTTGCCGTCGGCGGTGAGCAGCAGGCCCGATACGTCGAGGCGCACGGGCGCGGCGACGTCCACCGTCACGCGGGCGGCGGACAGGGGGATGTTCGAGCCGGGGGTCATAGCTGTCATGCCGGGTGAACGAGCGGGGGCGTTTTGCCGTTCCCTTACCGTGGGCTGATCGGCCGACCAGGGATTCAGACGCCGGACGGGCTGGACATCAGCCCCTCCGGCGTTCCGAGGACGGGCTACGGCACGACCACGATCTTCCGTCCCACCCCCGCCGCGAACTGCTCCAGCGCCTGTGGGTACCGCTCCAGCGGGATGCGGTCGCTGATGAAGACGTCGGGGTCCAGGACGCCGTTCGCGAACAGTTCCGCCGCCCGCTCGTAGCTGTGCAGGACCGCCATCGAGCCGGTGATGGTGATCTCCTGGTTGTAGATGCGGTACGGGTCGATCTGCACCCGCGTCGCGTAGTCGGCCACGCCGAACTGGAGGAACGTTCCGGCCTTGGCGACCCGGTCCAGGCCGTCCTGGATCGCCGCCGCGTTGCCGGTCGCGTCGATGACCAGGTCCCAGCCCTGGGGGCGGTCCAGTTCGTCGGGGGTGGCGGCGGCGCCCGAGACGCCCAGGCCCTTGGCGGTCTCCAGGCGGGCCGGGTTGAGGTCGACCATGTCGACGCTGGCCGCGCCCGTCCGCTTGGCCAGTTCCAGCATCATCAGGCCCATCGTGCCGGAGCCGTAGATCAGGACGTGGGCGCCGAGGCGGGACTGGAGCACGTCGTAGCCGCGGACCGCGCAGGACAGCGGCTCGATCAGGGCCGCGTCCTGGGTGCGGACGTGCTCGGGGAGCTTCACGCAGTTCGCCACGGGTGCCACCGCGTACTGGGCCGCGCCGCCCGCCGTCGTCACGCCGATGGCCGCCCAGCGCTCGCAGAGGTTGTTGTGGCCGGTACGGCAGTAGCGGCACTCGTAGCAGTACAGGGACGGGTCCACCGCGACCCGGTCGCCGACCGAGACCTCGGTGACCCGCGTGCCGACCCCGACCACCTCGCCGGCGAACTCGTGCCCCGGCGTGATCGGCAGCTTGGGCGCGAACTCCCCCTGGAGGATGTGCAGGTCGGTGCCGCACAGCCCGCACGCGGCGACCTGGACGACGACCTCGCGCGGCCCTGGCGTCGGGTCCGGGATCTCGGCGACGACGGCGCGGCCCACGGACTCGATGACGGCGGCCTTCATTTCACGGCTCCAAGCGACAGGCCCTGGACCAGCTTGTCCTGGGCGGCGAACCCCGCGGCGAGCACCGGCAGGGAGATGACGAGCGACGCGGCGCACACCTTGGCCAGGAACAGGCCCTGGCTGGTGATGAAGCCGGTCAGGAAGACGGGGGCGGTCTCGGCGACCACACCCGTCAGCACCCGGGCGAAGAGCAGTTCGTTCCAGCTGAAGATGAAACAGATCAGGGAGGTCGCGGCGATGCCGGGCAGGGCGATCGGAGCGACCACCCGCGCCAGGATCGTCGGCAGTTTCGCGCCGTCCACCCGGGCCGCCTCGATGATCGCGACCGGGACCTCGGCGAGGAAGGACTGCATCATCCACACCGCGATCGGCAGGTTCATCGAGGTGTAGAGGATGACCAGCAGCCAGATGTTGTCCAGCATGTCGGTGTTCTTGGCGAAGAGGTAGATCGGGAGCAGGCCGGCCACCACCGGCAGCATCTTCGTCGACAGGAAGAAGAACAGGACGTCCGTCCACTTCTTCACCGGGCGGATGGACAGCGCGTACGCCGCCGGGAGGGCGAGGACGAGGACGAACAGGGTCGACGCCACCGACGCGACGACCGAGTTGGCCAGCGCCGGCCAGGGGCTGGCGCCGCCGTCCGCGCCGAAGAACTCGCGGTAACCGTCCAGGGTCAGGGCGGCCGCGAAGGACGGCGGGTTGGTGGCGGCGTCCTCCTCCGAGTGGAAGGAGGTCAGCGCCATCCAGGCGATGGGGAGGAAGAAGACGATGCCGAGCAGCCAGGCCAGCAGGCCCAGACCGGCACCGCCGGTGCGGCGGCTCTTGCGTACAGCGGCCACGGTGCTGCTCATGCGCGGCCCACCTCCTCGCGGAACAGGGACGACACCACGCGCAGGGCGAAGGTCGCGATGATGATCGAGCCGATGACGACCAGGACGCCGGCGGCCGAGGCGAGGCCGTTCTCGTGGGCCTGGTAGAAGCTCTGGTAGACGGTGTACGGCAGGTTGGCGGTGCCCAGGCCGCCGGAGGTGATCGTGAAGACCGCGTCGAAGTTCTGCACGATGTAGATCGAGCCGAGCAGGGCGCCGAGTTCGAGGTAGCGGCGCAGGTGGGGCAGGGTGAGGTGGACGAAGATCTGCCAGTCGCCGGCGCCGTCCACCCGGGCCGCCTCGATCTGCTGCTGGTCGCGGCTCTGCAGTCCGGCCAGCAGGATCAGCATCATGAACGGCGTCCACTGCCATACGAGGGACAGCTCCACCGCGAGCAGCGGGGTGTTGGAGATCCAGTCGGGCTGGGGGCCGCCGACGTAGTGCAACAACCCGTTCAGCAGGCCGTATTCGGGGTTGTAGAGGACGTGCTTCCACAGCAGGGCCGCCGCGACCGGGACCACCAGGAACGGGGCGATCAGCAGGGTGCGGACCACGCCGCGGCCCTTGAACCTCCGGTCCAGGAGCAGGGCGAGGGCGAGGCCGAGGACCAGGCTGGCCAGCACCACCGCGACCGTCAGCAGGATCGTCGTCCAGACCGACTTGCGCAGGTCGGGGTCGGTGAGGACGTCGCCGTAGTTGGAGAGGCCGGTGAAGTGGCGGGCGTCGGGGTAGAGCGCGTTCCAGTCGAAGAAGGAGATCACCAGCGTCGCCACGAAGGGCAGCTGGGTGACCGCGATCATGAAGATCAGGGCCGGGAGGAGCGGGGCCCGGGTGGCCCAGGCGCGCAGCCGCGCGGAGGGCCGGCTCGGCGGGGTGCTGACGTCGGGTGCGGCCACGGGGGCCGTCGTCGTGGCGGTCATCGTCCCTCGTACTCCTCGGCGATCTCTTCGGCGAGTTCCTGCGATTTCCTCAGGGCCGACTCGACGGACTGGCGTCCGGCGATGGCCGCGCTGATCTCCTGGGAGACCTTGGTGCCGAGGTCGGTGAACTCCGGGATGCCGACGAACTGGATGCCGGGCGCCGGACGCGGCTGCACCCCCGGGTCGTTGGGCCGGGCCGCCTCGATCGCCTCCCGGGTCATCTCCTGGAAGGCGCCGGCCTCCGCCCGGTAGGCCGGGTTCTCGTACGTGGAGGCGCGCTTGCCGGCCGGGACGTTGGACCAGCCGATCTCGTCGCCGACGAGCTGCTCGTACTCCTTGCTGGACGCCCAGGAGACGAACTTCCACGCCTTGTCGGGGTTGCGGGAGGCCTGCTGGATGCCCCAGGCCCAGGTGTAGAGCCAGCCGGAGGACTCGGTCTTCTCGACCGGGGCGGGGGCGTAGCCCAGCTTGCCCTTGACGGGGGAGTCGGCCGCCTCCAGGGAGCCGGCGGCGGAGGTGGCGTCGTACCACATGGCGACCTTGCCCTGGGTCATGTTGTTCAGGCACTCGGCGAAGCCGGCCTGCGGGGCGCCGGACTCGCCGTGCTCGCGCACCAGGCCGACGTAGAACTTGACCGCCTTCTCGAACTCGGGGGAGTCGAGGCGGGCCTTCCAGTCCTGGTCGAACCAGGTGCCGCCGAAGGTGTTGACGACCGTGGTGAGCGGGGCCATCACCTCGCCCCAGCCGGGCAGGCCGCGCAGGCAGATGCCCTTCATGCCGGGCTCCGCGCCGTCGACCTTCGCGGCGAGGTCGGCGACCTGCTGCCAGGTGGGGTGCGCGGGCATGGTCAGGCCCTCCTTCTCGAAGATGTCCTTGCGGTACATCAGGAAGGAGGACTCGCCGTAGAAGGGCTGGCCGTAGAGCTTGCCGTCCTCGCCGGTGAGGGACTCGCGCATCGGCTTGAGGACGTCCTGCTCGTCGTAGGCGGTGTCCTTCGCGGCGTAGGAGTCCATCTCGTGCAGCCACTCGTTCTTGGCGTAGATGGGGATCTCGTAGTTGGAGAGGGTGGCGACGTCGTACTGGCCCGCCTGGTTGGCGAAGTCCTGGCTGATCTTGTCGCGGACGTCGTTCTCCGGCAGCACGGTGAAGTTCACCTTGATGCCGGTCTCCTCGGTGAAGTGGTCGGCGGTGAGCTTCTGCAGCTCGACCATCTGGGGGTTGTTGACCATCAGGACGTTGATGGCGTCGCCGCCGGACCCCGCGCCGCCCGCCCCGACCCAGCAGCCGGAGAGCAGCGGGGCGAGCAGCGTCCCTGCGGCGGCCGTGGCGAGCGTGGCTCGCGGCCTCCGTCGGCTCTGGGTTCGCATGGATCGCTCCTGAACATAGGGGGAGGTATGGGGCGATAAGGGGTGACCCCGTCCCACGAGGGGGAGGCATGGGACGGGGTCAGACTCGGATGACCTGAGGGCCCAGCAGGGAGTAGCGGTGGGCCTCGGAGGCGGGCAGCTGGGTGCTGGTGACGATCGCCTCCAGGGCGCCGACCTCGGCGAACCGGCAGAAGCTGACCGCCCCGAACTTGGTGTGCACCCCCGCGAACACCGTGCGCCGCGCGGCCCGCACGGCCTGTGCCTTGACCTCGCTGACCGCCGGGTCGGGCGTGGTCAGGCCGTGTTCGCGGGAGATGCCGTTGGCGCCGATGAAGGCCAGGTCGAGGACGAACCCGGCCAGCATCTTGGTGGTCCAGTGGTCGACGGTGGCCAGCGTGCCCGGGCGGACCCGGCCGCCGAGCAGCAGGACGGAGGTGTCACCGCGCCCGGCGAGCGCGCCGGCCACCGGCAGGGACGCGGTGACCACGGTCAGCGGCCGGTCCACGGGCAGTGCCTCGGCGATGAGCTGGGGGGTGAAGCCCTCGTCGACGAAGACCGTCTCGGCGTCCCCGAGCAGGTCGGCCGCCGCGGCGGCGACCCGGCGCTTCTCGGGGACGTGGCTGGTGGCGCGCACGGCGAGGGTCGTCTCGAACCCGGCGCTCTCCACGGGGTAGGCGCCGCCGTGGGTGCGGCGGACCAGACCGTGGTCCTCCAGGGCGCGCAGATCCCGGCGTACGGTCTCCTTGGCCACGCCGAGTTCGGCGGCGAGGACGGTGACGTCGACCGAGCCGGAGGCACGGGCGGCCCGCACGATCTCCCGCTGGCGCTCTTCCGCCGATCTCGTGCCCATGTCACACCTGCCTCACGCGCGCCGTTGCCCGTTCGGGCCCGGTAAGGCCCCGGTGAAGAGTTCTACAGCGGGCGCGCGGCGCTGACCAGGTCTGTTGCGGAGCCGATACTGCCCGCTTGGGCCCGTTTCGGTGGCCGGGGCGGCGTCGTGGACCAGGGGTGCGGCGAGGCGGGGCGTCTGAACGGGCAGCGCGGATGCCCGAACGGGGAGGAGGGCGGGCCCGTTCGGTGCCCGTCCTCCTCGGTGCTGCTGTGTGTTCCGGTCAGTACGGCCAGATCGGCGGGTCCGTGACGAAGTGGCCGCCGAGGCGGGCGTGGGCCGGGTTGTCCGGGTCCAGTTCGCCCTGTTCGGCGACGAGTTTCGCGGCGTACGGCTCGGAGTCGTCCTGCGGCTCGTAGCCGAGGGCGCGCGCGGTGGTGAGGTCCCACCACAGGCGGGTGTTGGCGGAGGAGCCGTAGACGACCGTGTGGCCGACGCCCTCGGCGGTCAGCGCGGCGTGGAGGAGCCGGGCGCCGTCGGCGGGGCTCATCCACACCGAGAGCATCCGGACGCTGGTCGGCTCGGGGAAGCAGGAGCCGATGCGGACGGAGACGGTCTCGATGCCGTGCTTGTCCCAGTAGAACTGGGCGAGGTCCTCGCCGAAGGACTTGGACAGGCCGTAGAAGGTGTCGGGGCGGCGAGGGGTGTCGACGGGGATGAGGGGGTCGTCGCCCTGGGGGCGCGGGGTCCAGCCGACGGCGTGGTTGGAGGAGGCGAAGACGACACGGCCGACGCCCTCCTCGCGGGCGGCCTCGTAGACGTTGTACGTGCCCTCGATGTTGGCCTTCAGGATCTTGTCGAAGGACGCTTCCAGGGAGATGCCGGCGAGGTGGACGATCGCGTCGACGCCGCGGACCGCCTCGCGCACGGCGTCCTTGTCGGCGAGGTCGGCGACGACGGCGTCCGGGGCGTCCTCGATGGGGCGCAGGTCGAACAGGCGCAGGTCGTAGCCGTGAGCGGGGAGCAGCTCCCGCATCAGGGTGCCGAGGCCGCCGGCGGCGCCGGTGAGCAGAACGGTGCGGGGAGCGGGCATCCTCGGGTCTCCTTGACTGCACGAGTACGCATCTGAGTGCACATCCGAGTACGAGTACCGGAGTGCACGGGAGTACGAGTACCGAAGCGCACAGGTGAGTGCACATCTGAGTACGTCATTCACAAGCGTGGACACGCTAAGGAGACGCGTCGTCACGCGTCAAGAGCGCGGAAGCTTGACCGCCCTCCAGGGGCGTCTTAGCGTGAGCATGTTCAGAAATATAAACACCGGACACGCATGCAAACGGGAGAACCTGTGACGTCAGCCCCGCTCGCCGCTCGGCTCACCGCCCCTCGGGGCCCGCTGTTCTTTCCGGTCACGGCGTACGGCCCCGGCGGCGAGGTCGACCTCGACGTCTACCGCGCCCACGTGCGCCAGGGGGTGGAGGCGGGCGCCGCCGCCGTGTTCGCCTGCTGCGGCACCGGGGAGTTCCACGCGCTCACGCCCGAGGAGTTCCAGGACTGCGTCCGCGCGGCCGTCGAGGAGACGGCGGGCCGCGTCCCGGTCCTGGCGGGCGCCGGCTACGGCACCGCCCTCGCCGTCCGCTACGCGCGCCTCGCCGAGGAGGCCGGCGCCGACGGGCTGCTCGCCATGCCGCCGTACCTGGTGCTCGCCGGGGAGGAGGGGCTGCTGCGGCACTACCGGGAGGTGGCCGCCGCGACGTCCCTGCCCGTGATCGTCTACCAGCGCGACAACGCCGTCTTCAGCCCCCGCGCGGTGGTCGAACTGGCCCGCACGGAGGGGATCGTCGGCCTCAAGGACGGCCTCGGCGACCTCGACCTGATGCAGCGGACCGTCAGCGCCGTGCGCACCGAGGTGCCCGGTGACTTCCTCTACTTCAACGGGCTGCCGACCGCCGAGCAGACCCAGCTCGCCTACCGCGGCCTCGGCGTCACGCTGTACTCCTCCGCCGTGTTCTGCTTCGTCCCCGAGATCGCCCTCGCCTTCCACCGGGCGCTGCGCACCGGCGACGACGCCACCGCGCACCGCCTGCTGGACGGCTTCTACCGGCCCTTCACCGAACTGCGCGCCCAGGGACGCGGGTACGCCGTCGCCCTGGTGAAGGCCGGGGTACGGTTGCGCGGCCTGGACGTGGGCGAGGTGCGGCCCCCGCTGCACGAGCCGACCGGGGACCATGTCGAGCGGCTCGCCGAGGTGATCGAGCGCGGTCGCGCGCTCCTTGAGGAGGCACGGTGAAGACATCGGCATTCGTCTACCCCTGGGACGTCGACGGCGACCCGCGCGCGCCGCAGGCGGTCGCGGGACTCGGCGTGGAACAGGTGACGCTGGCCGCCGCCTACCACTCCACCCGCGCCCTGACCCCCCGCCACCCGCGCCACCGGATCGTCACCGCCGAGCACGCCGCCGTCCTCTACCCGCCGGACGCCGGCCGCTGGGCCGGACGGGACCTGCGCCCGTACCCGGCCGGTGACTGGGCGCCCGGGGACGCCTACGGCGAGGCCGCGGCCAGGCTCGCGGACGCGGGGCTGGAGGTGCACACCTGGGTCGTGCTGGCCCACAACTCCCGCCTCGGCGCCGAGCATCCGCACACCTCCGTCGTCAACGCCTACGGCGACCGCTACCCCTGGGCGCCGTGTATCGCGCAGCCCGCCACGCGCGCGTACCTCGTCGACCTGGCCGCCGAGGCGGCGGTGCGGCCGGGGGCGCGCGGCACCGAACTGGAGTCCCTCGGCTGGTACGGCCTGGCCCATCTGCACGCCCACGACAAGACCGCCGGCGTCGGTCTCGGGGACGCCGGGCAGTACCTGATGTCGCTCTGCTTCTGCCCCGACTGCCGGGCGGGGTACGGCGGACAGGGCCTGGACCCGGACGAACTGGCCGCCGCCGTCCGCGACGCGCTGGAGCCGGTGTGGCGGGGGACGGCGCCCTCGGACGGGGGCTGGGCGGGCGTGGAGAAGCTGCTCGGCGAGACGCGGGCGGGCGCCACGCGCGCGTGGCGGGACGCCACCGCCCGCTCCCTTCAGGAGGCGGCCGTCGCGGCCGTCCGCGCCGCCGCCCCCGAGGGCTTCCAGGTCCTGCTGCACGCCGACCCGGTCTCGTACCACTGCGGCGCCAACGCCGGGGTCGACCCCGCGCACATCCTGTCCGTCGCGGACGGGGTGGTCGTGCCCTGCACGGGCGGTGCGGGCCTGATCACCCCCTTCGCCGAGCAGGCCCACGACGGCACGGTCCTCGCCGCCAACCTCACCGTCGTCTCCGGCATGGGCGGCAGCCCCGGCACCCTCGCCGCCGACGCGGCCCGCGCCGCCGACCTGGGCGCCACGGAACTGCGGCTGTACCACGCCGGGCTGGCGTCGGACGAGGACCTGGCGGCGGTGCGGAGGGGGCTGGGCGGGCCCTCCCGGCGAGGCTGACCGTAGGACGGTACGCCGATGGCCCAGGGGGGCGGTAAGCCGACGGCCCGAGGACCGTATGCCGACGGTCTGAGGGCCGTATGCCGACGGTCTGAGGGTCGTATGCCGACGGTCTGAGGGTCGTATGCCGACGGCCCGGGGACGGTCGGAGGACGGCCCGAGGACCGTATGCCGACGGCCCGAGGACCGTACGCCGACGGCCCGGCCGTACGCTGACGCGATGCCCCTCACCCTCACCGTGCTCGGCACCGCCTCCCCCCACCCCGCGCCCGGCCGCCCCTGCTCCGGTCACCTGGTGCGCGGCGGCGGGGCGGAGGTGTGGGTGGACGCGGGGCCCGGTACCTTCGCCGAGTTGCAGCGGCACACGGACCCGGCGCGGCTCAGCGCGATCTGGATCTCCCATCTGCACGCCGACCACTGCGCCGACCTGCTCGCCGCGATGTACGCCCTCGCCTACGGCGGGCTCACCCCCGAGGCACCCGTCCCGGTCTACGCGCCCGCCGACTGCGCCCGGCGCCTCGCGGGCTTCTTCGGGCGGCCCGACACCGGTTTCCTCGACGGCGTCTTCGCCTTCCACGCACTTGAGGACGGGCACACCGTCCGCCACGGCGCTCTGCTCCTCACCTCCCGCGCCGTGCGGCACGACACCGAGGCGTACGGGCTGCGGGCCGAGTGCGAGGGCCGGGTCCTGGCCTACTCCGGGGACAGCGGACCGTGCGCCGCGCTCACCGGCCTGGCCCGCGACGCCGACCTGTTCCTCTGCGAGGCCGACATCGACGACGCCGGTGAGCATCGCGGAAGCGAACAGGTGCACCTGACGCCCGAGGACGCCGGGAACACCGCCCGCGCGGCCGGTGCCCGGCGCCTGCTCGTCACCCATGTCGGGCCCACCCTGACGCCCGGAGCGGCGACCGCGCGGGCCGCCGCGGTGTTCGGCGGGCCGACCGGGACCGCCCGTGAGGGCGTCACCATCAGCGTCTGAAGAGCCGATCCGCGCTTCTTCTGTCAGAAGCATTGACGAAACATTGCGCCCCTCCTACCTTCAACGCGTCGTACTCCGTACGTCATATATGAGACGCGATATGCGAGATCCGAGAGGCGCACATGACCTCTGTGCCCACGCCGATCCCCTCCCGCACGCAGTACGTGCTCCAGGAGATCAAACGCCGCATCCTCACCGGCCGGCTGACCCCCGGCCAGGCCCTGGTCGAGACCGAACTCGCCGCACAGTTCGGGGTCTCCAAGACCCCGGTGCGCGAGGCGCTCAAGACCCTGGCCGGCACCGGACTGGTCGTGATGAGCCAGTACAAGGGCGCCACGGTGCGCATGGTGGACGCGGACATGGCACGCGAGGTCTACGACGTGCGGCTGCTCCTGGAGCCGGAGGCACTCAAGCGCGCCGTGCGGCGCGGCGCCTCCCTGGACGCCGCCCGGGACGCGCTGGCCCGCGCCGACCGGGCCACCGACACCGCCGAACGGTCGCTGGCCAACCGGGAGTTCCACCGCGCCCTGTATCTGCCCTGCGGCAACCCGCTGCTCGGCCGGATGCTCGACGAGGTCCGCGACCAGGCGGCCCTGGTCTCCGCCGTCGCCTGGGCGGCCGACCCCTCCTGGGAGCGGGAGGCGGGCGAGCACCAGGAGATCCTGCGGCTCGCCCTGGCCGGTGACGCGGACGGTGCCGCACGCGCCCTCCACGCGCACATCGCGTTCTTCGTCGAGCGGGCCTTCCCGGCAGCGGACCACGAGGCCGGGCGGGCCCAGGAAGAGGACGGACAGGCATGACAACGACGTTCGAGACCCAGCGGGCGGCCCTGGCCGACGTGGTGGCGATCCCGGTGACCCCGTTCGCCGCGGACGGCTCCGTCGACCCCGCCACGTACCGGGCCCTGCTGCGTCGCCTGCTGGACGCCGGCATCACCACCCTCACCCCCAACGGCAACACCGGCGAGTTCTACGCCCTCACCCCGGCCGAGCGCCGCCAGGTCACCGAGCTGACCGCCGAGGAGGCCGGCGGCCGGGCGGACATCCTGGCCGGCGTCGGCCACGACGTGCCGACCGCGATCGCCTCCGCCCGGCACGCCCGCGACCTGGGCGTCACCATGGTGATGGTGCACCAGCCCGTCCACCCCTACGTCTCCCAGGCCGGCTGGGTCGACTACCACCGCGCCGTCGCCGAGGCCGTCCCCGAGCTGGGCGTCGTCCCCTACATCCGCAATCCGCAGCTGGCCGGGGCGCGGCTGGCCGAGCTGGCGGACACCTGCCCCAACGTCATCGGCGTGAAGTACGCCGTGCCGGACGCCGCCAAGTTCGCCGCCTTCGCCCGCGACGCCGGGCTCGACCGGTTCGTGTGGGTGGCGGGGCTGGCCGAACCGTACGCCCCCGCCTACTTCTCGGCCGGCGCCACCGGCTTCACCTCCGGGCTGGTCAACGTCGCCCCGGCCGTCTCCCGGAACATGATCGAGGCGCTGCGGGCGGGCGACTACCCGGCCGCCATGAAGGTCTGGGAGCAGATCCGCCGCTTCGAGGAACTGCGCGCCGCCAACGGCTCCGCCAACAACGTCACCGTCGTCAAGGAGGCCCTCGCCTCGCTCGGCCTGTGCCGCCGCGACGTCCGCCCGCCGAGCCGCCCGCTCCCCGAGGGCGAGCGCGCCGAGGTCGCCGAGATCGCCGCGGGGTGGTCGATATGACCGGCCGCAAGCGCCCGGAGGAGCTGCGCAGCCACCAGTGGTACGGCACCGAGGGCCTGCGCACCTTCAGCCACCGCGCCCGCACCCGCCAGCTCGGCTACCTGCCCGAGGAGCACCTCGGCAAGCCCGTCATCGCCATCCTCAACACCTGGTCCGACATCAACCCCTGCCACGTCCACCTGCGCGACCGCGCCCAGGCCGTGAAGCGGGGCGTGTGGCAGGCGGGCGGCTTCCCCCTGGAATTCCCGGTCTCCACGCTCAGCGAGACCTTCCAGAAGCCGACCCCGATGCTCTACCGCAACATGCTCGCCATGGAGACGGAGGAGCTGCTGCGGTCCTACCCGGTGGACGGCGCCGTCCTCATGGGCGGCTGCGACAAGTCGACGCCCGCCCTGCTGATGGGCGCGGCCTCCGCCGACCTGCCGGCCGTGTTCGTGCCCGCCGGGCCGATGCTCCCGGGGCACTGGCGGGGCGAGACCCTCGGCAGCGGCACCGACATGTGGAAGTACTGGGACGACAAGCGGGCCGGGCTCATCGGCGACTGCGAGATGCAGGAACTGGAGAGCGGGCTGGCCCGCTCGCCCGGTCACTGCATGACGATGGGCACGGCCTCCACCCTGACCGCCGCCGCCGAGGCCCTCGGCGTCACCGTGCCGGGCGCCTCCAGCATCCCCGCCGTCGACTCCGGGCACGACCGGATGGCCGCCGCGGCCGGGCTGCGCATCGTCGAACTGGTCCACCGGGACCGCAAGCTG
The DNA here is from genome assembly GCF_044768905.1 of Streptomyces sp. NPDC090994. Classification (NCBI taxonomy): domain Bacteria; kingdom Bacillati; phylum Actinomycetota; class Actinomycetes; order Kitasatosporales; family Streptomycetaceae; genus Streptomyces; species Streptomyces sp. NPDC090994. The sequence continues at coordinate 469,632 of NZ_JBIVWS010000003.1, forward strand.
AGCGACATCCTCACCGCGGACGCCTTCGAGGACGCCGTCACCACCGTGCTCGGCCTCGGCGGCTCCACCAACGCCGTGATCCACCTGATCGCGATGGCGGGCCGCGCGGGCGTCACCCTCACCCTCGACGACTTCGACCGCATCGCCCGCACCGTCCCGGTGCTGGCCAACGTCCGCCCCGGCGGACAGACGTACCTGATGGAGGACTTCCACTTCGCCGGCGGACTGCCCGGCTTCCTCTCCCGCATCCCCGACCTGCTCCACCTGGACCGGCCCACGGTCTGCCACGACACCCTGCGCGAGCAGCTCGAAGGCGCCCTCGTCCACAACGACGACGTGATCCGCCCCCGCGACAACCCGGTCGCGGCCGAGGGAGGCGTCGCCGTGCTGCGCGGCAACCTCTGCCCCGACGGCGCCGTCATCAAGCACATCGCCGCCGAACCGCACCTGCTCAAGCACACCGGCCGCGCGGTCGTCTTCGACGACTACCGCACGATGCAGCGCACCATCAACGACCCCGCCCTGGACATCACCGCCGACGACGTGCTGGTGCTGCGCAACGCCGGCCCCAAGGGCGGCCCCGGCATGCCCGAGTACGGCATGCTGCCCCTCCCCGACCACCTCCTCAAGCAGGGCGTACGGGACATGGTGCGGATCTCCGACGCCCGGATGAGCGGCACGAGTTACGGCGCCTGCGTGCTGCACGTCGCGCCCGAGTCGTACATCGGCGGACCGCTCGCCCTGGTCCGCACCGGCGACACCATCACCCTGGACGTCGCCGCCCGCACCCTCCGGCTCAACGTGGACGACGAGGAACTGGAGCGCCGCCGCGCCGCGTGGACGCCGCCCCCGGCACGGTACGAGCGCGGCTACGGCGCGCTCTACAACGAACAGATCACCCAGGCCGACACCGGCTGCGACTTCGAGTTCCTGGCCCGCCCCGGCAAGGTGCAGGACCCGTACGCGGGCTGACCCCCCCCCGGACAACAGAAAACCTCCGCACACCCCTGTACCGACAGAAAGCGCTTCCTGTACGCACCACGCACATCCGACTACGCAAGTGAACGCCCCGCGCGCGTACGACCCACGCGAGCGAGCCCCACGCAAGCACGCCCCACGCACGACGTACCAGAACGGAGAACAGTCATGGCCCAAGCCGCAGCCGTGGCGAAACCGCCCGCGCCACCGAGGCGGCGCCGTGCCTCCGCCACGCCGCGCAGGCTCCCGTACCTGCTGATCGCCCCGGCGGGTCTGCTGATGCTGGGCTTCATCGCCTACCCGGTCATCAGCGTCTTCTACTACAGCCTGCAGGAGTACAACCCCACCAAGCCGTGGCGGAACGGCTACGCGGGCTTCGACAACTTCACCAAGATCTTCACCGACGACCCGGTCTTCTGGGACACCCTCGTCTTCAGCGCCAAGTGGGTCTTCGTCGAGGTCGGCCTGCAACTGCTCTTCGGACTCGCGCTCGCCCTGATCGTCAACCAGACCTTCGTGGGCCGGGGCCTGGGCCGCGCCCTGGTCTTCTCCCCGTGGGCCGTCTCCGGCGTGCTGACCTCCGCCATCTGGGTGCTGCTCTACAACTCCCAGACCGGCATCACCCGTTACCTCGCCGACCTGGGCATCGGCTCCTACGGCACGAGCTGGCTGTCGGACACCTCCACCGTGTTCCCGGCGGCGGTCGTCGCCGACCTGTGGCGCGGGGTGCCCTTCTTCGCGATCCTCATCCTCGCCGACCTCCAGTCCGTCTCGAAGGACCTGTACGAGGCCGCCGAGGTCGACGGGGCCGGCCGGATCAAGCAGTTCTGGCACATCACCCTGCCGCACCTGAAGGACGCGATCATCCTCTCCACGCTGCTGCGCGCGGTGTGGGAGTTCAACAACGTCGACCTGCTCTACACCCTGACCGGCGGCGGCCCCGCGGGCGAGACCACGACCCTCCCGCTCTACATCGCCAACACCTCCGTCGACGCCCATGACTTCGGCTACGCGTCGGCGCTGACCACGGTCGCGTTCGTGATCCTGCTCTTCTGCTCGATCGTCTACCTGCGGCTGAGCAAGTTCGGAGGCGAGAACAAGTGATCACCAAGGAGGCCGCCACGGCCGCCCCCGCCCCCGAGCGGGCCGCCCCCGCCCCGCCGCGCCCGGCGAAGAAGGAGGGCCCCGCCTGGGACCAGATCCCCCGCTGGCAGATCTACCTCCCGCTCGGGATCTACCTCGTCTTCACCCTCATCCCGTTCTACTGGATCCTGCTCTTCTCCCTGCGCCCGGCCGGCTCCACCTCGCTGGTGCCCTGGCCGATGACCTTCGACCACTTCGAGAAGGTCTGGACGGAGCGCAACTTCGGCACCTACTTCGGCAACAGCGTCCTGGTCGGCGTCGCCACCCTGGTGATGACCACGGTCGTCGCCCTGGCCGGCGGCTACGCCCTCGCCCGGTTCGACTTCCGGGTCAAGCGGGGCTTCATGCTCGCCCTGCTCTGCTCCCAGTTCGTGCCCGGCGCGCTGCTCCTCGTGCCGCTCTTCGAGATCTTCGCCGAACTCCAGATGATCAACTCCCTCGGCAGCGTCATCATCGCCGAGACGGTCTTCCAGCTTCCGCTGTCGATGATCCTGATCAGCAACTTCATCAAGAACGTGCCGTACTCCCTGGAAGAGGCGGCCTGGGTCGACGGCTGCGGGCGGATGCGGGCCTTCCGGATCGTCGTCCTGCCGCTGCTGCGGCCCGGTCTGATCGCGGTGGGTTCCTTCGCCTTCGTGCACTCCTGGAACCACTTCCTGTTCGCCCTGATGTTCCTCAACAACCAGGACAAGCAGACCATCCCGGTCGGCCTCAACTCCCTGATGAGCGCGGACAGCGTCGACCTCGGCGCGCTCGCCGCCGGCGGCATCATCGCGGCCGTCCCGGTCGTCATCGTCTTCGCCTTCATCCAGAAGTGGCTGATCACGGGCTTCAGCGCCGGGGCGGTGAAGGGCTGATGAGACGGGGACCGGCCGACCTGCGCACCATCCACCCCACCTACGGCCCGGGCAGCGAACGCGACCTGACCGCCGGCACCGCGGGGAGGGCCTCATGAGCGCACCCCTGCCCGTCGTCCTCGCCGGCGCCCGCGGGCACGGCCGCTGGCACCTCGCCAACCTCCGCCGCCTGGAGCGGGCGGGCCGCGTCCGGCTGGCCGGCCTCTGCGAGCTGACCCCCCTGACGGAGGAGGAGTACGGCGGTGAACTCCCCGCCCAGTCCGCCGACTTCGGCGCCCTCCTCGACACCACCGGCGCCCGGGTCGCCGTCGTCTGCACGCCGATCCCCACCCACACCGACCTGGCGCTGACCGCCGCCCGCCGAGGCGTGCACCTGCTGTTGGAGAAGCCCCCGGCACCGTCGTTCGCGGAGTTCCGCCGGATGGCCGACGGGGTCGCCGAGGCGGGCGTCGCCTGCCAGATCGGGTTCCAGTCGCTGGGCTCGCACGCCATGCCCGCCGTCCGGGAGCTGATCGCCGACGGCGCGATCGGCGAGGTCACCGGCATCGGCGGGGCCGGTGCCTGGGTGCGCGACGAGGCGTACTTCCGGCGCTCGCCCTGGGCCGGCCGGCGCCGCATGGACGACGGCACCGACGTGGTCGACGGGGCGCTGACCAACCCCCTCGCGCACGCCGTCGCCACCGCCCTGGCCCTCGGCGGCGCCACCCGCGACCAGGACGTCGCCACCGTCGAGACCGAACTGCACCGCGCCAACGACATCGAGGCCGACGACACCTCCTGCGTCCGCGTCACCGCCCCGACGGGCCTGCGGATCACCGTCGCCGCCACCCTGTGCGCCGAACGCGCCGCCGAACCGTACGTCCTGGTGCACGGCACCCGCGGCCGGATCACCTTCTGGTACAAGCAGGACCGCGTCCTGCTCCAGCGCGCCGGCCACGGCCCCGAGGAGTACGAGCACGGCCGCACCGACCTGCTGGAGAACCTCCTCGACCACCTGGCCGACGGCACCGGCCTGCTGGTCACCCCCGACGGCACCGGCGCCTTCATGCGGGTCGTCGAGGCGATCCGCCGGGCCCCCGACCCGCGACCGCTGCCCGAGACGGCCTGGCACCGGATCGCCGCCGAGGCCCGCCGGGTGGTCCCCGGCGTCGACGCCCTGGTCGAGTCCGCCGCCGGCACCCTCTCCCTCTACTCCGAACTCGGCGCCCCCTGGGCCGCCAAGGAGGTGACCGCCCGATGACCGGCACCGACGCCCCGGTCCTGCGCGTCGCCGGCCGCCCCGTCGCCCGGTACGTCACCCGGCCCGAGCTGCCCGCCCGCCTCTCCCCACGCCCCTACCTGCACCCCGTCACCACCCTGGCCGGCACGCCGGTCACCGAGTCCGCGCCCGCCGACCACGCCCACCACCTCGGCGTCGGTGTCGCCGTTCCCGACGTCGAGGGGCACAACTTCTGGGGCGGGCGCACCTTCGTCCGCGACCGGGGCCCGACCGAGCTGGACAACCACGGCGCCCAGCGGCACACCGGCTTCCCGCTGTGCGACTCCGACGGGTTCGTACAGGAGCTGTCCTGGATCGCCGCCGGCACCGAGCTGCTGCGCGAGCGCCGTACGGTGGCCGCCACCGCGCTCACCGACCGGGCCTGGGCCCTGGACCTCACCTTCTCGCTCACCAACATCACTGCCGGCCCGCTCACCCTCGGCAGCCCCGCCACCAACGGCCGCCCCGGCGCGGCCTACGGCGGCTTCTTCTGGCGGGCCCGCAAGGAGGACGCGGCGCCGGACGTCCTCACCCCGGACGCCGAGGGCGAGGCCGCCGCGCACGGCCGCCGCGCCGACTGGCTCGCCCTGGTCGGCGCCGGCTGGTCGCTGGTGTTCGCCGGGGCCACCGAACGGACCCGCGAGGACCCCTGGTTCGTGCGCACCGAGGAGTATCCCGGCGTCGGCTCCTCGCTCGCCCACGCCACCCGGCTGGCGGTCGCCCCGGGCGACACGGCCGTCCGCCGGATCGTCACCGTCGTCGCCGACGGCCGCCTCGACGCCGACGGCGCCGCAGCCCTCGTACGGAAGGCGGTCAGCCCGTGAGCAGCAGCAGCACCTACCGCAACCCCGTCCTGAACGCCGACTGGTCCGACCCGGACGTCGTGCGCGTCGGCGACGACTTCTACCTGACCGCCTCCAGCTTCGGCCGTGCCCCCGGCCTGCCGCTGCTGCACTCCCGGAACCTGGTCGACTGGACCCTGCTCGGCCACGCACTCGACCGGCTGGAACCGGCGGAGACCTTCGCCGCGCCCCGGCACGACTGCGGCGTCTGGGCCCCGTCCATCCGGCACCACGACGACCGCCTCTGGATCTTCTGGGGCGACCCCGACCAGGGGATCTTCCAGGTCAACGCCCCCGACGTCCAGGGCCCGTGGACCCGTCCGCACCTGGTCAAGGCGGGCAAGGGCCTGATCGACCCCTGCCCGCTGTGGGACGAGGAGACCGGCGAGGCGTACCTCGTGCACGCCTGGGCCCGGTCCCGCTCCGGCATCAAGAACCGCCTCACCGGCCACCGCATGCGCCCCGACGGCACCGGTCTGCTCGACGACGGCAAGGTGATCGTCGACGCCGACCGCCTCCCCGGCTGGTTCACCCTGGAGGGCCCCAAGCTCTACCGGCACGACGGCTGGTTCTGGATCCTCGCGCCCGCCGGGTCGGTGGAGACCGGCTGGCAGGGCGCCTTCCGCTCCCGCGACTTCTTCGGACCGTACGAGGAGCGGATCGTCCTGGAGCAGAAGGACACCGACGTCAACGGCCCCCACCAGGGCGGCTGGGTGCGCACGGCGGCCGGCGAGGACTGGTTCCTGCACTTCCAGCAGCGGGGGGCGTACGGGAGGGTGGTGCACCTCCAGCCGATGCGCTGGGACCCGGACGGCTGGCCGGTGCTGGGCGACGACGGCGCGCCCGTCACCGAGCACCGGCGGCCCGCGCTGCCGCCCTCGGCGGCGGCTCCGGCCACCGACGACGACTTCCCCGGCGGACGGTTCGGCCCCCAGTGGTCCTGGACCGCCAACCCCCAGGACGGCTGGGCTCTCCCGCACACCGGGGACGGGCTGCGGCTGGCCTGTGTCCGCTCGGCCGACGCGCACGACCCGCGCAGGCTGCCGAACGTGCTCACCCAGCGGCTGCCCGGCACCCCGTGCGCGGTCGAGGTGGAACTGCGCCTCGACAGCGACGGCGCGGGCGCGCGGGCCGGGCTCGTGGTGCTCGGGGACGCGTTCAGCTGGATCGGGCTCCAGCGCGGCGCGGACGGGGCGGTGCACCTGGTGCACCGGTTCGGCGAGACGGTCGCGGAGGCGGAACGGGACGCGGCACACGCGCGGCTCGCCCCCGAGGGCCGGGCCCGGCTGCGGATCGAGATCGGCCCGCACGCACGCTGCCGCTTCCACGCCGACACCGGGGACGGCTTCCGCCCCTCGGGGCAGGTCTTCGCCGCCACCCCCTGGCGCTGGGTCGGCGCCCTGCTCGGCCTGTTCGCCGTCGCACCCACCGGAGAGCAGGCCGCACCCACCGGAGAGCCGGCCGCGGGCACGGCCGACTTCACCGGGTTCCGGATCACCGCCTGGTAACTCCGTACCTCCTACCTCCGTACCTCCTACCTCCGTACGCCTGTGGGGAGCCGCAATGACGCACTTCCGTAGCAAGCGCTTGCCGGGCAGGGGCGGAACCCTGGCCGCCGTCCTCGGCCTGGTGGCCGCCCTGGCCCTCGGGACGCTCGGGGAGGCCCGGGCCGCCGCGGCCGCTCCGCCGGGGACCGACCGCTTCTCCGACCGGCCGCACGGCTTCGCCTCCCTGGCCGGCGGCACCACGGGCGGCGCGGGCGGCGAGGTCGTCACCGTCACCGACCAGGCGGCGCTGGCCAAGTACGCGGCGGCCGAGGAGCCGTACGTCATCCGGGTGGCGGGCTCGATCGCCGTGGAGCCGTTCGGCTCGGACATCACGGTCGCCTCCGACAAGACGATCGTCGGCGTCGGCACGAGCGGCGAGATCGTCCACGGCGAACTGCACCTGAACCCCGGCACGCACAACGTCGTCATCCGCAACCTGACGATCCGGGACTCCTACGTCGAGGGCGACTGGGACGGCAAGACCACCGACTTCGACGCGATCCAGATGGACTCCGTCCACCACGTCTGGATCGACCACAACCACTTCACGCACATGGGCGACGGACTGCTCGACATCCGCAAGGACAGCCGGTATGTCACCGTCTCCTACAACCGCTTCACCGACCACAACAAGGCGATGGGCATCGGCTGGACGGAGAACACGCGGACCGAGATCACCATCGACCACAACTGGTTCGCCGGCACCAAGCAGCGCAACCCGTCCGCCGACAACTGCGCCTACGCGCACCTCTACAACAACTACCTGTCGGCCCAGGTGGCCGACGGCGACCCCGTCTGGACCTACGGGAACTGGGCGCGGGGCGCCACCCGGATGGTCATCGAGAACAGCTACTACGACGGTGTCCAGCACCCCTACCAGGCGGACGCCACCGCCGAACTGGTGCAGCGCGGCTCGGTGACCGTGAACACCACCGGCCGGCACGACACCTGGGGCGACGCCTTCGAGCCGGGCGACTTCTACACCTACCGGCTCGACCCGGCGGCGGCCGTCCCGGCGCTGGTCGAACGCTTCTCCGGTCCGCAGCGGCGGATCGGGGTCCACTGACTCCCCCCACGCGATCAGCACGCCCGTACGTCCAGCACTCCGCTCCACACCGCTCCACTCCGCGCCACTCCGCTCCACACCGCTCCACTCCGCGCCACTCCGCTCCACACCGCTCCACACCGCTCCACACCGCTTCATCCAGCCTGATCCAGAAGAAGAGAGCCGACTCATGAAGATCAGCATGCGCAGCAGCACCGGCAGGCGCCGGACACCGGCCGTCGTCGCCCTGGGGGCCGTACTCGCGCTGACCGCCACCGCCTGCGGGGACGACGGCAGCGGCACGGGCGGCAGCGAGGGGGCCGAGGGCAGCGGCAAGGGGGAGATCGTCTTCTGGGACAACAACGGCGGTGTCCGCACCGACATCTGGAAGGAGATCATCGCCGACTTCGAGAAGGCCAACCCGGACATCGACGTCGAGTACGTCGGCATCGCCTCCACCGAGTACCAGTCGAAGGTCGACACGTCCATCCAGGGCGGCGGGCTGCCCGACGTCGGCGGGGTCGGCGCGGCCATGCTCGCCGGGTTCGCCGCGCAGAACGCGCTGGAGCCGCTGGACGACCGGCTCGCGGACTCCTCCCTGAACGGCAAGCTCAACGAGGACATGGTCGAGTCGCTGAAGGCGGCCGGCGGCGGCGACGGCACGCTGTACTCGGTGCCGACCTCCGCCAACAACGGCGTCCTGTACTACCGCACCGACCTGTTCGAGAAGGCGGGGCTGGAGGAGCCCTCCTCCTGGGACGCCTTCTTCGAGGCCGCCGACAAGCTCACCGACGCCGGCGACAACGAGTTCGGGTACACCATCCGCGGCGGCGCCGGTTCCATCGCCCAGGCCCTCGACGCGATGTACGGGCAGTCCGGGATCACCTCCTTCTGGGACGCCGCCGGGGAGGAGACCACCGTCAACGACCCGAAGAACGTGGCGGCGCTGGAGAAGTACGCCGCGCTCTACAAGAAGGTCACGCCGGCCGCCGACCTGAACAACGACTTCACCAAGATGGTCGCCCAGTGGGACTCGGGCACGATCGGCATGCTCAACCACAACCTGGGCTCCTACCAGGACCATGTGAAGGCGTTCGGCGAGGACAAGTTCCGCGGCATCCCGCAGCCGGTCGGACCCGGCGGCAAGCGGGTGCAGGTCTCCAACCCGGTCGACGGGCTCGGCATCTTCAAGAGCTCCAAGAACAAGGAGGCGGCCTGGAAGTTCATCGAGTACGCCGTCTCGCACGAGGCGAACTCGAAGTTCAACGAGTCGGCGGGACAGGTGCCGGCCAACACCGACGCGGCGAAGGACGCGTGGGTCGCGGAGTCGGAGCCGACGAAGCTGGCCGCCCAGGCGCTGTCGGACGGTTCGACGACGATCGTGCAGCTGCCGTACTACCTGCCGGACTGGAACACCATCTCCAAGGCCGACAACGAGCCGAACTTCCAGAAGGTGCTGCTCGGCAAGATGAGCGCGAAGGACTTCCTGGACACGGTGGCCGAGCAGCTGAACGAGGCGCAGGCCGAGTGGAACGAGCAGAAGGGCTAGCCGCCCGGAGCTGAGAATCGCCGTGGGGCGGCCTGTGGTGTGCAGGCCGCGGGCCGTCCCCGGCCGGGCGCGCGGTTCCCCGCGCCCCTAGGGACATATCCTTCCCCTCCTGAAAGGTTGACCGGCGTGTCTCTCAGCCGCAGACAGGTCGCCGCCGCTGCCGTTGCTTCCGTACCTCTGGCCTTTGCCGCCACCGGTACCGCACAAGCCGGTGCGCACAGGCGGACCATGCACATCGCCGGCGACTCCACCGCCGCGCAGAAGTACGCCGACGCCGCGCCCGAGACGGGGTGGGGGATGGCGGCCCCCTTCTTCCTGCGCGCGGACCTCGCCGTCGCCAACCACGCCGTCAACGGGCGCAGTTCCAAGAGCTTCGTGGACGAGGGACGGCTCGACGCCGTGCTCGGGGTCGTCCGGCCCGGAGACTTCCTGCTGATCCAGTTCGCGCACAACGACGAGAAGAGCGAGGACCCCGCCCGCTGGACCGAGCCCTGGACGACGTACCAGGACTACCTGCGGCTGTACGTCGACGGGGCCCGGGCGCGGGGTGTCCGGCCGGTGCTCGCCACCCCCGTCGAGCGGCGCCGGTTCGACGCGGCGGGGACCGCGCTGCCGAGCCACGGGGAGTACCCGGCGGCCATGCGGGCGCTCGCCGCCGAGGAGGGCGTGGCGCTGCTGGACGTCCAGGCGCTGTCGCTGGCGCTGTGGCAGCGGCTCGGCGTGGAGGGGACCAAGGCGTACTTCAACTGGACCGCCACCGAGCAGGACAACACCCACTTCAACCCGCCCGGCGCGATCGAGGTGGCCCGGCTCGTGGTGCGGGAACTGCTGCGCACCCGGGTGCTGGGACACCGTGACGCGCGCCGCCTGGACGCGGAGATCCCCGCGTCCTGGATCAGCTGGCCCGAAGCCTGAGACGACGTAACAGAGGAGAGCCGCACACATGCAGACACAGAGATGGCATGGGCACGTCATGGGAAAGGGTGCCGCGCTGGCCGGCTGCACCGCCCTGGTGGTGGGCCTGACCGCGGCCGGTGCCGAGGCCCGCCCCCAGCACCGGGACCCCGCCCGGCAGACGCTGCCCGCGAACGACGGCTGGGCCGCGTACGGCACCGGGACGACCGGGGGCGCCGCCGCCGACGCGGAGCACGTGTACACCGTGACGACCTGGGCCGAGTTCAAGGCGGCCCTGGCGGCGGACGGCACCGCGCCCCGCATCATCAAGGTCAAGGGCACCATCGACGCCGTAGCCGAGGGCTGCGACGCGTTCGCCGTGCCCGGCTACGACTTCGACGCCTACCTGGCCGCGTACGACCCGGCGACCTGGGGCTACGACACCGACCTGAGCGCCGAACCCGACGACAGCCCCGAGGGACTGCGGCGGGCCTCCGCGGCTCAGCAGAGCCAGGCCATCAAGGCGAGCGTCCCGGCGAACACCACCATCATCGGCGTCGGCCGGAACGCCGGGATCAAGGGCGCCAGCCTCCAGATCAAGGGCGTGGACAACGTCATCGTCCGCAACCTGACCTTCGAGAGCCCCGTCGACTGCTTCCCGCAGTGGGACCCGACGGACGGCGACACCGGCAACTGGAACAGCGAGTACGACAGCGCGGTGGTGTACGGCTCCACCCACGTCTGGCTGGACCACAACACGTTCACCGACGGCGAGCACCCCGACAGCGCGGCCCCGACCTACTTCGGCATGCTGTACCAGCAGCACGACGGGCAGCTCGACATCGTGCGCGGCGCCGACTACGTCACCGCCTCCTGGAACGTCTTCACCGACCACGACAAGACGATCCTGATCGGCAACAGCGACAGCGAGTCGACGGCCGCCGGCGACCGCGGGCACCTGAAGGCGACCTTCCACCACAACCTGTTCAAGGACCTCGTCGAACGCGCGCCCCGGGTCCGCTTCGGCCAGGTCGACGTCTACGACAACCACTTCGTGGCGAACGAGGACTACGCCTACAGCTTCGGCGTCGGCAAGGAGTCCGCGCTGGTCGCCGAGTACAACGCGTTCACGCTGCCGGACGGGATCAGCGCCGCCAAGGTGCTGAAGAAGTGGAGCGAGGCGCCGGTCACCGCCGCCCACAACCGGGTCAACGGCAAGCCGGTGGACCTGATCGCCGTGCACAACGCGGAGATCCCGGCCGAGACCCTCACCTCCGGCGCGGGCTGGACGCCGCAGCTGCGGACGAAGGTGGACCCGGCCAAGGCCGTCCCCGCCCTCGTCGACCGCGGCGCGGGCGCCGGCCGCCTGCGCTGACCCCGCGCGCAGCCAGGGCCGGGGCGCCCTCGCGCCGCCCCGGCCCACCGGAGATCCCCCACCGCAGATCCCCCTTCGAGAACCCGCTTCTGAAGGAGCACCCGCATGTCCCGCCCCGTCCCCTCCCGCAGAGCCTTCCTCCTGGCGACCGCCGGCGCCGGCGCCGCCCTCGGCCTCGCCGCCGCCCCCGCCACCGCGGGCAGCCGCCCCTTCGGCCGCTACGGCTCCCCGGCCGCCCGGCTCACCCCGGGCACCCTGTACGTCGACCCGCGCGGCCGCGGCGACTTCACCTCCGTACAGGCCGCCGTCACCGCCGCCACCGGCAGCGGCCGGACCCTGGTCCTCGCCCCCGGCACCTACCGCGAGACCGTCGCCGTCGACGCCACCCGCACCGAGGCCACCTGGATCGGCGCCTCCGAGGACCCCCGCGACACCGTCATCGTCTACGACAACGCGGCCGGCACCCCCAGGCCCGACGGCTCCGGCACCTACGGCACCAGCGGCTCCGCCACCACCACGGTCGCCGCCGACGGCTTCACCGCTCGCTGGATCACCTTCGCCAACGACTGGCTGCGCAGCGACAACCCCGACTACACCGGCACCCAGGCCGTCGCGATCAAGGTGCAGGGCGACCGTTCCGCCTTCCACCACTGCCGCTTCCTCGGCCACCAGGACACCCTGTACGCCGACACCCGCGACCTGACCCTCTTCGCCCGTCAGTACTACGCCCACTGCTACGTCGAGGGCGACGTCGACTTCGTCTTCGGCCGGGCGACGGCGGTGTACGAGCACTGCCACTTCCGCACGCTGGTCCGCACCGACCTGGCGGCGGCGCCGTACGGCTTCGTCTTCGCGCCCTCCACGGCGGGCGCCAACCCGCGCGGCTACCTGGTGACCGGCAGCCGGATCAGCAGCGAGGCCCCCGACGGCTACTACAAGCTGGCCCGCCCCTGGGTGCCCAGCTCCGACACCACCGCCCGCCCGATGCTCACCGTCCGCGAGACCCGCCTCGGCGCCGGCATCGACGCGGTCGCCCCGTACGCCAACATGCGCGACGCCTACCCCTGGCAGGACCAGCGCTTCCGGGAGTACCGCAACACCGGCCCCGGCGCCGCCGTCACTGTCCCGGAGAACCGGCCCCAGCTCACCCGCGCCGAGGCCGCGGCCCACACCAAGGCGGCCTACCTGGGCGACTGGCGGCCCCGTGCGTAGGGCCGCGGCCGCCGCGCTGCTCGCCTGCGCGGCCCTGCTGCTGCCCTCGGCCCCCGCCTCGGCCGCCGTACCCGGGCCCGTCGGCTGGGCCGCCACCGGCCTCGGCACCACCGGCGGGGCGGGCGGCCGGACCTGGACGGTGCACAACCGGGCCGAGCTGAAGGAAGCCCTCGCGAACGACGGCGACCCGACCGCCCCCAAGGTGATCCGGGTGGCCGGCACCATCGACGGGCACCAGGCCGACGACGGCTCCTCGCTCGGCGAGCAGGACTACGCCCCCGGCTACGACCTCACGCAGTACATGTCCTGCTTCGGCGCGGACGGCACCACCTGGTCCGACACCCGCCACGACTACTGCAAGCGGCAGCGGCAGCTGCGGCAGACCGGGTCGAACAACGAGAAGGCGCAGATCCAGCTCACCGTGCCGAGCAACACCACCCTGGTCGGCACCGGGGCCGGCGCCTCGCTGCTCGGCGTCTTCCTGACCGTCAACACCGGCACCGACATCATCGTGCGCAACCTCCGCCTCGAAGCGCCCGTCGACCACTTCACCAGCTGGTCCCCCGACGACGGCACCAGCGGCAACTGGAACGCCCGGTTCGACGCGATGACCGTCATCACCGGCACGCACATCTGGATCGACCACTGCGTCTTCACCGACGGCCGCTTCCCCGACCGCGAGGCCCCCACCGGCTTCCACGGGGAACCCGTCCAGCGGCACGACGGACTGCTGGACATCGAGGACGGCTCCGACTTCATCACCGTCTCCGACAGCCGCTTCGAGGACCACGACAAGGCGCTGCTCATCGGCTCCGGCGACAGCCGCGGCGACCGGGACCGCGGCCATCTGAAGGTGACCTTCGCCCGCAACCTGTTCACCGGCATCACCCAGCGCGCCCCGCGCGTCCGCTTCGGACAGGTGCACGTCGTCAACAACGTCTACCGGGGCCGGGCGGACGACACGCTGTACGCGCTCGGCGCCGGCGTCGAGTCGGCGGTCTTCTCCGAACGCAACGTCTTCGCCTACCCGCACGGCACCCCCGCGCTCGCCGTCGCCGACTACGGCGCCACGGCGTTCCACGACACCGGGTCCTGGTTCAACGGACGCCCCGCGCACCTGGACGCCGTGGCGCGCGGCCTCGGCCTCGCCGACGACGTGGGCTGGGACCCGGCCGACGTCTACGACCACCGGGCCCTGACCTCCGCCCGCGCCGTCGAGCGGTACGTCCTGCGGCACGCCGGCACCGGGAGGTCCCATGACCGCCCGTGAACCCCTGGGCCGCCGCACCTTCGTGGCGGGGGCGGCAACGGCCGCGCTGTTCACCGGAACGGGCGCGGGCACCGCACGGGCGGAGGATCTCGTGGGCGGCAACCTTCCCGACTTCCACCAGGCCCTCAAGGACGAGCTGCGCTTCCCGCTCGCCTGGGGCACCTCACCCGTCCGCGACTTCCGGACGTGGCGGCGCACCGCCCGCCGGACCGTCGAGGACCACCTCCTCGTCGACGACCAGCGAGGCACCCCGTACGACCCGGAGTTCACCGAGGGACCCGAGGGCGACGGCTACCGGCGCCAGTCGGTGACCCTCGCCCTGACCCGCCACACCCGGGTGCGCGGCAGCCTGCTCACCCCGCACGGCACCGGGCCCTTCCCCGCCGTACTGCTGCTGCACGACCACGGCGCCAAGTTCGACATCGGCAAGGAGAAGTGCGTCCGGCCCTGGGCCCCCTGGGACGACGGCACCCGGCTCGCCTCCGCCCAGGCGTGGGCGGACAAGCTCCTCGACGGCCGGTTCGTCGGCGACGAACTGGCCCGGCACGGCTATGTGGTGCTGTGCCTGGACGCCCTCGGCTGGGGCGACCGCGGCCCCGTCACCTACGAACAGCAGCAGGCCCTGGCCGCCAACCTCTACAACCTCGGCTCCTCGCTCGCCGGGCTCATGGCCCGCGAGGACGCCCGCGCCGCCGGCTTCCTGGCCGGCCTGGACCGCGTCGACGCCCGGCGGGTGGCCGCCGTCGGCTTCTCGATGGGCGCCTACCGGGCCTGGCAGACCGCCGCCCTCAGCGACGACATCGCCGCCGCCGTCAGCGTCTGCTGGATGACCGGCCTGAAGGAGATGATGGTCCCCGGCAACAACACGCTGCGCGGGCAGTCGGCGTACTACATGCTGCACCCCGGACTCGCCCGGCACCTGGACATCCCCGACGTGGCGAGCATCGCCGCACCCCGGCCGATGTTCTTCGTCGACGGCGAGCGGGACACCCTGTTCACCCCCGACGGCGTGGCGGCGGCCTACGCGAAGCTGCGTGCCGTCTGGGACTCCCGCCGCGCCGGGCACCGGCTGCGCACCGATCTCTGGCCGGGCGTCGGCCACGTCTTCACCGCCCCCATGCAGGACGAGGTCTTCGCCTGGCTCGACTCCACCCTCTAAGACACCTGTACGAGAAGGGACCCGCACACCATGTCTCGTCGCACCGCTCTCACCGCCGTCGCCGCACTCGCGCTCGGCACCGGCGTCGCCGCCCTCCCCACCCAGGCGCAGGCCGCCACCGTGGTCGTCAGCAACGTGACCGACCTGTCCAACGCCATCAAGAACGCCACCGCCGGCACCGTCATCCAGGTCCGCGGCGGCACGTACTACCCGACCGCCACCCTCCAGTCCACCGCCAACGGCACCTCGTCGGCGCCGGTCACGCTCACCGCGTACGGTTCGGAGACCGTGAAGATCGACGGCTCGAACCTCCCCGACGGCGACTGGATCTTCAAGCTGACCGCCGACTACTGGAACGTCTCCAACATGACGTTCCAGAACTCCCCGGACAGCGCCGTCGTCTGCACGTCCTGCACCGGCACCAACTGGAACAACGTCAAGACCATCAACGGCGGCGACTCCGGCTTCACCCTGACCGGCGACGGCACCGTGAACAACACCGTCCGCAACCTCGACTCCTACGGCCACTACGACGCCGCCAACCACGGCGAGAACGCCGACGGCATCGCCGTGAAGTACGGCTCCGGGACCGGCAACCTCATCACCGGGGCGCGGCTGTTCAACAACTCCGACGACGGCCTGGACTACTGGTCGTTCTCGTCCCCGGTCACCGTCGAGCACACCTGGGCCTTCGGCAACGGCAAGAACCGCTGGTCCGACTCGGCGTTCGCGGGTGACGGCAACGGCTACAAGCTGGGCGGGGACGGCGAGGTCGTCGCGCACGTCGTCAACAACTCGGCCGCCTGGGACAACCAGGGCAACGGCTTCACCGAGAACTCCAACACCGGCGCCATCGTCATCAACCGCACCACCGCCTACGCCAACGCCAAGTGGGGCTACTACTTCGCCACCTCCGCCGCCCGGCTCGGCAAGAACCTCGCCGTGGGCAACGGCAGCGGCTCGGTCAGCAAGGGCTCCTCGGTCGTCTCGGCCGGCAACAACTGGGACTCCGGCATCGCCACCCCGGCCTTCGTGTCGACGGACGCGACCACCGTCTACAACGCCCGCTCGTCCAGCGGCACGCTGCCCGCCACCACCTTCCTGACGACGGGCAGCACGACCATCGGCGCCACGATGGACTGACCTCAGCGGCCCCGGACCGACCCCAGCGTCGGCACCACCGGGACGATCGATCCGTCGGCGGCGAACTCCAGCCGGTCGACGGTGGTCTCCCGGTGGGTGCCGTCGCCGCCGGGCCGGCCGGGGCCGTTCAGGGCGAACCGGTGGTAGACGATGTACCAGTCGTCGGTGCCGGGGGTGTTCACCACCGAGTGGTGGCCGGTGCCGAGGATGCCGTACTCCGGCCGCTTGGACAGGATCGTCCCCCGCTTCGTCCACGGGCCGAGCGGGGAGGGTCCCGTCGCGTAGGCCACGTGGTAGTCCTCGCTGCGGGTGTCGTCCTCGGACCACATGAAGTAGTACGTGCCGCCCCGCTCGATCACGAACGACCCCTCACGGAAGTCCGCCGGGGTGATGTCCCGGACCGCCTCCGGGTCGAAGGACACCATGTCGTCGCCGAGCGGCACGACGTAGCCGTGGCCGTTGCCCCAGTACAGGTACGGCTGTCCGTCGGTGTCGGTGAAGACGGCCGGGTCGATCATCTGGCCCGCGAAGTCGGTCCTGCCGATCAGCGGCTCGCCGAGGGCGTCCTCGAACGGCCCGGCGGGGGAGTCCGCCACCGCCACGCCGATCTGCTGCTCGGCGCAGAAGTAGAACCAGTACTTCCCGTCGCGCTCGGTGATCGCCGGCGCCCAGGCGTGGGAGTCGGCCCAGGGTACGTCCGGGCCGAGGTCCAGGATCACGCCCCGGTCCCGCCAGTGCACCAGGTCCTTCGACGAGTACGCCGAGAAGCGGGTGCCGCTCCAGCCCCGGAAGCCGTCGGTGGTCGGGTAGATCCAGTACTCGCCGTCCAGGTAGTGCACGTCCGGGTCGGCGGTGAGCCCCGGCAGCACCGGGCTGCGCGTGGGCACCGCCTCCACCGTCCACTCGCGCCGGGTGCCGTCGGCCGCCGTCACGGTGTACGTCTGCGGCTCGCGGAAGTCCCGGCGGGTGCCGGAGCGCGGGCTGACCGTCGACCCCTCGGCCGTCCACAGCTTCGGCGCGAGGCGGCGCGTGTCGGCGCCGGGCTCCATGGGCAGCACGACCTTCGAGGACGCCTCGGTGACGATCGCGTACCCCTTCTGCCCCTTGGCCGTCACGTCCGTCACCGACGTCGGCGAGGCCGGGTAGGCGGTCAGCAGGCGGTCGTACTCCTCCTGCGTGACCGGCAGCACCGTGCCGTGCCGGGGGCTGGCCGGGAGCTGGTAGTCCTCGGACACCGTCCACTCGCCCGAGCCGAGGTCGGTGGTCTCGAAGGGGACGTAGCCCCGGCCGCCGTACTCGTCGATGAACAGGTACCACTTCTCCTCGGTGTTCGACTTGAAGACCGTCGGCCCCTCACCGCGGTCGATCGCGCCGCTGCCGACGCAGTCGGCGACGAAGTCGTAGGACGTGCCGGTGAGTTCCTTCGACTTCTCGGCGGTGATGAACTTCGAGCAGGGGGTGCTGGAGGTCGGGTTCCGCTCGTCCTTGGTGTAGCGGTAGTAGGTGCCCTCGTGCGCGACGACCGTGGAGTCGATGACCGAGTAGCCGGGGTCGCTCCAGACCTTCGGCTCGCTGAAGGTGCGGAAGTCCTCCGTGGTCGCGTACATCATCTTGTTGTACGTCGATACGGTGTGCTCCGGGTCGTCGTCGGCGTACAGCTTGGACGCCCAGAAGACGACGTACGCGTCCAGCGACGCGTCCCAGTACGCCTCCGGCGCCCAGGCGTTGCCCGCGTTGTCCGGGGCGACCTTCACCAGCCGCTGGTCGGTCCAGTGCACCAGGTCGGTGGACTCCCAGACCATGACCGACGTACTGCCGTGCCGCTGGACCTCGTCCCAGCTGCCGCTGCTGTTCCGGTACATCCGCAGGTCGGTGGCGATCGCGTAGAACTTGTCACCCTCGGGGGCGCGGATCACGAACGGGTCGCGCAGGCCCCGCTCGCCGATGGTGGAGGTGAGGACGGGCTCGCCGCCGTTCAGCTCCCGCCAGTGCAGCGGGTCGTTGCCGCGGCTGAGGGCGTAGCGGATCTGCTCACCGTCGGCGGTGCCCTCGCCGGTGAAGTAGGCGAAGAGGTAACCGGCGTAGCGGGGGTGGTTCACGGACGGCGCTCCTGGGTGGGCGGCGAGCAGGGTGAGCAGGAGGGAGAGGAGGACGGTGAGGGCGGCGGGCAGGAACGCGCGGGCGGTGTGGCGACGCATGACGTTTCCTGTCGGAGTCTGGTGGGTTTTGAGGGGAGGGGTGCCCTCGGAGTGTCACCAGGGGGGAACAGGGCGTCAACAGGCGCGGCCGGTACGGAAGTTTCCGAAAATTTCGCAGGCCGCCCGGAGAAGTGTCCGGACGGCCTGGTGGGGGAGATCAGAGGACGGGATCAGAGAGCGGGATCAGTCGTACGTGATGTCCGAGTCGTCGAACTTGCAGTACGTGCCGTCCGCGCCGGAGCCGGTCTTGGTCGGCTCGTCACCGTCGTCGTTGCCCGTGTAGCGGACGCAGATGTCGATGTCCTCGTCGTCGTCGCCG
Source organism: Streptomyces sp. NPDC090994 (assembly GCF_044768905.1). NCBI lineage: Bacteria > Bacillati > Actinomycetota > Actinomycetes > Kitasatosporales > Streptomycetaceae > Streptomyces > Streptomyces sp. NPDC090994. Next base: position 488,421 of record NZ_JBIVWS010000003.1, read on the forward strand.
TGGATGCGGATGTCCGAGAGCGTGGCGGTGTCGCCGTAGTTGGTGTTGATGCCGGCGAGCGCCTTGCCGGGCGCCGTGACGTCGATGTCGCTCAGCACGATGGTCCGCTTGTACTGCTTGGAGCAGTTGCCGCAGGAGCGGACCAGCTTGCCGAAGTCCTCGACCTGGAAGCCGGTCACGGTGAGCTTCCCGGCGCCGTTGAACTGGAGCACCTTGTCGTCGGCCTTCTTCGCGCCGCCGCCGATCACCTTGTACGTCGCCGAGGACGAGGTGCCCTTGAAGGAGGCGGCGTCCTCGCCGACATCCGTCCACCACACGTTCTGCAGGGTGCAGGAGCCCTTGCAGTGGACGCCGTCGGCGGCCGGGGTGCCGATGATGACGTTCTTCAGGACGGCGCCGTCGGCCAGCTCGAAGATCGGGTCCTGGCCCTCCTCCTGGCCGTCGCCGCCGAGGTCGCCGGAGCCGTAGAAGTTCTTCAGCCCGCCGTCGTAGGTGCCCGAGACGGAGATCGTCGAGGAGACGGCCTTCTTGCCGGTGGCGGTCGGCCAGGACGAGGCGGCGCCCGCGGTGGACAGCATCGACGTGGTGACGATCGCCGCGCCGGTGATGCCGAACGCGGCGGCCGAGGCGATCACCGCCCGGCGCCGGGAGACCCCGCGGCGGTGACGGACGCGCTGCTCGGTTCGTGCGGTCATGAAAGGTTCCTTGCGTGAGGGAACGTTCTTGCGTTTCCTGGTCGCCGCCACCGGGGCGAGAGGTTGCCGCCCTCACGAAAAGATTTTTTCAGTCGTCGTCCTGGGGTGCGAAGTCACCGTCCACCGACAGCTCCTGGGAGCCGGAGACGGCGGTCGCCGCGTAGGTGTCGTCCCCGGCGTCCCGGCCGCCGCGCTCGTGGTCGTACTGTCCGGCGAACACCCAGGTGCCCGCCGGGACCGTGCGGCCCTCCTTGAGCACCCACGTGTAGACGAGGAAGCCGTCGTCCTCGGTGACGGTCAGCGTGAAGTCCTCCTCGGGCAGCGACCGCCACGCCCCGGCCGAGGAGACCCCGCCGGTCTGCGCGATCCGCAGCCGGACGGTGAGGGCGGACAGGCTCTCCTCCGTCTTCAGCGTGACGTTGCTCTGCGCCCAGAACGTGTTGCTGTGCCGGTCGACCGAGCCGTCCGACCACAGCGGACCGTCCGACACGCCGTTGCCGGCCGTCGGGGCCGTGGGCGCCGTCGGGGTCGCCGGGGGCGTGGGGGTCGCCGAGGCCGTGGGAGTGGTGGGGGTCACCGGTGCGGTGGGGGTCGCCGAGGCGCTGGGGGTACTGGGCGCGGTCGGGGGCGTCGGGGACGACGAGGGCGTCGGCGAGACCGCGACCGTCCCGGGCGCGGGGTCCTCACCGCGGACGGCGAGCGCGACCGCGCCGGCGCCCAGGCCGAAGACGCCCGCCACCGCCGCGGTGGCGGCCACCACCCGCGTCCAGCCCCACACGGGCCGGCGCGTCGCCCGGTGTCCGGCGCGGGAGGCCGCCCCCGCCGGGTGACCGGCGGGAGAAGCCATCCCGCGCTCGATCCGGGCCAGCATCCGCGCCCGGTCGGGCTCATGCGCCTCGGCCGCCTCCCGCAGCCGGGCGCGCACCTCCTCGTGGCCGTCGCGCACGGTCACCGGTTCCCTCCTCCGGCCGTGCCGGTGCCCTGTCCTACGCTCCGCGCCGTCGCGCGTACCCGCAGCGCGGCCCGCTCCGTGCCCAGCCGTCGCTGGAGTTCGGCCATCGCCTTGGAGGTCTGGCTCTTCACCGTACCCACCGAGACGCCCAGCGCGAGCGCGGTGTCCTTCTCGGAGAGGTCGAAGGCGTGCCGCAGCACCACGCAGGCCCGCTTGCGGAACGGCAGCGAGCGCAGCGCCTCCTGCACGTCGACCACGGCCGCCACGTCCGGGTTCTCGGTCCGCTCCTCGCGCTGCGACCAGAACAGCGCGACCCGCCGCCGCTCCCGCACCGCGCTGCGCACCCGGGTCCGGGCCAGGTTGGCGACGACACCCCGGGCGTACGCCACCGGATGATCGGCCGCGCGCACCCGGTCCCAGCGGTGCCACAACGCCAGCAGCGCGTCGGCCGCCAGATCGTCCGCGATGTCCGGTTCACCCGTCAACAGACGGGCCAGCCGGGACAGTTCGGCGTAGTGACGCTCGAAGAACTCATGGAACTCCACGGAGGCGGCGTCGTCGACGACTGTGCCCACGGACGGTCTCTCCTCGCAGCGGTTCCCCGACGTCGAACAGCCGTACGCCGGGTTGGGAAGCGGCACTGTACCAGCGTCGGACCTCAACTCCGTACGGTGTGCCGAACGTTGTGTGACAGGTCGAACCGCTCAGGACCGCTCCGAACCGCTCAGGACCGCTCCGAGCCACTCCGAGCCGCTCGGCCGGTGGGCGGGCGGGGTCACGTCCGGGTCGTGTTCAGGGCGCGGGCGTGGTGCCACCCGCCGTGCCGCCGTCCGTCTCCTCCAGTGCGTGGACCAGCCGGTCCAGGGCGGGCAGGGCCCGGTCCAGGGCCGCCCGGTCGGAGCCGGGCATCTCCTCGACGATCCGGACCAGCGCGGCGGTGCTGGCCCGGTCGTAGCGGTCGAGCAGCTCCAGGGCCTGTCGTGACGCGGTGAGCACCACCGTCCGCTGGTCGTGCGCCGGACGGACCCGTTCCACCAGCTGTGCGGCGGACATCGTGCGGACGAGATTGCTCACGGTGGACGGCGCCACCCGCAGCCGGGCGGCCGCGGCGCCGGGGGAGAGGCCCTCGGGCGAGGAGGAGAGCGCCCGCAGCAACTCGATCTGAGCCTCCGGCAGGTCCGGCAGCCCCTCGGCGTTGCGGGTGGCGCGCAGGACCGCCCGGCGCAGCGGCCCCAGCAGTCCGCCCAGCCCGGTGGCCACCCGGACCGCTCCCGGTGTCCCCGCCGCGTCCGGGCCGTCCGTCCGGCCCGCTGCCTGGTCCCTGTCGCTCATGGCCCCATTGTGACCCGCGCCCCGATAGTTTTGTGACAAACAGTTTTTGTGACACAATCATCTGGTAGTGAAGCGCCGCGGCCCGCACGGAGGGTCCGCGGGCAGGCAGGAGTGAGGAGCACCACATGGGCACCGCGACCGACGCCCCGACCACCGTCGAGAACCCCGTCCCGCCGCAGGACCTGTCCGGCATCACCGGGCACCGGTTCATCTACACGTACGCCAACGGCTGGCAGTACGAGATGTACGTGAAGAACGCCACGACCATCGACTACCGCATCCACACCGGCATGGTCGGCGGGCGCTGGGTCAAGGACCAGGAGGTCGACCTGGTGCGGCTCGCCGAGGACGTCTACAAGGTCTCCTGGAACGAGCCGACCGGTACCTCGGTCGTCGTCAACGTGCTGCCCGGCCGCCGGGTCCTGCACGGCACGATCTTCTTCCCGCGCTGGATCGAGGAGGACGGGAGCAGGACGGTGCTCTACCAGAACGAGCACCTGGACGAGATGCGCGCCTTCCGCGACGCCGGCCCCACCTACCCGATCTACGTCGTCCCGGAGTTCGCCCGCATCACCCTGTTCGAGCACGTCGGCGAGGACGACGAGAGCATCGTCGCGGTGGGCCCCGAAAGCCTGCCCGAGGGCTTCGCCGACCGCGTCAACTGAGAGACGGTGACACCATGACGCCCACCCCCGCCCCGCCGCCGCCCCTCACCTTCTTCGCCCACCTGTCGGTGCGCGTCGCCGCCCCGTACGACCTGGGCGAGGCACCGGACGGCCACCGCCGGCTGGTGCCGCTGACCGGCGGCTCCTTCGAGGGGCCCGAGGTGCGCGGCACCGTCCTGCCGGGCGGCGCCGACCACCAGGTCCTGCGCACCGCGACCCTGACGGAACTGGACGCCCGGTACGCCCTGGAGACCGACCGCGGCGAGCGGATCGCGGTGCACAACACCGGGATCCGCTCGGGACGGCCCGAGGACATCGCGGCCCTGGTCCGGGGCGAGGAGGTGGCGCCGGAGGTGATCTACTTCCGCAGCCACCCCCGCCTGACCACCGCCGCCGGCCGGCTCGCGTGGCTCAACGAACGCCTCTTCGTCGCCACCGGCGAGCGCCGGCCGGACAGCGTGGAGCTGGACGTCTTCCTGCTCGGCTGAGGCCGGCCTCCCGGCGCCGCCTCCCTCGTCGCGCGGCAGCGGCCGTACGCCCCGCACGTGCTCAGCGCCTCACCCGAAGGCGAGCTTCGTCGTCCCCCACTCGCTGGCGGAACTGATGACGGCGGCGCCGCTGCCGATGACGGAGGAACCGCCCTTGTGGAAGTAGACGCTTCCCGAGCTGGACAGGGCCCAGATGTCGGGGATGCCGTCCCCGTCGACGTCCGGAGTGCCGCGAAGGTGCGTCACCGGCACGGTGGCCGTGGACCAGCCCTCGGCGTAGACCTCGTCGTCCCCGGTCTTCGAGGCCGCCGCCGTCGACAGGGAGGCGATGGTGGAGCCGCCCGCGCTGTCCTTCACCCCGTACCGCAGGTACAGGCGGCTGGAGGAGCCGGAGCGCCACAGCAGGTCGGGGGCGCCGTCCTTGTCGTGGTCACCGACCGAGACGAGATCCCGCTCCAGCCACGCCGACGAATTGATCTTCGTCGTCCTGAGGAAGGTGGCGCCGGTGTACCCGTCGAAGGCCCACAGCTCACCGCCGGTCCCCGTCGCGAACATGTCGGCCCGGCCGTCGGCGTCGTAGTCACCCACGATGATCTGGTCGAACGTCGCCGGGTCGGGCGAGCCGGAGGGCAACCGGACCGTGCTGCGCCGGGAGATGTCGACGCTGCCGTAGCCGTCCCCGGGGTACACGTACAGCTTGCCGTCGGGCATCCGGGCGAAGAGGTCACCGACACCGTCGCCCGCGAGGGCGTCGCCGCCGTGCGCGAGGAGCGCGGGCGCGCCGTCGTCGCCCATCCAGTAGCCGGGCAGGTGTTCCTCGCCGTCACCGTCCTTGTCGGAGAGCAGACCGACGCCGTCGTCATGACCGGCCGCCAGGCCGACGTGCAGGTCGCCGGCGCTGGTGGACGGGTACAGCGTCAGGTTGCCGTTGGAACTGATGGCGTACAGGTCCGGGACGCCGTCCCCCGTGGCGTCCCCCGGTCCGTCCGCGGAGTCCCTCGGCGTCACGTAGAACAGGTACTTCGTGCCCTGCGAGGGATTGCCGGCGCTGTCCACGGCGCGCACGTACAGCACGTTGGGGCCCGCGGTGGGCGGGGGCAGGGGCAGGGTGACGGACTGGCCCGCCGGGACCTCCTCGCTCTCGTCGTAGCTCGTGCCGTTGAAGGAGTAGTCGAAGCGGGTGACGTCCTTGTCCTCGTCCGGGGCGAAGGTGAACTCGCCGGACGTCCCGAACTTCACCTCCGACCAGACGCTCCCGTCCTCGTCGGCGGCCGGGTAGTCGTCGGAGGACACGATCGGCTCGTTCGGCATGGTGCTGTCGTAGACGAACCGGCACACCTTCGGGCTCTTCGTGGGGTAGTACGCGGAGGCCGCTCCGGACGAGTCGATCGCGCGGACCCGCCAGGAGTACTGGTACCCGTTGGTGAACTGCGACTTGGACACGGTGACCGACGCCGTGCCGGTGCTGGTCACCGTGGCGTTCTTGTCGACGATCTTGTCGTCGCCGTAGCCGGTCCGCCACAGCTCGAAGTCCAGGTACCGCAGGTCCTGCCGGGTGGAGGTGTCGTCCGCGTCGGAGGACTTCGCCGACAGGACGAGATCCCGCTTGCCGATGCGCACGTACGGCGTGGTGTAGTCACAGGTCCCGCCGGGGGACTGCTTCACCGAACTCGGCGTCTTCGGCTTGCGGTTGTAGACGATCTTCAGCTTGGGGGCGCTGTCCCCCTCGGCGCGGAACTTCTTCCAGGAGTAGGCGGAGTCCTCCGTGGTGGCGCGCAGTCCGATGGTCATCGTCTGACCGCCGCTGTCGACGACGTCCTGGGTGGCCGCCTTGGCGCTGTACTCCACGTAGGCGTCGGGGCAGGAGGAGTTGTAGCCGTGGGCGAAGGACTTGGTGCCGATCTCCGACTTCCAGTCCGGCTGGTTGTTCCACGTCGTCCTGGACGAGATGGACCCGGTGGTCCACACCTGCATCTCACGGCTGGAGCAGGACCAGGAGTACGTCTCCCGCAGTGAGAGGGTGGCCGACGAGACGACGGCTCCCTTCAGGTTCGTGCTCCAGCCCAGCCGGAAGAAGGAGCGCGACAGACCCCAGGTGGTCGACTCGTAGCCGACGCGGGCCTCGGTGGTGCCGCTGTTGTAGTTGGCGCCGTCGTAGAAGCTGGAGCTGGGGTACTTCTTGTACGCCGTCGTCCAGTTCTTCGTCTTGCCGTAGATCGTGGGGTCGATGAAGACCGGGTAGACGGTGTCCTCGGCGGTGAGCAGATCGCTGTCCGGCGTGATCGACAGACCGGTGGAGGCCGCGCCGGGATCGGTCAGTGCGGCACCGGCGACCGCCATGTGCGTACCGGGGTCGGGCCCGGCGAGTCCGGCGAGCGCGAACACCTCCTCGTCCGTCAGCGAGGCGGGGGCGGCGTCCGCGTACGCGGCCTGCCGGACGCCCGTCGTGCCGCCGCCGGCCGTCTCCCCGGCGCTCGCCGGACCGGCGGACGCGGTGTCGGCGGGATCCGTCTCGGTGGCCTCGCTGGACGGGGTGGTGCCGGATGCGGCCGGTGCGGGCTCGGCGGACGCGGTCTCCGTCGGGGCGTCGGTGTCCATCCCGTCCTCGGGGACGGCCGGCTCTTCGCCGACCGGTGCCCCCGACTCCTCCGAGTACGACGGGTCCGGCTCCGGCTCGCTCTCCGTCGGCTCGGGATCGTCGCCCTCGGTGACGGCGGGGCGGCCCGCCGAGTCCCACAGGTAGGGCGTGGGTGAGAAGGCGAACTCCTCACCGTCGCGGTCCTTGGCGCTGACGACCTTGGTGACCGGGTCCAGGTGGAAGGTCAGGCCGGGGGAGGACAGGCCGTACGACAGCTCGGCGAGCGCCGGACCGGCGGCCGCCTCGGCGCTGTGCACGATCAGTACGTGACTGAAGCCGTCGGCCTGCGCGGTCAGCATCAGGTCGACCCCGTCGAACACGTCTCGGTACAGGGCGCTGGGCCCGCTCACCACCGGCTCGGGCACCGAGCCCGGCCAGCTCAGCGTGATCTCGTGCCCGGCGCTGGTCAGGGTGGCCAATGCGGTGTAGCCCTCGGTGGCGTCGGCGACGCGGAGGGCGTTCCCGCCGTCGGCCGTGAACACCGCCGGGCGGACCGCGGACGCGGAGCCGCGGTTCGCCGCCCGGTTCCCGGTGCCCGCGTCGGCGCCGCCGGAGAACACGACGGGTTCAGCGCTGGCCTTGGGTGCCCATCCGCCCCCGGCCACCTGCGTCAAGGTCGTGTCGATGGTCTTCCAGACCCCGTTCACCTTCGCCCGTACCGGCGCCCCGTGCACGACCGTCTCGAAGCTCCCGTCGGGGCGGGCGTAGGTCTCGGAGGTCTCGTCGCGCAGCGTGCCGACCTCCACCCGCTCGCCCCTGCTGACGGCCTGCTCCTGAGCGGTTTCCTCGGTCAGCGGACGCGCGGCGGCCTTCTCGGAGCCGGCCCGTCCGTCGGTGCCGTCGGACGTGTGGAGGAGCGGGACGGTGAGCAGTCCGACGCCCAGCGCGCCGGCGACCAGTGCGCCCACCCCTGCCCGTCCGCGTCCGGACGCGGACAGGCCGAAGCGACGACGTTCCATGGTGCTGCGTCCCCTCCCCCTGGAATTCCGAAACCCCGGAATTCTGCGAGTTCCCTTTGTGTCTCCGGCCGTGGTGAAGGGTCGGTCCAGGAAACGAGCACAGAGCATGACCGATGCGGCGAGGTTGCGCCACACCCGGCTTTGGGTCTTTCGCTCGCCGACTTGCCCGACGGAACGATCCTTTTCGGCCACGTGTCCAACTTGCGTGCCTGACCAGGAGGTTCACGCGACGGGACAGTCTGGTCAAACGATTGCTATTTACCCTTGCTTGATGGTGAATTGGGCTCTCTTTGGTCTGGTCTCGTACATCTTGAGTGGGCTGAACAGCCTTTATTGAATGCCGCAGGAATTATGCATGTGGCCTAGATCACCAGCTCTCCAGGACTTGTTGACTTTTCGTGAAGGGGTGCCGGAAAGTTCGTGATCGACATTGGACGGAACTGTGTGCGCGGGGGCTGCCGCTGTGTGGGGATCACTGTCGTGGAGCGGCAGGCAGGAGCGCGTTCGCACGCGCGCCGAGCGCCGCAGACGGGCGCGGATACGCGTCGCCGTCATCGGTTCGACCGTGGTCGCCCTGACCATGGGCATCCTGCCCGCCGCCTACGCGCTGCCGCCGGACGACGACCGCAGCGGTGTCGACCTGGTCGACCTCCCCGAGCCGGAGCAGGCCGAGGGCGAGAACGGCGGGCAGCTCGCCGAACTGACCACGGCCGAGGCCGAGCAGCCCGTGGAGTACGACCCGAGCAACGTCACCGCCCCCGCCCGCGGCTCGGCCGCCCAGGACCTCACCGGCCTCACTCCCGGAGAGATGGTCCCGCTCGTCCAGGAGGACGGCACCGCCCTTCCTGTCGAGGTGGGCGCTCCCGAGACCGCCACCGCGACCGAGGCCGCCGCCCTGGAGGGCCAGTGGCAGGTCACACTCGCCGGCCAGGACGAACTGGCCGCCACCACGATCGAGGGCGTGGCCCTCACCGTCACCCCGCCCGCCGAGGCCACCGGCGACGCCGTGATCGCCCTGGACTACAGCGACTTCTCCGAGCTGTACGGCGCCAACTGGGCCGACCGGCTGTCGTTCGCGCAGTACCCGGCGTGCTTCCTGACCACCCCGGACACCGAGGGCTGCTCCGAGCCGTCCGAGGTCACCACCGACAACGTGGTCGAGCAGACCGGCACGGACGCCGACGGCAACCCGGTGTACGAGCGCCGCATCGAGGCGACCGTGGCCACCGAGGCGCTGGCGGCGGGCGGCACCTCCGAGGAGACGGCCTCCACAGCGGCCTCCTCCACCGAGGGCACCGTCACGGACGGCGTGTACCGCACCGGGAAGTCCACCGGCGGCACCCCCTTGGCCTCCCTCGCCGCCGCGACCGCCGACGGCTCCGGCTCCTCCGTCCTGCTCGCGACCGACTCCGGCTCCGGCTCCAAGGGCGACTTCGGCGCGACTCCGCTGGTCAGCGCCGGGTCCTGGTCGGCCGGCGGCAATGCCGGCGGCTTCAGCTACTCGTACACCCTCCAGACCCCGAGCGTGCCGGGCGGCCCGTCCCCGGCGGTCTCCTTCGGCTACAACTCCCAGGTCGTGGACGGCCGTACGTCCGCCTCCAACAACCAGCCCTCCTGGATCGGCGACGGCTGGGAGTACAACGCGGGTTCCATCACCCGCACGTACACCTCCTGCCGCGACGACATGACCGGCGGCAACAACAAGAAGAAGACCAGCGACCTCTGCTTCGGCTCGTACAACGCCACCCTCACCCTCGGCGGCACCACCACCGAACTGGTCCTGCCCGACAAGGCCGACCCGTACGGTGACGCCTGGGTCACCGCGAGCGGCGACGGCTCCCGCGTCGAACTGCTCAGGGACACCGGCCTCGGCAACGGCGACGCCGACGGCGAGTACTGGCGGGTCACCACCCGCGACGGCACCCAGTACTACTTCGGCAAGCACAAGCTGGACGACGACTGGGCGAGCGGCGACCCGGTGACGGACTCGGTCCTGACGGTTCCGGTCGCCGGCAATCAGGACAAGGAACCCTGCTACCAGGCGGGTGACTTCGCGGGCTCCTTCTGCGACCAGGCCTGGCGCTGGAACCTCGACTTCGTCGTCGACACCGACGGCAACGCGATGACCCTGTGGTGGGCGAAGGAGACCAACCACTACGCCCAGAACAACAAGTTCAAGACGCCCGTCTCCTACGACCGCGGCGGCTACCTCAAGCGCATCGACTACGGCCTGAAGGCGGACGAGCCGTACGCCGACCCGATCTCCCGGGTCGCCTTCGACGTCGACGAGCGCTGCTTCAAGGAAGGCGACATCACCTGCACCAAGTCCGGCGACGAGGACGACAACTTCGCCTCCGGTGACTTCGCCAAGAACCGCATCTGGTACGACACCCCGGCCGACCTGTACTGCGCCGCCGGCAAGGAGTGCTACGTCCCGGTCCCCACCTTCTGGTCGCGCAAGCGCCTCGCCCAGGTGACCACCCTGACGCAGCGCACCCAGGGCTCCACCGCCCTGTCCAAGGTGGACAGCTGGACCCTCCAGCAGTCCCTGCCCGCCGACCTCACCGACGAGGGCACCGCCCTCTGGCTGGAGTCCATCACCCGCACCGGCTACGGCACGGACTCCGAAGCCATCGCACTGAACCCGGTGCAGTTCCTCGCCAACAGCCAGCCCATGCCCAACCGGGTCAAGGAAGGGGCCGACGACCCCAACCCCGCCTTCGACCGGCTGCGCGTCGCCCGGGTCGTCAGCGAGTACGGCGGCGAGACCGTCGTCACCTACAAGGCACCGGCCGGCGCCTGCAAGACCGGCAGCGGCTTCCCGAAGCCCGAGGAGAACACCGGCCTGTGCTTCCCGGTGTACTGGAACGCCGACCCCGACGTGGAGACCATCGACTGGTTCCACAAGTACGTCGTCGAGTCCGTCCAGGAACTCCCCGCCCTCACCGGCGTCGACCCGGTCACCACCACGTACGAGTACCTCGACGGCGGCGCCTGGGCGCTGAACCAGGCGGAGTTCTCCAAGAAGAAGACCCGCACCTACGACCAGTGGCGCGGCTTCGCCCGGGTCCGCACCTACACCGGCGACGACAGCGACACCCCGCTGATGTCCACCGAGCGGGGCATGACCGAGACCCGCTACTTCCGGGGCATGGACGGCGACAAGCTTCCCGACGGCAGCACCCGTTCGGTCACCGTGAGGGACGCCGCCGACGCGGTCATCGCGGAGGACAAGGAACCCTTCACCGGCCGCGTCGCCGAGACCCTCACCTACCCCTCGGCCACCGCCGGCGCCGACGACTGGCTGACCCGGACGGTCGACAAGCCGAGGGCCCTGCTGCTGGCCTCCCGCAGCCGCTCCGGAGGCATTCCCGACCTCAAGGCCTGGCGCATCACGGTCCCCGAGTCGCTCACCTACACCCGGTCCTCCGGCACCGGCGACGACAAGCGCACGACCCGCGTCCTCTACACGGCCACGGAGTACGACGAGACCTACGGCCTGCCCGTCGAGGTGACCGAGTACAACGACTGGTCGCCCGACACCGCGAGCGACAACACGGACGACGACACCTGCACGGTCATGTCGTACGTCCACAACACGTCCAAGCACCTCATCGGCCTCGCCAAGCAGACCCTGACCACCGCCGGCACCTGCGACGAGGCCGGCACCGCGACCGCCGCCGACTGGATCGACGGCTCCCGCGTCGCCTACGACGGGGGCGCGTACGGCGACGCCCCCACCACCGGCAACGCCACCACCACCTGGGCGATCACCGGTGACGGCGGCGGCTGGGTGAAGGACGGCGAGGTCACCTACGACGGCTACGGCCGCACCACGGTCACCCGCAACGCCGAGGCCATCGCCGAGAACGACGAGACGAACAAGGACGTCACGACGTACGTCCCCGACGACGGCCAGGTCTTCCAGATCAAGACCGCCAACGCGCTCGGCCAGGAGGAGATCACCACGGTCGAGCCCGGCCGCGGAGTCTCCCTCACCGAGGAGGACATCAACGGCCGGACGACGACGTACGAGTACGACGCCCTCGGCCGCGCCGCCCGGATGTGGGCCCCCTCCCGCCCGACGTCCGAGTCCCCGTCGGCGAAGTTCACCTACGACACGACCATCGGCCAGCCGGTCTCGGTGACCACCGAGTCCCTCACCGACGACGGCGACTACGACGTCTCCACCGTCATCTACGACGGCCTCGGCCGGGAACGCCAGAAGCAGGACCCGGCGGTCGGCGGCGGACGCCTGATCACCGACATCCTCTACAGCGCCAACGGCACCATCGCCCAGACCAACAACGCGTACTACGACGTCGGCGACCCCTCCACGGTCCTGTTCGAGCTGGCCTCGGACTACCAGGTCCCCAACGCCACCCTGTACTCCTACGACGGCCTGGGCCGCACCCTCACCGAGACGCCGTATCTCAACGGCGAGGAGGCCGAGGAGAAGGCCACCACCAACGAGTACGGCCTCGACTACTCCACCGTCATCAACCCCGAGGGCGCCACCGCCCAGCGCACCTGGTCCGACGCCCTGGGCCGCACGGTCCGCGTCGACACGTTCACGGACGCGCTGCGCGCCGCGCACCGCTCGACGACCTACACGTTCGACGAGCGCGGCGACCAGGTGAAGGCGGAGGACTCCGAGGGCAACACCTGGAGCTGGACGTACGACGCCCGTGGCCGGCAGACCAAGGCGGTCGACCCGGACACCGGCACGACGACCACCGAGTACGACAACCTGGACCGCCCCACGCTGGTCGCGGACGAGAACACCACCGTCGCCACGGTCTACGACAAGCTCTCCCGTCCCATTGAGCAGCGCGAGGGCTCGGCCACCGGCACCCTCCTCGCCAAGACGGTCTACGACACCCTCATCGGCGGCGCCGGCCTGCCCACCTCGCAGACCCGCTACACCGACGGCCTCGCCTACACCACCGCGGTCACCGGCTACACCGCCGACTACCAGCCGACCGGCCAGCAGATCACCATCCCCGAGTCGGTCGCCATGGCCTACGGCCTGGAGCCGACGTACCGCTACAGCTTCGAGTACTCGGACCTGGGCGTCCTGGAGGCGACCAACCTCCCCGCCGTGGGCACCTTGCCCGCCGAGAAGCTGGTGGTCCGCTACAACGAGGACGGCCTGCCGGTCTCCACCTCCGGCACCGACTGGTACACCGCGGACACCTCGTACTCCCCGTACGGCCAGGTCCTGCGGACGGTCAGCGGCGAGAACCCGAACCGGGTCTGGACGACGAACCTCTTCGACGAGGCGACGGGCGAACTGACCCAGGCCATCGTGGACCGCGAGTCGACCAGCGACACCACGGCCGTCACCGGCCACCGCGTCAACGCCCGCAGCTACACCTACGACCCGGCCGGCAACGTCACCTCCATCGCCGACCGCGCGAACGAGGTCACGGACCTCCAGTGCTTCGACTACGACGCCCTGGGCCAGCTCACCGAGGCGTGGACCGCACCCTCCGCGTGCAAGGTCACCGGCAAGGAGACAGCCGCCCCCAGCTACGCGGACGGCACGACCAACGTCACCGACGCCAACAGCGGCTACTGGCAGAGCTACGCGTATGACGCCCTCGGCAACCGCACCAAGCTGGTCGAGCACGACCCCGGCCTGGACACCACCGCCGACGCCACTACCTCCTACACCTACGGCAAGGCGGACGGCACCCAGCCGCACACCCTGACCGGCATGTCCTCGACCTACAAGGCGGTCTCCGGCGCCCAGGTCACCGAGGCGACGACCCTGACGTACGACGACGCGGGCAACACGACCACCCGCACGTACGACGGATCGGAACAGGCCCTGGCCTGGACCTGGGACGGCCAGGTCGAGAAGATCACCGGCTTCGGCGAAAACGGCGCCGGCGCCTGGCAGGGCCTGGCCGACAAGTGCCTTGACCTGTCCAGCGCTCTCACGACGGCCGGCACCCCCCTCCAGCTCTACTCCTGCAACGGCAGCAAGGCCCAGAAGTTCCGCATCGACTCGGCCTCTGCTGCCGACCCGTCGACCGGCGCCCTGAAGATCCTCGGCAAGTGCGCGGTCCCGAAGGGCGGCGCCACCGCGAACGGCACGGCGGTCGTCATCGCCGACTGCACGGGCGCGGCGGCCCAGCAGTGGACGGCGACCGCCACCGGGACCCTGAAGCACGTCGCGTCGGGCAAGTGCCTGGACGTCCCGTCGTCCAACTCGGCCGACGGCACCGACCTGCAACTGAACACCTGCGACACCGGCGCCAACCAGCAGTGGCTGCCGGACAACGAGACGACGTACGTCTACGGCGGCGACGGCTCCCGCCTGATGGCGATCTCGAACACCGAACGCACCCTGTACCTGGGCGAGTCGACGATCTCGGTCAACGCGGCCGGCGCCCCCGCCTACACCGAGCGCTACTACTCCCAGGCGGGCGCCCCGACGGTGATGCGCTACGCGCAGGGCACCAGTGCCTCGTCCCTGTCCGTCCAGATCACCGACCAGAACGGCACCGCGTACGCCAACGTGGAGCTGGCCTCCGGCAACAAGGTCAAGTTCTCCAAGACCGACCCGTTCGGCGCGGAACGCACCGAGTCGACGACGTGGCGCTCCCACCGGAGCTACGTCGGCGGCGGCGACGACGCGAGCAGCGGCCTGGTCCACCTGGGCGCCCGCGAGTACGACCCGGACACGGGCCGCTTCCTCTCCGCCGACCCGGTCCTGGACCTGGAGGACCCGGTCCAGATGAACGGGTACGTCTACTGCGAGAACAACCCGGTCACCTTCGCCGACCCGACCGGCCTGGCGTCGGAGGGCGGCACGAGCGAGTACGGCGGCCCCTCGGCCTCGGCGGAGGCCTGGGCGAAGAACCAACTGAACACCTCCCTGGCGGACGTCATCCTCTCGGTCGGCTGGGCCGCGCTGAAGGACTTCATCGGCTGGAACGACGTGGTCGGCTGTTTCTCCCGGGGTGACCTGTGGGCGTGCGGCAGCCTGTTCATCCAGGCGATCCCGTGGACGAAACTGACCAAGATCCCCTCGGTCATCAAAGCGGCGTCGCGGATCGCGAGCGCGGTCAACGCGTGGATGAAGGCCAAGGAGAAGGCCCGCAAGATCATCGAAATGGCCAAGAAGGCCCGCGAACTGGCCCGCAAGGCGAAGGAGGCCAAGCGCAAGGCGGCCGAACGGGCAGCCCAGCTGCGCAAGAAGGCCAAGGAGGCGGCCACCCGCAAGGCTAAGAAGGACGCGCAGAAGACAGGCAATGCCGTCCAGAAGACACAGAAGACGGAGGCGAAGCAGGCAGAGCCGAAGCCGCGGCAGGCCCGGGCCAAGGACGAGTCATCAGGGAAAACCCAGGAGTCGTCGGAGTCTTCGGGGGAGTCCTCCGGGGAGTCCTCCGAAGGATCTTCCGGGGAGGGCATCGGCTGCAAGACCAACAGCTTCGTACCCGGCACCCTCGTCTTGATGGCCGATGGCACCACCAAGCCCATCGAGGACGTCGAGAACGGCGACAAGGTCCTGGCCACCGACCCGGAAACTGGCGAGACGGCCGTGGAGACGGTCACCGCCGAGATCCTTGGCAAGGGCGTCAAGCACCTGGTCAAGGTCGAGATCACCACGGCCGACGGCACCACCGCCGAGGTAACGGCCACTGACGCCCACCCGTTCTGGGTCCCCGAACTGGGAGAGTGGATCGACGCCACCGACCTGAAGCCCGGCCAGTGGCTGCGCACCAGCGCCGGCACGTACGTCCAGATCACGGCGATCGAACGGTGGACGGTACAGCGGGCGACGGTTCATAACCTGACCGTCAGCGACCTGCATACGTACTATGTGGTGGCGGGGGCCACGCCGGTACTCGTTCACAATTGCAACACCACCGTGGGCCGATGGATGTCGGAAGATGAGTATCAAGCGATGAGCGACACGGGAAAGGTGCAAGCGGGAAGTGGCGGAACTTCCACGTACGTAGCGCATCCCGCTAACTCTGATGCCTACCGCAAGCAGGCTGCGCCAGGGTCGATCTACGCGGAGTTCGATGTGCCGTGTTCCTGCCTGAAGCCTGCTGGTGAACCCGGGTGGGCTCAGATACCCGGACCGCAGCATCCGATTTACGCGAAACTCAATGCCAAGCGTGGCCTTCCGCCGCCGGAAATGCCTTCATTCGAGAACCTCAGGATTGTAGACAGAAAATGAATGAAACTCTGCCTGACCTGCTCAGGGTGAGAATCCATGAGTCTCGTCCGCGGTTGGAAGGAGAAGGGATTACGCTTGAGGTGTTCGATTCCGCAGAACATGCGGAGAAGAAGTCCTTCGGGGTCTATGTGGAGAAAGAGGGGAGGGGGTCCTACCTGACAGTCTGGAATTCAGGCGAGGTTCAGGTGTCGACTATCGACTATGAGGTCGACCCTTCTCCCTGCGAGAAGTACTTGTCCGACGTGCATCCTGACCAGTTGAGGGCAGAGTTCGAGAAGCTGGTTGATTGGGTCTCTGGGAGCAGCGGCCAGAGCTGAATCAGTCCGGTTTCGATCACGGTCGAGCGCGTGATGGCATACGTGAAGCCCCGCCCATCTCGGCGGGGCTTCTGCGTGGTGGTGACGGCAGTAGTTGACGGCAACGTCAGCGGACGCGAGCTACGCAGGGTGGCGGTTCATCGCCGTTGGATCGCGCCGTCTCGGTGTCCTCCTGGCTGCCGAGCGCGGTGCTGAGGGTGTCGATGGCGTCTCGTTGGAGTCGGAGTCGGACGTGGGCGTAGACGGTGGCGGTGACGCCGATGTGTGCGTGGCCGAGGAGCTCCTTGATGACGACGAGTTCGACGCCCTGTTCCAGGAGGAGGGTTGCGGTCGAATGGCGGAGGTCGTGGAAGCGGATGCGGCGGAGGCCGGCCTTACGGAGGAGCGTGGTGAAGGTGCGGGTGAGGTTGGTCGGGTCGATCGGCCTGCCCTGCGGCGTGGTGAACACGTGCCCGTTGTGCTGCCATTCGGTGCCTGCCGTGTGACGGTCGCGCTGCTGTTGTTCGTGGTGGTGCTTCAGTGAGTGGACGCAGCGAGTGGGGAGGGCGATGCGGCGTTCGGAGGCCCGGGTCTTGGTGGGCAGCGTGGTAAGCCCGCCTGCGCTGGTGCGCTGGAGTGTGCGGCGGATGGCGGCGGTGCTGGCGTCGAGGTCGAGGTCTTCCCAGCGCAGGCCGAGGAGTTCGCCCTTGCGGAGCCCGGTATGGAGAGCCAGTTCGAACAGCGCGTGCAGCCGGTGACCTTGCGCGGCGGTGAGAAGCTGACGGGCTTCGTCGGCGGTGAGGGGTTCGAAGCGTCGGGGCTGTGGGGTGCCGGTGCGGACGTTGCGGGCGACGTTGCGCGGGATCTCTTCCTCCCGGACGGCGTGTTCCAGGGCGGACTTGAGGACGGAGTGGATGTAGGTGAGTGTCAGTGGGGAGAGCAGCTTGTGGCAGCACTGGTCGGCGGCGCAGCAGCGGGGCTGGTCGCGCCGGGCGTCGATGCCGCGCGTGCAGCACTGGCAGGTGGTGCGGAGTTGGTTGAGCCAGGTACGGACCTCTTTGGCTGTGAGCTTGGCGAGCTTCTTCTTGCCGAGGCCGGGGATGAGGTAGCGGTTGACGCAGGTGGTGTAGCGGGTGTGGGTGTTCTCGCGGAGGTGGTGGACGGCGACGGTCTCCAGCCAGTACGTCAGGTACGCGGCCACGCTGCCCTGCGTGGAGGGGACGGGGAGGCCGCGGTTGCTGTTGGCGATCTTCTCGGTGAGCTTGGCCAGGGCCTCCTTCCGGGTGGTGCCGTAGACGCGAACACGACGACGGGTGTTGCCGGGGGCGAGGACGTATCCGGCGGCTTCCCAGCGGCCGTCCTTGCGCTGGTATACGGTTCCGTCGCCGTTGGCACGGACACGGCGGGAGGCGGGGGTGTCGCGGGGTGTGGTCATCAGGCGGCGGCTTCCTGGTCGAGGCGGGTGCGGATGAAGGCGGTGAGGGCGTGGGCGGGGATGCGTCGGGCGCGGCCGAGGGTGATTGAGGCGAGCTGGCGGGTGCGGAGCAGGTCGTAGACGGCGGAGCGGCCGAGCTGGAGGCGGGCCATGACCTGGGGCACCGTCAGCAGTTCCTCCGGCGTGGTCACCGGCTGGCGGGGCGGGACCAGGTCATGTGCGGTCATCAGCAGCCCCCTTCTGCGATGAACTGCCGTGCGAGTTCTCTGCGGTGCCAGACGGCGGCGGCGAGGAGCGCGGCGCCGGGGCTGTAGCCGGTACCGAGGTAGGCCCAGTGGCCGATGACGAGGGTGGTGTCCGGGTCGGGCTCGGGCAGGCCGGCGTGGGCGCGGGCCTGTTCGGTGCGCCAGGCGCGGCGGGCGGCGCGCAGCGCGCCCAGGGTGGTGGAGTAGCGGCGGGACTTGGTGGAAAAGTGGCCCCGAAAGCCGAGCATGTGCGCCCACTTCCAGAGCTTGAGGACGGCGAACTCCGGCAGCTTGCCCAGCTCCCAGCAGGTGCGGATCATCTGCCGCACGTGGTGGGCGACGGCCAGGCGGGGCAGGGGCCGGGCCTGTCCGGTGCCGTCGCACGCGGTGCAGGGGAGCGGGGTGCCGTGGGGCAGAAGGGTGGCGCCGCGTCCCTGGCAGGGACGGCAGAACAGGGCGCGGTCGAGGGTGCCGGAGGCGTCGGCGGACTTGGTGGCGTACTTCGCCACGTAGGCGGCCACGGCCTGATCAGTGAATTCGGAGTCCGCGCCGAAGGCCGTGATCTCGCGGACGTCGAGCTGTTCGCCCCAGGCGAGTTCGCGTTCCCCGACCGCATCCGACTCGACCATAATGCGGACCCGCGCGGCGGCGGCGCGTACGGCGTCGGCGAGCACAGCGACAGTGGCGTACGGCGGCGGTGGCTGACTGGTGCCGTCCGGGCCGTCGAGGCGGATGACGGCGTGGAAGTGGACCAGGCCGCGCTGCTGGTACTCGGCGACCTTGGCGAAGGAGACCCGCAGGACCGCGCGGGCGGCCTTCTGGGTCATGCGGAGTAGGGCGGCGAGCTCGCGGCGCAGGTAGGTGGTGAAGCGTGCCCACAAGGCTCCGGCGTGGGCGTTGAACAGGACCGCGCCCGCGTAGTCGTACGTCGCCGGGTCCAGGGGCGTGCCCAGCACGGGGTCCGTGGGTTCGTGGAGCTTGCGGCAGCGGCAGGGACGGATGTCGCCGCCCGGGGTGGTGGGGCGGTTGTGGACGGGGCCGAAGGAGGGAGCGGTGAGGGTGACGAAGACGCGGGGGTGGGTGCGGACAGTGTCGGGGACGGTCTTGCCGCCGGACAGGCCGGCGCGGATGAGGTGGTAGGTGTCGGCGGCGTAGAGGCGGGAGCAGGCCGGGCAGCGGGAGGCGCGGCGGTTGCCGCACGCGGTGAGCAGGCTGCCCGTGGGCTCCTCCGCCGTGGTGTAGGAGCGCAGGACCTCGCCGGTTGTGGTGTCGACGGTGGTGGTGTGGCCGGTCAGGCGGACGGGTTCGGTGCAGCCGCCGAGGCGTTCGATCTGCTGCTGTGCGCGGTCGAGGTCGGTGTGGTTGACGAGGTGGAGCAGGTCCCGCACGGCGGGGCTTGCCACGTGGCGTAGGTCCAGGGTGACCATTCGGGGCGTGTCCCTTCTGTCGGGGTGGGTGGCCCCGAGCAACAACCGGCCATGTGGCTGTGGGGCGTGTTGGTGCTGCTCGGGGCATGACGAACCAGGCCCATCGGGTGAGCGTGGATTTCAGGGGAGAGGCGATCCGGCCGGTGGCCGGGGTGGCTCAGAGCTGAGCGAGGGCGGCGGTGGCCACCGGCAGGGCGACGCCCATGCGGGTTGCGAGCTGGGCGGCGGTGACCGGCGTTCCGTGCTCGGCGTGGTGGGTGTCCGCGATGCGCCGGGCCGCACTCAACAGGGCGGCGGGCAGGGCCGGGCGGGTGCCGGTGGCAGGCGCCTTGGTGGCGGTCGGGGCGGGGGCGGAGTCGGGCACCTCGATCACGGCAGGCGCTTCGGCCAGGGTCGGCGCAGGTGTCGCGGCGGGGACCGACTCAGGGGCCGTGGCCGCCATCTCGGGAGCGGGCGCCGAGGTGGGCACCGGCTCAGCGATGGGTGCGGGTGCTGGGGCAGATGTGGTGGCGTCCTCCAGGTGTGCGGCGGTGTGGAAGTGGGCGAGGAAGGTAGGGCCGACGTGGCCCCAGCCGAGCAGCAGGAGCGGGGCGACGGTATCCAGGCAGGCCCGGCCGTAGCGCCCGGTCAACAGGGGCTCGGCGGTGTTCAGCGCGAGGGTGAGCAGCCCGCACAGGTGCAGCAGGCGCTTGCCGGCCTTCAGGTCGTGCTCGGGGACACCGCGCAGGGCCAGGAACCGCAGCGCGACCAGGAGTCCGACGACGGACAGGTCCACCATGGGAGCGATCAGCGGCGCGATCGGGCGCGGGACACCGAGCCGCAGAGCCAGCGCCCAGACGTTACCGAAGGAGAAGACGAAGGCCAGGACCGCGATGACCGCCATGACCACGGTCACGGTGCGCCGGGTGAACCGTTCCTCCGCCATGCGCGGAGCCTCCTCTCGGGGCGTGGGGATCGGGGGCGTTCAGGGCTTGGCCAGGGAGACGGCCGGGCCGTCTGGCCTGTCGTCGCGGCCCGTGTGGTCGACGGTGTCGAGGAGGGCGTCCAGGCATAGGGCGGGGTCGGCGGTCAGGTGCGAGGTGGCTTCCGCGATACAGGCGGCGTCGGCGTCGGAGACGTACGGGGTGCGGATCCGGGTGAAGCCGGGACGGCCCTGCATCGCCATCACCGCGACCCCGACATAGGCGGGGTCCTGCAAGGTGACCGGGCTGGCATCGGGCCAGTTGCGGATGTCGTCACCCAGAGCGGCCACTGCGGCTTCCACCGTCTTCTGCGCGAACGACAGTCCCACCGGGCACACGTCGCGGATGAACGTCGGGATGGCATCGCCCGTGGTCTTCTGGCTGATCAGGATGGTCAGGATGCCGACGCTTCGGCCCTTCTTGACCAGGTCCTCTACCAGCCGGGCGTTGTCCGCAGTCAGCGCGGCCAAACGTTTCGTCTCAGCGTCGCTGCCCTTGTACTCGCGGAAGAACGTGTGCGCCTCATCGATGAGCACCACCGTGAGCGGCCACAGCCGCGAGGGGCCGACGTGCCACATGTTCTTCACGCCCAGCACGTCACGGATCACCGAGGATCGCCGCCGACGCAGCGCCACCAGGCGCTTGAACAGCGCGTTGGCCTCGTCCAGGTCGTCACCGCAGAACGCGAACATCCGCTTGACCAGGTCGGCGTAGTCGCCCTCTTCGGCTCGCGACACCTTCCCGTCGAAGCCCACGAACTGCACGGCCGCCGACGGCGCGAGCTCACAGACGAACTTGTTGATCCCCGAGGTCTTGCCCGCGCCGGGTGTGCCGGCCACCGTCACCCCGGGCACGTTTGCCAGAGACACGCAGACAGGTGCGGCGTACTCGTCCACTCCCAGTTCCCAGCGCGCCACGTCCTCCGGCGGGCGGCCGGTGGGCCGGTGCTTGGTCGGCGTGGTCAACGGGTCGGAGCGCACGCCTCGGATCACCACCTTGCCGGGGCCGTCCGGCAGGACGGACACCCGCGTGCACCGCCAGGCATCCGCCAGGAAGCGTGCCGCCTTCTGGTACTCCTCCAGCCCGACCTGCGGCAGGGTCCTGGCCCGGACGATCACACCGAACTGGTCCGGCTTGACCTTGATCCTCGGAGTCAGCACCCGAGGCGTGGGGGCAGGACCGTCCTTCTGTGCGGTGATCTGCGCGAGCAGACCCGGTGTCTTGTCGGTGACCGTCAGCCCGGCCATCCGAGCCAGCCGCACCCAGCCCCAGCGAACCCGCACGGCCTGCCGCATGCTGACCCGCATGCCCCGGTCGGCCCGCACGTAGCGCACCACGACCAGCAGCAGCGTCACACTGACCAGCACGGCCGCGACCAGCAGCGCATCCGGTCCGAAATCCGTCACGGCTTCCATGTCAGTCCCCCTTGGTCTCGGATATCAGGCGGAGGACGTCGGCCAGGTCCAGCCCGGCCGCATCCGCCGGGGTCAGGCCGAGCAGGGCGAGCACCGCGCCGGATGCGGAGAACGTCGCCTTGCCCTCAGTGCCCGGCAGAGGCCGCAGCGCATGCAGCTCCCGCAGCGGACCCCGATTGTCGAGGCCGGTCACTGGGCCGCCTCCGCCGCGACCAGCTCCAGGCGGGCGGCGCGGTAGGCGACGCCGTCGGAGAGCTGACCATTGAAGATCCGCGCCCACGGGGTGGCGAACAGCCTAACCGGCCGCACCATCACGCCCGGCTTCAGCCCGGCCGCCAGACCCGACTCCGGAACCGTGATCTTCAGGACCTCGGCCCGGCCGTCCTCCATGAGCATCACGGTCACCGTGTACAGCGACGCGCCGGTCTCCCGGTCGGTGGCGACCTCCCCGGTCTGCTGGTCCTTGATCTTCAGTACCGGCTCGGTGCCCGCGATGCACACCGCCGACGGCAGCAGAGCAACACGGATTCGAGACATGGCCATGCCATCACATCCTCGTCGTTCGAGATGGAGCCGCTTGATCGACTCGACATGGAGCATAAGGAGATGATCGCTCAACTTGCAAGGTCGATTAGGTTGTGACTTCGATCAGGTTAGTAGGTGGCCACCTGGTGAGCCCGTCGATCTGCCTGTATCGCTACGGCTTCCTGGCGATACCGTTGGGGCATGACCCTGCCCCTGGATGAGGACTCCCGGCCGCCGTACCTCCAGGCCGCCGAGGCACTGCGAGACGCGATCTTGAGCGGTGAGTTCCGCCCCGGCGAGCGCCTGCCCTCAGCCAACGTGCTGCGTGACCGGTTCGGGGTCTCCAGCTCCACCGTCCAAAACGCCCTGCGCGTGCTCAAGCAGGAAGGCTTGGTCTACTCCCAGCTCGGCCGGGGCAGCTATGTCAGCACCTCCTCCGGCCGGAGTCTCGAAGGGACCGGCGGCGAACACAAGGGCGCCGACACCGAAGGCCCCGACTGGCCGGCCGACGGCATCCGCAACGAAGACGCCCGACCGCCCTACGCCCAGGTCGCCGACATCCTCCGCCGAGAGATCCTGGAAGGCACCTACCCTCCGGGCTCCCAGCTCCCTCCCGCCCGGGAGATCCAAGAGCGGTTCAAAGTCGCCAACTCCACCGCGCAGAACGCCTATCGAAGCCTCAAGCAAGCCGGGCTGGTGTACGCGGTCAAGGGGCGCGGCGTCTTCGTCCGCCAGGAACCGGAGCCGGGCAAGTACCACGGGCCGATCGCGAACTACCTGCTGCGCGAGGAGATTGACCGCGAGGCGCGCGCAGCCGCCACCGAGTTCGCCGACCTCAGCGACGAGGAGCTGCTGGCGCGAGAAGCGGAGCTAGATCGGCGATGGGACGTGGTTCGGGAAGAGCATCAGCGACTCTTCAACGAGCGCCGCAAGGTTAAGCGGGAGAAGAGCCGACGCGGCCTGCTCCTGCCACCCCTCCACGACGAGGACGCCGAACCGGACGTATCGCCGAGCGAGAAGCTGAAGACCGCACTGGCCGAATCGAAGAAGCGCCGACAGCAGCGACCCTGACCGTCGACCCGGCAACTCGATGAACGGGTTGTCGAGCGGGTGAGCTGTTCAGAGTTTCTTTACTTGATCAAGGCGGCCCGCTGTCGCGGGCCGCGCGCGCTCCGGCCCTGCGGGGCCGCCGCCCGCTCCTGTCTCCGCCCCGCTCGCCGTCGGCCCCGCCGGTCCGGGCGCGCAACAGCCAGCACAGCGAAGCCACCTGGGGCTCTGCCCCAGACCCCGGCCCTCCCTCCGAGGGGCATCGGGGCCGAATGTCGGGTGCGGTTCCGTCGTGGTGAGTGGTCGCGGGGCGCGGGTGGGGTCCCTCGTCGCCCGGTCACCGGAGGCGTACCAGGAACCCCCGGGGGCCGCCAAGGCCGAGCGCACGCGTCACGGGGTGAGCCTTGGCGGCCCCCGGGGAACCCTGGTCCGGCGAAGCTGCCCGACCGACGAGGGGCCCCACCCGCTCAGGTCCCGGTCCTGCCGGAGCCCGGCCCCGCGCGGGGGTGGTGATCGCTCCGTGGCGGGTATCTGCCGGATAGCCACCGGTTGACGCGCCCGTCCGGCGTACCGTGGCGCTGGAGGTGGTGAGCGGATGGCTACGGAACTCACGGAGCTGGCGGACAACGTCCGCAAGCACCGGCGTCGGGCCGGGATGAGCCAAGAGGAACTGGCCCACGCCGCAGGCGTGTCCCCGGGAACAGTGCGCAAGGTCGAGCAGGGCGGAACGGTCCGCATGGAGACGCTGCACACCCTCGCCCGCGCACTGGAGGTGACCACAGCAACGCTGCTGGCCCCGGACGCTCCGCAACCGGTGCGCAAAACCGAGGACAGGAACCGCGTCAACCTCATCGAGCTGCGGGCCGCCCTGACCCCGCCGGTCGGGCTGGCCGATGCGGGCGGCGAGGTCGGCGAAGAGGAGCCGAACGTGCGCCGCTTTCGCCGGGCGGTGCATGACGGCGCGGTGCTGTACCACTCCGACAGCTACAAGAGCGTCGCGTCCCAACTCCCCGGACTCCTACGCGATGCCAACAGCGCGGTCGCCTACTACGACAACGGTGAGGAACACCGCCAGGCGCTTCTGGCCCGAGCCGAAGCCTTGCAACTGGCAGGGCGGTATCTGACGCAGGTCCGTCAGTACGACCTCGGCTACACCGCCCTGGCCGGGGCGATCACCGACGCCCGCCGCTCCGCAGACACCCTCACCGCAGCGTCCGGCGTGATCGGCATGTGCTGGCTGCTCCTGCGCCAGGGACGCTTGGACGAGGCCGAGCACCTGGCCGCCCAAACCGCCGACATGATCGAGCCGAGGCTTTCCAGGGCAACCCCCGACGAATGCGCGGCATGGGGCTGGCTGGCACTACGGGCTGCTGCTGCCGCAGGCCGCAACAACCGCCCCCAGGAGGCCCGCCACTACCACCGCGTGGCCACCACAGCGGCATCGGCCGTGGGACGGGAGCACACCGGCTCGTTCTTCCGGCACTGGACGACCTTCGGTCCGCTGACCGTCGGCATGAAGGGCGTGGAGGACGCCATGGTCGTGGGCGACGCGCATACCGTCGTCCGCAAGGCCGGCGAGGACGCCCTGTCGCCCAAGGCATGGAAGAGCACCGGGCGGCCGAGCGACGACAACTGGAACCGCCACCGCATGGACGTAGCACGCGCCCACGCCCGCACCGGCGACCTGACCGCAGCGATGGACGAGCTGACCGGAGTACGCCGAGCATCCCCCCAGTGGCTCCAGCACCAGCACGTGGCCGCCGAGACCATGCAGGAGATCCTGAAGAGGCGCAAGCGCACCCTCACCGCCGAGATGCGCGACATGGCTTCCTACCTGGGCGTCGTCGGATAGCTACCACGCAGCGCAGCACTTCGCACACTCTGCGTCGCAAACTGCGCTGGCCCACACATGGAGTGACGGCTAGTCAGCTCCTACGGTCACCGTGTCCCTATCAGCTACCCAGCCGGGGGTGCACGGTGACCAAACCCAGGAGCGACGCGGACCGCATGCGGCGCCGGGAACTTTACGACGCGGCGGCAGGCGTGGCTGGCCCCCGCTTACTCCCATGGACCACCCCGGACGGGAACCCCTGCTACCTCAGCACCGATGGCAGGGGCTACCTGTCCACACTCGCCGACAGCATCGAAGCCGTCCAACTCGGCATGGGCGAGGAGCTACTGGAACACGCCCGCGAAGTCCTGGCCCCCGGCGCACGAGCCCTGTCGGCCACCGAGTACCGCTGGCTCGCCTCCCGACTGGCCGAGGCCCTGACGGACGCGCTCCGGGTGGCCGAATCGCGCGGACAGCGCATCCCGGACCCCCAGGAAGAGGCGGCCGAGCATGCCTGACTCGGCCACCACCGGTACGCCGGCCCGCAAGCGCTACCGCTTCCGCGAGTACCACGTGACCACCGTCGTGGACCCCATGACCCTGCCCACCTTCGAGGCCGTCTGCGTCACCGGCGAAGACCACGACTGCGGCGCCACCTCCGGCGAAGTGCACACCGAGGATGAACTGACCCGCTGGATCGCCGAGCACTGCGCCCAGACCGGCCACGACTTCTACCACCGCACCACGCGCGCCACCCTCCGGGCCGAACCCGGCGCCTGGCAGTGAACGCCCCCGCCGTCGGCGCCCTTGACGGCAGTAGCGACGGCAACAACCACGGATTTCCAAGCACAACCACGGACGCCAGCGGAACGCAAAACCCGCTCTGACCAGCGAAGAAGCAGGTAGAGCGGTACCACGTAGCACACGTACTATGTGGTGGCGGGGGCCACGCCGGTCCTGGTGCACAATACAAATACACCGATCGGCTGTGGTTTGAATGGTGAGCCGATTTATGACATCCCCGCTGGATCAAGTGGAGGGCCTGGAGCGGGTCAAAGGATTCCCGCTGATATGCTCCGTGAATACAATATTGGAGTTAACGCGGACCCGAATCTCCCCACGCCATTGTGTTCGTACTGCAGGACAAACTCAGCACAAGCGGTGGATCATGTTGAGCCGCGCGTTCGTGGTGGTGATCTGACCGACGCCAATACGACACCGGTATGTCGGCACTGCAATAGCTCAAAGAGGGATCACGGCGCCCCCCTGAATCCGCCAGCCGGTTATACTGGCCCGTGGCCGCCCTCTCATTGGCCACCTCACATCAGGAGATAGTCGCAGTCTCTGAGCGTGGACCTACCCCGGCACGGGTTGTGTGCTGGGGTAGATCCGCATTCATCCAAGAGAGGTAGTTCATGAGTTCACAAGTTAGCTTCATTGTTCACGATGAACCTGCCGACAGGCCCGATCGAGGCTATATCGCCGTGGTTGATTTGGCGCCCTTCGGATTTCCTCGGCAGATGGAGCAAATTTGGCTACGCCCTCTCGGTGATGGACAGTACGAAATTTGCTGCTTGCCCTTCCGGGTTTACGGATTGGCGATGGGTGACGTCGTCTCGCTCAACGAGGAAGATGGAAGCATCAATGGGGTCATTCGATATTCTGGAAATCGCGTATTTAGGATCTACTTTCCCTCTTCTACCCCTTTGGGGGACTTCGATTCGGTCAAAAGGGATGTGATTTCCGCTATTCATGATGCCGATTTGCGGGCTGAGTGGAGCGGAGATCGACATGTGGCGATACATATCCCGTTGGGTGGATCGGTGGAGCGCGTATGGGCGGTGGTTCGACAACTTGGAGGTATCGCTGTATGGGAGTGGTCAGACGTGGAGGAGTTCCGCGCCAGTTGAGGGCGAAGCCCGCGTGAGAATGACAGGCGGATCTGTGCATCGCAGAATTGAGGAAGACCCTATTTGAGTTGCTGACACCCGTCCGGTCTTGGCTATGAAACCGCCGAGTTCTTTGGGGTGGCGTTGGTTGGATGCCGCGTAGTCGTTTCTTCACGAGTGGGGGTGAGGTTGTCAATTGTGCGGGGTGCGAGGGGCGCCGGGGACTTCTCCAGGCGGGCTCTTACGCCTCAGGCCGGGTGCATAAAGCGGGCAGGGGCATTGCATGAAGTGATCTTGTCCGGGTTCATACGGTGAGGCCGAGGAGGGTCAGGGGGCGGCGGTAGTCGCGGGCCGCTCGCCGGAGGGCGGCTGCGATGTTCTTCTGGCCGTCTTGCCGGTGGAGGCCGATGGCCAGGTTGCGGAGACTGGCCATCGTGCGGGGCAGGTGAGCGGAACGGACTTTGGAGTCGTCCTTGCGGAAGGTCCGGTCCCGGACGTGGTGGAGGAGGTTCTCGATACCCCAGTGACCTCTGATCCAGGAAGCGAGCTGGGCGCCGGTGGCCGCGCTGGGCGGCAGGCTGGTGATCAGGTAGACGCGTTCGATGGTCAGCTTGCCCGAGCTGTGGTCTCGTCTCCAGCGCACGACTTGGAGGGCTTGGCGGGCGTCGGGGTAGTCGAGGTGGGCGAACGCGGCGGTCTTCAGCCGGCGGATCTCGTCGCGGTGGTGAGCCCGGGTGCGCTCGTAGTGGTCGAGCGTGATCTCACGCCAGGGCAGAGCGCGGACGCGGCCGAACAGGTTGGGGTGGTTCTTCTTCACGACGGCGATGTAGTGGGCTCCTCGCGAACGCAGGTAGGTGCCGTGGCCGTGCTGGGTGTGCAGGGCATCCGCCGTGATCACGGCGTGGGTGAGGTCGACGCCGTTCAATAGCGGCGCGAAGGAGGGTATCTCGTTGCTCTTGTCGGCGACCTGGCGCTGGGAGAGGACCTCTCCGCTGTGCGTCATCGCGGACAGCAGCGAGATCGCCGCCGTGGTCCGGGTGCGTGAGCCACGGACGGTCTTGCCGTCCACTGCGATCGGCCACAGCGCGTCCGGCGTACGGGTGCGGGATGCCCGCGCGGACAGGAAGGCCCCGATCGCGGCATCCAGCGCGTCGCCGTCCAGACGGGCAAGCAGACGACGCACTGTCGCCGGGTGCGGCACCACGGCCTGCCCGGTCAGAGGATCCGGGGCGAAACCGAGGGCGCGTACGGCCCAGCCCGGTGCGTCCGTGATCCACTCACCGATCGCGGCCAGGGAACGGGCGCCGGCCAGCACGGCGGCTGCCGCGGCCGCCAGCAGCGCGGACAGCGGATGCCGGCGACCCCTTCGATCCCGCGGATCGGGCACCGCATCCAGAAAGAGACGCAACCCGGCTGCGTCGATGAGAGGTACAGACGAAGGAGCGTGGGTCAGGTGCTCCAGCGCGACGGGCATAGGGGATGATGCAGGGGCAGGCACGGTCTCGTTCGGTTCTCATGGGTCTCGACAACCACATGATTACCGGCGCCGTGCCTGCGCTGCTTTCAGGCCCCAGAGCGGGACACAACGCGACGTCACCGACAAGGCGCATGAACCAGACCGATCCGCTTCATGCAATGCCCCTGGGTGATACCCGACGAAGATCCGGACCTGGAACCGACCGTCCACATCCACAGCCACGACGAGCACGTCATCCCCTACGAGATCATGCGTTGGTTCATGCAGCACATGGCGGACCAGGTTGAAGGCTGCCGCATCATGACGGGTGTCGGCCAGGCGGTCACATGAGGTCCTCGTTGTCGTCATCGCAGGGATCAGGGTCGTCGAGGGCGGGCAGGGGAAGGCGTGCGCCACGGCTCACCGCAATACGGTGTGCATTGACCAGTGCCTCGGTCAGTTGGACGGCCAGTAGGTGAAGTTCTCCAGACGTCCATGCGCGGTTGGCGAGGATCCGCTGCGACTCCTCGATCAACTCTCGGGCCAGGCCGAGTTGGACTGCTTCCGTCTGGTCAGCGAGGCGTGCCATGAATCCGGCTCCGTCGCTGGACAGGTAGCACGGCTTTCCTCCGGGCCCTGCCCACGGCAGGAGCCGCAGTTCGTCGGCTGGACTCATGCTGTCGCCTCCCCGCTGTGGAGCAGCCGAGTGCGGATGGCGGGGCTGTGTACCGGCAGCAGGCACTTGGTTGGTGTACGGGTGGTCGGTGCTGCGAGGGAACAGCGATCTGCTCTGTGATGGCGTCCCTTGACGGGATACACAAGGCGCAGCAGTGGCTCGAAGGTATGGGTGATGCGGGCGGCATGTCGACGGTCCTATCGGCGTGACCACGCCCCGGAACCGTTGCAGGGCCGCGGGGGTGCTGACGAGGTGTCATCCTGTCGACTGGTGGCACACGGCAGTTGCACCGAACCGTGCAACTCTCCGGTGCTGGAAACTGTTAGACCCCGACCCATTCCGCGTAGCGGGACAGCGAGCTGCTCCGGACACGCTCGCGCCGCTTGAGTGCCAGCACCGTTTCCCGCACCGTCGGGTGGTAACGCGTCTGCTGCGGCGCGATCCGCCGGGCACGGTGCAAGCAGTCCAGCGCCTGCTCCGGATGGTTCGACCAGGCATGTGCGCGTCCGAGATCGATCCAGTGGTGCCCGGCTCGGGAGCGGGTCCAGTCGCGTGGAATGCGTACGTTCTCAGCGAGTTCGATCGCGCGCCCGAAGTCATCGGCGTCCGAGGCGATGGACACGGCGTGCACAGCGACGTTCACCGGTCCCCAGGTGACGCCGAAGTCGGGTAGCTCGCCCGTGACCTGGGAAAGCGCCTGAGCCTCGACCAGGCGGGCGTCGGCGTGGTCCCGGTCCTTCATGCGGCCCGCGATGGTCGCGGCGCGCAGGTGGAGCATGCCCCGCATCGCCTCGATGCCCGCCGGCCGGCGTGACTGCTGGCCATCGAGGTCCCGCAGGGCCCGGTCGACAACCCGCAGACCCACGTCGTACCGACCCGACGACATCGTGGTCTGCGCACGCAGAACGGCATGCATGGCGGCCAGCCCCGGCTCGTCGGCGCGCGGCGCGGTCCAGGCGAGCCGGTCGAGCGCAACGGTCGCCAGATCGAGGAAACCGAACTTCCACGCCACGGTGAACACGCACCGGAACGACTCCGCCAGACATTCGTAGGCCAGTCGCTGTTCTTCCCCCGTACTGGTGTGCACCGCCTGCACCGACTCGTCGATCAGCACGGGCAGGGTGCGCACCATGTCCGTGTACCGCGCCTGACGGCGTTGCTCCAGAGCATGTTCCACGTCTGTCCAGATCAACGCGGCCGGGCGCGGAGCCGTCTCCCAGTCCAGGGCGACGTCCCAGTTCTCCAGCCCTTCACGGATCGGCTGGATCAGTGTGTCTATCCGGTCGCGGCGCAAATCGTCGGCATACGGCTGCCCCAGCAATTCGGACGTGGAAACACCCAGCGCGCGGGCGCAGGCCGCGACGAGAGCGGGGGAGGCGGGCTTCTGTCCGCACTCGACCTTTGACAGCAGGGACTTCGACACGTGGGCTCTTATCGCCAGCCCTTGTTGTGTCAGTCCACGCTGTTTACGGATCCGAGCGATCCGAGCGCCGACGTGTTCCTCGATGCTCTGCGGCACGGCTGACTCCGTTCTGGGGCAACACTCAGACGGTACCCCTGCCGGACAGTCCCGGACCGGCCGAACACCGATCAGGTTGGCTACTCACAGGACGCGTCACATCGAGGTAGCTGCGTCGCACTCGCCCAACCCGCTGACGCGCGTGCCGGTGCCGGCGAGCCCGACTCGGACGAGGGGCGCTACCTTTCCGTTGACCTGGTCACGGGGTGACCTGTGGGCGTGCGGCAGCCTGTTCATCCAGGCAATCCCGTGGACGAAACTGACCAAGATCCCCTCGGTCATCAAAGCGGCGTCGCGGATCGCGAGCGCGGTCAACGCGTGGATGAAGGCCAAGGAGAAGGCCCGCAAGATCATCGAAATGGCCAAGAAGGCCCGCGAACTGGCCCGCAAGGCGAAGGAGGCCAAGCGCAAGGCGGCCGAACGGGCGGCCCAACTGCGCAAGAAGGCCAAGGAGGCGGCCACCCGCAAGGCCAAGGCAGCCGCGCGGAAGACGGGCAACGCCGTCCAGAAGACGCAGAAGGCGGCGGCGAAGAAGGCGGAGCCGAAACCGCGGCAGGCCAGGGCCAAGGACGAGTCGTCAGGGAAAACCCAGGAGTCGTCGGAATCCTCCGGGGAATCGTCCGGGGAAGGCATTGGCTGCAAGACGCCCAACAGCTTCGTGCCGGGCACCCTCGTCCTGATGGCCGACGGCACGACCAAGCCCATCGAGGACATCGAGAACGGCGACAAGGTACTGGCCACCGACCCGGAAACCGGCGAGACGGCCGTGGAGACGGTCACCGCCGAGATCCTCGGCAAGGGCGTCAAGCACCTGGTCAAGGTCGAGATCACCACCCCCGACGGCACCACCGCCGAGGTCACGGCCACCGACGGACACCCCTTCTGGGTCCCCGAACTGGGCGACTGGATCGACGCCACCGACCTGAAGACCGGCCAGTGGCTGCGCACCAGCGCCGGCACGTACGTCCAGATCACGGCGATCGAACGGTGGACGGCGCAACGGGCGACGGTCCACAACCTGACCGTCAGCGACCTGCACACCTATTACGTTCTCGCGGGCGAATCCGCTGTCCTTGTCCATAATTGCGGTGCTACCCAGGTCGAGTACGGTGGTGACAACCTCAGCCGAGTTGCTATCCAGGCACGCAAGGACAACGGGTGGTTGTCGGGCGGCAGGAACGTGGCTGTCGTCGCCTATGAGAACGGGGAAGGGGCGATGGACTACATAGTACGACGCAGCTCCGGCCGTCACTCCGAGCGTTTGGCGATCGAGGCATGGTCCGCGTTGGGCCTCGACGATGACAGCCTGAAGGGCATTTACACCGAGCTAGAGCCCTGCGGCTCCGACTACCAGAACTGCAGCGCATGGCTCGGGAAGAACGCCCCAGGGGGAGTGCCGGTAACATACAGCTTCAGCTACGGTCCGGACCGGGCGGGAAGGCGATCGGGTATGAACGCTCTAAAACGCGGCCTGACTGCTATCCGGCGAGGACTGTTGTAATTGGGAGGTTTTCTGTGAGTGACGTGCGGTGGTCACCGTATGACGTGGCGGCCTTGCGAAGGGCAGGACTGGGCAGCGACGAGGTCGAACTCCTGTCGGAGCGGGGGTTGCCGGAGGACGTGCACCGCATGTTCGTGCGCAACGCCGACCGAGAGTTGGAACTGGCGGAGAGCCCTGCGACAGGACCTCTGGTTTTTCTGGGTGACTTCGAGGATGGAGTCAACAGCTACTACCTGTCCAAGACCGACGGTTCTGTGTGGATGAAGAAGGGGTATGCGGATGAGCAGAGTAGCTTCATCCGCGTGAATACCTCATTGAATTCACTTCAGCGGATACTGCACATCTGGGAGCTGTTCGTATGTTCCGGTGTGCATGAAGAAGACGACTTGTACGACTCGCTGGTGGAACGTACTGTTGCCGCCGCTGAAGATGCCGATCCTGAGGTGTTCGAGGACGAAGAAGGGTGGTGGCCCCGAGTGTTCGAGGAGGTCGAACTGGGAGTTCTTGCCCCGGAGTAATCCGGTCCCGTCACCTCAGAAATGATCAGTATCACAGGCATCGGGTGTACGGCGGTGGAGGGCCGCCGCTGTTGTGTTGGTGGATAACAGGGGTCGCGGTGTCTGATTGGTTCGGCGCTCTGCAATTGCGTCCGGCAGGGACGGGAGCCGGATGGGTCAGCGCGGTGCGGCGCCCGGGCGAGCGGGGCGGGTCAGGTCTGCCGCCAGGCCCGCCAGGGCCGGGTGATGATCTCCCGGTAGGTGTGGTGGGACGGGTTCTGGCCGCAGTGCCGCAGTACCCAGTCCTGCGGTTCGGTGAAGCCCTCGCTCGTAGGTGAGGTCTCTCCGTCCACGGCACACTGCATCGCGTACAGGACCGGCTCCGCGTCCGGCTCGCGGTCGGGCTGGAGGGTCCAGGTCTCGTAGCGCAGGACCGAGCGAGGGGTCACCGTCCCCACCTCCGGTTGGCCAGGGCCACCTTCGCACTCAACTCCTCCGCTGAAGTCGGCTGGCGCAGGTCCTCGGGTGGCACGTCCCATTCCCGGCCACCGTGCGGCGGCCGAAGCTGCACGTACGGCCCCGCATGCCCCATCACCACGCCCACCTTGCCGCTCCGCCGGTCGACCACCAAGGCGCCGGCATCGGGTGAGAGGGTGTGTCCGTCGGCATCAGGGGTGGGGACCGTCATCGTGACCACCCCGGCGAGGCGGCGCACGACCGGGCGTCCAGTCGCAGGGCGGGAACACATGGGGTGGCGTTCAGTCGCACGGTGAAGCTCCTCGGCGGCGTTGAAGTGTGCCCCTGGGCCTGTCGGCGCCGCAGGGTCGGCACCGATCCTCACGCTGGTCACTGGGACGAAGGAACCGCCACCAAACCCCACTTTGGGACGTCCTGCACCGTGTAGAACGTCCCTGGTGCCGTCCTGGGGCGAAGGGGGAGACTCGTGCCGAACGAGAGACTACGAGCCGTCATGGCGGCGGGAGGCTGGACGTACGCCGCACTTGCTCAGCAGGTCGAGGTCGACCCCAAGTCGGTCGAGCGCTGGGTGAACCTCGGGCGCATCCCACGTCGTGCCACCGCCCTCCAGGCGGCCAAGGCTCTGGGAGAAGACGTGCACGCACTCTGGCCGGCGCTCCGTCAGGCCCGCCCCGCCCGCGCCATCAGTCCCGAGCTGGTGGCGCTCTACGAGCAGCGGGCCGACATCCCGGTCTCGGCGTTCACCGACCTGATGGCCCAGGCCCGGGAACGGATCGACGTCCTCGTCTACGCGGCCGTCTTCCTCCACGAGGCGTGCCCGAGGCTGAACGAACTTCTCGCCGAACGTGCCGCCGAAGGCTGCACCGTCCGCGTCGCGGTCGGGGACGCCGACGGCGACACCGTCCAAGCCCGCGGCCAAGAGGAGCGGTTCGGCCACGGCATCGAATCCCGCTGCCGCCTCGCGCTCATGCACTACAGGCCCCTCGCCGGCACCCCCGGCATCGAAGTCCGCACTCACAGCACCACGCTCTACAACTCCCTCTACCGCGTCGACGACCAGCAACTCGTCAACGCACACGTCTGGGGTGTCAACGCCTACGCCGCCCCCGTATGGCATCTTCGCCGACACGAGACAGGCGGCATGTTCGACACCTACGCCGAGAGCTTCGACGCGGTGTGGGCGACGGCGACGCCCGTAGGAGAGGAAGGCTGACCGTGGTCCGCACCGAGTACTACGACGACCCCAGCGCACCCAAGCCGAACAGCATGGTCGTCGCCGCCTCCGCCGTCGTCACCGACGACCACGGGCGCATTCTTCTCCAGCGCCGCCGCGACAACGACCTGTGGGCCCTGCCCGGAGGCGGCATGGACCTCACCGACTCCCTGCCAGGCACGGCCGTCCGCGAGGTCAAGGAAGAAACTGGCCTCGACGTCGAGATCACCGGGCTGGTCGGGACCTACACCGACCCTAAACACATCATCGCCTACGCCGACGGCGAAGTGCGGCGACAGTTCAACGTCTGCTTCACCGCCCGCATCACCGGTGGCCGGCTGGAGATCTCCGACGAGTCCACCGAGCTTCGGTTCGTGCCGCCGGATGAGATCCAGCAACTGCCTATGCACCACACCCAGCGGCTCAGGATCCAGCACTTTCTGGAACAGCGCGAGAAGCCGTACTTGGGCTGAACCGCCAGACGGAAGACGACGCCAACAACCCCGCACCACCACGGACATCTGTGGTGAGGCCGCCCGCCAGTCGAAGATCCGGCACGGTAGGTTGCGGGAGCGCGGGCGGCCGTACGGGTCCCGCCCGCGCCGTATACGGCCTGGTCGAGCGGAGCGCGACGGTGGATGTGCGGCGGGTGGGGTGGGGCGGGGTGCTGGCCGTTCTGTGTGGAGGGCTGGCCGCGTGTGACGTGGTCGCCGGTGGGGGTGACTCCGCGGAGGGGGTGCTGAAGCCGAGTGTTCAGGCGAGTGCCTCCGCGAGGCCGGGTGGGGTGGATGGTGCCGTGCTCGGTGGGCAGGACGTGAAGGGGTTCAGCGTGGAGGAAGGAGAGCGGGCCGAGGTCACCGTCGGCGTGGACGCCTGTGCTCCGCTCGGGTCCGTGCTGGCCGGCGCGGTCGTCGGTGAGCCCTCGTCCGTCGATGTGCGGGACGTGGTGGGGGAGGGGGCCGAGGTGCGGGTCGTGGTCGCCGAGTACGGGGCCGGGCAGGCCGCCGGTGCGCTCGACGCGATCGGGGCCGCGTTCGACTCCTGTGCGGAGGGGTTCGAGGGGACTGTCGATGGTGAGCGGCGGGAGTTCGGGAAGGTCGTTGCCGTGACCGCGCCCGACGGGGTCGATCAGGCGGTCGGGCTGAGTGCCAGCGGGACGCGGGCCTTCGTGCTGCGCGCCGGGGACACCGTCGCCTACCTCAGTGGTACGCCCGATGTCCCCGGTGTTCTCCTCGATGCTCAGCTTCTCAAGCTGCTCGGCTAGTCAGTCGTCCAGCGCCGCCTGCATCATCGCCTTCGCCACCGGTGCCGCCAGCCCGTTGCCGCTGACCTCCGAGCGGGCCGCGTCGGACTGCTCGACCATCACCGCGACGGCGACCTCCTCGCCCGTCGAGTCCGACTTGGCGTAGGACGTGAACCAGGCGTACGGCGTCTTGCTGTTGTTCTCGCCGTGCTGCGCGGTACCGGTCTTGCCGCCCACCGTGGCGCCGTCGATCTGGGCGTTGGAGCCGGTGCCGTCCTCGACCACCGTCTGCATCGCCGACTGGAGCTGCTCGGCGGTGGAGGAGCTGACGATCCTCGTCGTCTTCGCGTCCTCGTCGTAGTCCTTGAGGACGTCGCCGTCGCTGTCGGTGGTCTGCGCCACCATGTGCGGGGTGACCAGCTCGCCGCCGTTGGCGAGGGCGGCGGAGACCATCGCCATCTGGAGCGGGGTCGCGGTCACGTCGAACTGGCCGATGCCCGACAGGCCGGTCTGCGCCTCGTCCATGTCCGAGGGGTAGACGCTGGTGTACGCCCGGACCGGGACGTCCTGCTCGTCGTCGTTGAAGCCGAACTTCTCCGCCATCGCCCGCACCTTGTCCTGGCCCAGGTCGACGGCCATCTTGCCGAAGACGTTGTTGCAGGAGTACTGGAGCGCGACGCGGATGGTGGCGTTCTCGCACGGGGCGTTCGGGTTCTCGTTGGTCAGCGGGGTGACCGTGCCGGGCAGGGTGTACGGGTCGGGGCTGTCGGTCTTCTCGTCCACCGACGAGTACAGCCCGTCCTCCAGCGCCGCCGACGCCACCACCAGCTTGAACGTCGAACCCGGCGGCAGCGGCTGGCGCAGGGCGCGGTTGGTCAGCGGCTTGTCGTCGTCGGCGTTCAGCTTCTTCCACGCCGTACCGGCCGTGTTGGCGTCGGTGAGCGAGGTCGGGTCGTAGGACGGGGTCGACACCACCCCGAGGATCTTGCCGGTCTTCGGGTCGATCGCGACGGCGGCGCCCTTGTTGTCGCCCAGCGCCTCGTACCCGGCCCGCTGCACATCCGGGTCGATCGTCGTGATCACGTTGCCCGGGTCGGCCCGCTGGTCGGTGACGGTGTCCATCACCGTCTTCAGCTGCGGGTCGGTGCCGTTGAGCAGGTCCTCGTAGATGCCCTCCAGCTGGGTGGGCGCGTACGCCTGCGAGGCGTAGCCGGTCACCGCCGCGTACAGTTCGCCGTCCTTGTACGTGCGCTTGTACGCGAGGTCACTGCCCTCCGTCCGCGCCGATCCGGTGACCGCCTCGCCGGCCACGATGATGTTCCCGAGCGGCCCCGCGTACGTCTGTATCGCGTTGCGCCGGTTGTCCGTGTCGTCCGCCAGCGCCTGGCCCTCGTAGAACTGCACCCAGGTGGCCCGCACCAGCAGTGCGAACACCAGGAGCAGTGCGAAGACCGACGCGCGCCTGATCGTCTTGTTCATCCCGCTCAGACGACGAAAGGCGGGAGGGAATCGTTCCCTCCCGCCCGATTTCTCATCGTCGTCTCATGTCATCTCATGCCGTCTCATGTCGTCTCGTCGTCTCATGAACGCGACAGCGTCAGCACGATCTCCTCGATCTCCTCGCCCCGCGCCTGCGCGAAGGCCCTCGCCCGCACGCCGGGACGGAAGCCGCACTTCTCCAGCACCCGCAGCGAGCCCGCGTTGTCGGCGGCGGCCCGCGCGTACAGCGGGCGCTCGGGGACCTCGGCCAGCAGCGCGCGCAGCGCGGCCGTCGCCACGCCCCGGCCCCAGTACGCGCGGTCCACCCAGTACGTCACCTCGCGCTCGCCCGGTTCCCCGTACACCGCCGCGTTGCCCACCACGTCCCCGTCGGCGAGGATCGTGCGCGCCACGTCGGCCGAGGACCTGATCCGCTTCCAGCGCGCCTCGAAGGCGGCGTGGTCGGCCGGGTCCTCGGGGGTGAACGCCGCCATGCGCAGCGCCTCGGGGTCCTGGAAGTGCCGGAAGAAGACCGGCAGGTCGCTGTCGTGCACCTCGCGCAGCGCCACCCGCATCGCTCAGAGCCTCCGGGTGGCCAGCAGCAGCCGGTCGCGGGCGTCGAACAGGGCGTCCTTGACCAGCTGCTCGTGGGCCGGGGTCAGCCGCGCCACCGGCACCGAGCAGCTGATCGCGTCCCGCGCGGGGGTGCGGTAGGGGATCGCGACGCCGAAGCAGCGCAGCCCCAGCGTGTTCTCCTCGCGGTCCACGGCGAAGCCCTGCTCGCGGATCTGGCGCAGCTCCTCGATCAGCTCCTCCCGGTCGGTGAGGGTGTGCTCGGTCAGCGCCGGCAGCGTCTCGGGGAGCAGCTTGCGGACCTGCTCGTCGGTGTACGTGCTCAGCAGCGCCTTGCCGAGGGAGGTGGAATGGGCGGGCAGGCGGCGGCCGACGCGGGTGAAGGGGCGCAGGTAGTGCTGGGACTGGCGGGTGGCCAGGTAGACCACGTTGGTGCCGTCCAGGCGGGCGAGGTGGATGGTCTCGGTGGTGTCGTCGCTCAGCCGGTCCAGGGTCGGGCGGGCCGCCGCGACCACCTCGTCGCCGTCGATGTAGGAGGTGCCGACCAGCAGCGCCCGTACGCCGATGCCGTACCGCGTGCCTGTGGCGTCCGTCTCCACCCAGCCGAGGTCGACCAGGGTGCGCAGCAGCATGTAGAGGCTCGACTTCGGGTACCCGACGGCCTCCTGGACCGACGCGAGGGTGTGCATGCCGGGGCGTCCGGCGAAGTACTCCAGCAGTTCGACGGTCCGCACCGCGGACTTGACCTGCGCTCCGCCGCCTGTCTCGCCTGTCGGCATCGGCCTTGACCCCTTCGTCGGACGGGAAATAGTCTCCGAGCGTATTCATCCATGGAGACAGCGTTCAGTATATCGAACGTCCCTAGATCTGGAGGGACCCGCGGTGGCAGCAACACCAGTCTGGAGTGTCGACCCCCGTACCGGGAAGCAGCGCGAACAGGTCGCGGTGGAGGCGACGGCCCAGGACGTGGACGCCGCCGTCCGCGCCGCGCACGCCGCGCGCGAGGCGCTCGCCGACCGCACCGTCCGCGCCGCCTTCCTGCGGACCGCCGCCGACGAGCTGGAGGCGGCCAAGGACGCGCTCGTCGAGGTCGCGGACGCCGAGACGGCGCTCGGGCCGGTCCGGCTGAACGGCGAACTCGCCCGCACCTGCTACCAGCTGCGGGCCTTCGCCAAGATCGTCGACGAGGGCGAGTTCCTGGGTGTCGTCATCGACCACCCGGACGACACCGCCACGCCGCCCGTCCCCGACCTGCGCCGCTACAAGGTGCCGCTCGGCGTGGTCGCCGTCTACTCGGCCTCCAACTTCCCCTTCGCCTTCTCCGTCCCCGGCGGCGACACCGCGAGCGCGCTCGCGGCCGGCTGCCCGGTCGTGGTCAAGGCCCACCCCGACCACCCCGCCCTGTCCGAGCGGGTCGCCGCCGTGCTGCGCCGCGCCGCCGCCCGGCACGACATCCCCGAGGGCGTCGTCGGTCTGGTGCACGGCTTCGAGGCCGGCGTCGAGCTGGTCAAGCACCCGCTGATCGCGGCGGCCGGCTTCACCGGCTCGGTACGCGGCGGACGCGCCCTCTTCGACGCGGCGGCGGCCCGCCCCGTGCCGATCCCCTTCCACGGCGAGCTGGGCTCCCTCAACCCGGTCGTGGTCACCGAGGCCGCGGCGGCCGAGCGCCCCGAGGCGATCGGCACCGGGCTGGCCGGGTCCATGACCATGGGCGTCGGGCAGTTCTGCGTCAAGCCCGGCCTGGTGCTGGCCCCCGCCGGCGCGGCCGGTGACCAGCTGGTCAAGTCCCTGACCGAGGCCGTCAGCGGCACCGGCGCCGGGGTCCTGCTCGACCACCGCATGCGGGACAACTTCATCGCCGGCGTCGCCGAGCGGGCCGAGCTGCCCGGCGTCGACGCCCCGGTGACCCCGGGCCCGGGCGACGAGCACACCGTCAGCCCCGGCTTCCTCACGGTGCCGGCGAGCAAGCTGGCCCAGGAGGGCGAGTACGACCTGCTCCTGGAGGAGTGCTTCGGACCGGTCACCGTCGTGGTGCGCTACGAGGACCAGGGCGAGGTCGAGGCCGTGCTGTCGCGGCTGCCGGGCAACCTGACGGCGACGGTGCACCTGTCCTCCGGCGAGGCGGCCGGCGAGGGACGGGGCGCGGAGATCCTGGAGGAGCTGACGCCGCTGGCCGGGCGCGTGCTGGTGAACGCCTGGCCGACGGGGGTCGCGGTGGCTCCGGCCCAGCACCACGGGGGGCCGTACCCGGCGACCACGTCGACGTCCACGTCGGTGGGCGGGACGGCGATCGAGCGGTGGCTGCGGCCCGTCGTGTACCAGAACACGCCGGAGGCGCTGCTGCCGGTGGAGCTGCGGGACGCCAACGAGCTGGGGCTGCCCCGGCGGTTCAACGGGGTGCTGGAGCGCTGAGGCTCAGCCCGCGCTCGGCTCCAGGCCCGCGTCGCGGGCCAGGAGCGCCGCCTGCACCCTGTTCTCGCAGTCGAGCTTGGTCAGGATGCGGCTGACGTAGGTCTTCACCGTGGCCTCGCTCATGTGCAGGCGGGCGCCGGCGTCCGCGTTGGACAGGCCCTCGCCGAGCAGGGCCAGCACCTCGCGTTCGCGCGCCGTCAGCCCGGCCAGGCGGCGGCGCGCCTCCTCGCCGCGCACGGTGGCGGAGGGGGAGGCGAGGGTGTCCACCACGTGCCGGGTGGCGGCCGGGGACAGATAGGCGTTGCCGGCCGCCGCCGCGCGGACCGCGTGGATCAGTTCCTGCGGCGCGGAGTCCTTCAGCAGGAAGCCCGCGCTGCCGTGGCCGAGCGCCCGCAGGACGTTGTCCCGTTCCCCGAACGTGGTCAGGATCAGCACGCGTACCCCGGGCGCGGCGCGGCCCAGCTCGGCCAGCGCGGTCAGCCCGTCCATCACGGGCATCTGGATGTCCAGCAGGGCCACGTCGACCGCGGTGCTCCGGGCGGTCTCCACCGCCTCCCTGCCGTCCCGCGCCTCGGCGACGACGTCGATGTCGTCGGCCGAGGTGAGGATCATCCTGATGCCGGCCCTGATGAGCGGTTCGTCGTCGGCGACGAGGACCCGGATCACGCGGCCTCCTGCGCGGTGTCGGTATGACGAGCGGATGGTGGGCCCGCCCATCATGCCCGATCCCGCCATGCCCGGTCCCGCCATGCCCGGTCCCGCCATGCCCGGTCCCGTGACGCCCGGTCCCGCCATGCCCGGTCCCGTGACGCCCGGTCCCGTGACGCCCGGTCCCGTGACGCCCGGTCCCGTGACGCCCGGTCCCGTCGCGGGTGCGACCGCGGGCCGGGGGCGTGGGCACGCGGGCCGCGTCACGCCTCGTACGTGTAGGACTCCTTCGAGGACAGCTTCCCGTCGCGGAAGCAGAACCGGTAGACGATGTCCGCGTCCTGGTCCACGAAGTGCTCGCAGACCGCGTCCTCGGGCAGCGGCGGGCCGTCCTTCTCCACGCCGTCGGTGAGCAGCGAGCCGCCTTCCGGGAACTTCTTCCGCAGCTCCGCCTCGGCGTCGCCGACCCGGGCCGACTTGTACACGCTCGCCGGGATGACGCCGTCCTCCACCTCGTCCATCAGCTTCCCCACCCCCCAGAACAGAAGGGCGCCGACGCCCACGACGAGGACCACGGCGGTGATGGCGCATCCCAGGGCGACGTTCTTCTTGCTGCTCATGATGGTCGCGAACTCCTTGTGCGGATCGGTGCGTGCGATGACGTCACCACCGTCGCCCGCGGGGCCCCCGCCGCTCTGCCCCCGGAAGTCGTCGTCCGCGCCGACGAAAGTCGCGTCGTCAGAAGCGGCCGGCCGCTCGCCGTCGGCACCGGCGACGTACGGCAGTACACCCGCGAGCCGGAAACCCCCGTCGGGGGTGGGGCCGGTGTGCACCATGCCGCCGACCAGCCGGGCCCGCTCCCGCAGGCCCGTCAGTCCCTGACCGCCGCTGATCGCGGGGGGACCGGCCGGCGCCCCGGCCGGTACCGGGCCGTTGGCCACCTCGACCACCAGGCTGTCCGGCTCGTAGCGCAGTGCCACGGTGATCGGGGCGCCCGGGGCGTGCTTGTGGGCGTTGGTCAGGGCCTCCTGCACGATGCGGTACACCGCGCGGTCGACGGCGGGCGTGAGGGACCGTTCGGTGCCGGACCGGCGCAGCTCCACCGGCGTGCCCGCGGCCCGCGAGGAGGCGACCAGCGTGTCGACGGAGGCCGCCGTGCGGTCCGCCGAGGGGTCCTCGGCCCCGGGCGGGGACGCCTCCGCGTCGTCCCGCAGGATGCCCACGGCCTCCCGCAGCTCCCGCATCGCCGACCTGGCGGCCTCCCGGAGGATGCCCACCCCTTCCCGCTGGCGGTCGTTCAGCTCCGGGTCCACCTCCAGTGCCCCGGTGTGCACGGCGATCAGGGCGAGCTGGTGGCCGAGGCTGTCGTGCATGTCCTGGGCGATGCGCTGCCGCTCCAGCAGCCGGGCCTGCCGCGCCACCATCGCCTGCTCGCGCACCAGTTGGGCGTTGTGCCGGCGCAGGGCGTCGAGCAGGGCGTGGCGCTGGGCGCGGTACCGGGAGGCGAGCCCCGGTACGACCGCCATCACCAGGAACGGGCCGCTGCCCAGCGCGAGCATGACCAGCGGCGACGTCCAGAGCCCGTCGTCCGCCGAGACGGTGAGGGCGGGAACGGCGTAGAGCGCGAGCCCGGCCGCGTACGCGGCGAGCGCGCGCGCCGGACGCCCGATGCGGCTGCCCGCCGACCAGGCGGCGCAGATCAGCAGCGCGAACGTACCGAGGACCGATCCGGCCAGGGCCGACGAGACCATCAGCACGGTGGCCGGCAGGGCGCGGCGGGCCAGCGACAGCACGGCGACGGCCAGGGCCAGGGCGCCGCCCCGCGCCACGGACCCGGACTCCGTCGAGTAGAGCGGGCCGGCGATCCCGGAGAGCGCCACGGCGAGTACGGCCTCGCCGACGATCCGCTTGCGGGGCCAGGGGGAGGCGGCGGCGAGCCGGCGACGGAGCGGCAGGCCGGTGCGGGGTGTTTCGGCTACGTCCACGCGCAGACGATAGAGGCTCGCCCCCGGCCGCCCGCATCCCCCCTTCGGTGCGGCCCCGGACGACGAAAGTGAACGCCGGGCCCGCCAAGACGCCTGTCCTCTTTGGTCGTTGCCGGGGACGACTTACGGAGACTGCTCCGGGACGGGGCGCGCGGTGACGATGGCTGCGCCGGACGCACACGGGCGACGGCGTGGGAACCGACGGCTTCGGGAGCGGAACTGTGGGCGGAACTTTGCGCAAGACTGTGGGCGGAACCGCGGACAGCGCGGACCAGTGGACCGGTGGGCGTTTCACCGTGCGGCAGGAGGTCGCCCTCACGGCCCAGCGGTACACCGTGCGGGAGTTGCTGCCGGACGGCTCCGACGGCGATGTACTCGCCGTCGCCGAGCTGAAGTGGTTCTCGCTCAAGGAGGAGACGACCTTCTACGCCGACGAGTCGAGGAAGCGGGTCCTGTTCACCGTGCGGGACCGCAGCCTCCGCGACCTGGGCGACGGCTACGACGTACGGGACGCCCAGGGCGACCTCATCGGCACGTTCGAGGAGAAGTTCTTCGCCTCCCTGGTGCGCTCGACGTGGGTGCTGGACCAGCCGGGCGCGCCCGCGGCCGTCGGGCGGGAGCGCAACTGGTTCGTGGCCGTCTTCCGCCGCGTCTGGGGCTTCCTGCCGCTGGACCAGGTGCCGTTCCCGTGGCCGTACCACTTCGACTTCGAGACGGACGGCAAGCCGGTGATGACGGTCGACAAGAAGTTCGGGCTGCGCGACCACTACGTGGTGGACATGGCCGCGCCCGGCCTGGACCCGCGCCTCGCCATCGCCCAGGCCGTGGCGCTGGACGCGTTCCAGGACCGCTGACCGGGACCGCCCGGGACGCGCCTGCGAGAATCCCGCCATGGACCTGAAGATCCCCGAACTGCCCTTCCCCTTGCGCACCTACGGCCCCGACGGCCACTGGTCCCACGAGGACGGCGTCCTCACCGGACGGGCCGGACCCCGGCAGGACCGTTTCGTGCCGCCCACCGACGAGGCCCTGGACCCGGCCTCGGACGCGCCGCGCCTGCTGGGCGCGCCCGAGGGCGACTTCCAGCTGATCGCCCGCGTCACGGTCGGCTTCACCGCCGCCTTCGACGCCGGCGTCCTCTACGTCCACGTGGGCGAGCGGGCGTGGGCCAAGCTCTGCCTGGAGTACTCCCCGGACGTGCCCACCGTCTGCACGGTGGTCACCCGGGGCCACTCCGACGACGTCAACTCCTTCACCGTCGACGGCGGTTCCGTCTGGCTCCGGGTGAGCCGCGCCGGTCGTGCCTTCGCCTTCCACGCCTCCCGGGACGGCGAGCACTGGACCTTCGTCCGCCTCTTCACCCTCGGGGACGAGACGGAGACGGGGGCCGCCCTGATCGGCTTCATGACCCAGTCGCCGACGGGGGAGGGGTGCGTGGTGACGTACGACCACATCGAGTACCGGCCCCACTGGCCGCGTGATCTGCGGGACGGCAGCTGAGAAAGCCGGGGGAGCCGGGGGAGCCGGGGGAGCCGGGGGAGCCGGGGGAGCCGGGGGAGCCGGGGGAGCCGGGAGAGCCGGGAGAGCCGGGAGAGCCGCGGGGGGTTGCGGGGGGCTGCGGGAATGGAAGCGGCTCCTTGAATGTTCACGCAGTCGCCGGAGGGAGTCTCCGTACCCGTACGACCTGGAGTGCCGATCACGATGCGCGTCGAAATCTGGTCCGACATCGCCTGCCCCTGGTGCTATGTCGGAAAGGCCCGTTTCGAGAAGGCGCTGGCCGCCTTCCCGCACCGGGATCAGGTCGAGGTCGTGCACCGTTCCTTCGAGCTGGACCCGGGCCGCGCCAAGGACGACGTCC
Source organism: Streptomyces sp. NPDC090994 (assembly GCF_044768905.1). Lineage (NCBI taxonomy): Bacteria > Bacillati > Actinomycetota > Actinomycetes > Kitasatosporales > Streptomycetaceae > Streptomyces > Streptomyces sp. NPDC090994. The sequence continues at coordinate 532,956 of NZ_JBIVWS010000003.1, forward strand.
AGCCGGTGATCGCGATGCTCACCAGGAAGTACGGCATGAGCGAGGCGCAGGCCGAGGCCGGCGAGGACAACCTGGGCGCCCAGGCCGCCGCCGAGGGCCTGCCGTACCGCACCCGGGGCCGTGACCACGGCAGCACCTTCGACATGCACCGCCTGCTGCACTTCGCCCGCGAGCGGGGCCGCCAGACGGAGCTGCTCGACCTGCTGTACCGGGCGAACTTCGCCGAGGAGCGGTCCGTCTTCGACGACGACGGACGCCTCGTCGAGCTGGCCGGTGCCGCCGGTCTCGACGCGGACGCGGCGCGCGAGGTCCTCGCCGATCCGACGGCGTACGCCGACGAGGTGCGCGCCGACGAGCGGGAGGCCGCGCGACTCGGCGCCAACGGCGTGCCGTTCTTCGTCCTCGACCGGGCGTACGGCGTCTCCGGCGCCCAGCCCGCCGAGGTCTTCACGCGGGCGCTCACCCAGGCGTGGCAGGCGCGGGCGCCGCTCGCCATGGTCCAGGGCGGGCCGGCGGCCGGGGACGGCGGGGACGGCGGCGACGCCTGCGGCCCCGACGGCTGCGCGGTGCCGGGACCCGGAGAACACGATGGACGGGGGACGGCAGGGGCCGCACAGTAGGGGGCATGCAGAGCTTCGATCGTCTCGTCCGTGCCGAGTTCCAGCCGGAGACCGTCTATCTGAACACCGCCACTCTGGGGCTGCTGCCCGCCCGGTCCGTCGCCGCGCTGCGGGACGCGGTGGCGTCCGTGGCGGCCGGGCAGCCGTCGGACATGTTCGCCGACGTCGAGGCGTCCCGGGCCGCGTTCGCGCGGATCGCCGGGGTGCCCGTCACCCGGGTCGCCGTCGGCGCCTCGGTCGCCGTCTACAGCGGCCTGATCGCGGCCTCGCTGCCGCCGGGCGCCGAGGTCCTCACCGCCGAGGACGACTTCAGCTCCCTGGTCAACCCCTTCCACGTGCGCGGCGACCTGAAGGTGCGGGCCGTTCCGCTGGAGCGGATCGCCGAGTCGGTCACCGCGGACACCGCCCTGGTCGCCGTCAGCGCCGTCCAGTCCGCCGACGGACGGCTCGTCGACCTGGCCGCGCTGCGCGCCGCCGCCCGGGAGCACGGCGCGCGGATCCTCCTGGACGCCTCCCAGGCGGCCGGCTGGCTGCCGCTGGCCGCCGCCGACGTCGACTACGTCGCGGTCGTCGCCTACAAGTGGGTGCTGTGCCCGCGCGGGGTCGCCTTCCTCGTCGTCCCCGAGGACCTGGGCGGGCTGACCCCGCTGTTCGCCGGCTGGGCCGCGGGCGAGCACCCCTGGCAGAGCACCTACGGCCCGGTCCAGGAACTGGCCCGCTCCGCCCGCCGGTTCGACGAGAGCCCCGCCCTGCTGTCCTACGCCGCCGCCCGGCACTCCCTGGCGCTGATCGAGGAGCTGGGGGTGGACGCCGTGCACGCCCACGACCTCGCGCTCGCCGACCGGTTCCGGGCCGGGCTGGCCACGCTCGGGCACGAGCCGGTGGCGGCGCCGGGCTCGGCGATCGTCTCGGTGCCCGGACTCGGGCACCGGCAGGGCGAGTTGAGCCGGGCCGGCATCCAGGTCTCCGACCGGGCGGGGAACCTGCGCGCCGCGTTCCACCTGTACAACACGGACGCGGACGTCGACCGGCTGCTGGACGCCCTGTAGCGACGCCGCCGGGCCGGTGCCTCCCGCACCGCACGGAAGAGGCACCGGCCCGGGGGCCTTGCGTCACACGGTCACTTCACCGGCGTGAAGTCCCGCGCGCCGATGAACTCCGGACGCCGTACCGGCGCCGCGAACGGCTCCACCGCCGCGTTCTCCACGCTGTTGAACACGATGAAGACGTTGGAGCGGGGGAACGGGGTGATGTTGTCCCCGGACCCGTGCATGCAGTTGCAGTCGAACCAGGTCGCCGAGCCGGCCTTGCCGGTGAACAGCTTGATGCCGTACTCCGAGGCCATCTTGGTCAGCCCCTCGTCGGAGGGGGTGCCCGCGTCCTGCATCTGCAGCGACTTCTTGTAGTTGTCCTTCGGCGTCTCACCCGCGCACCCGAGGAACGTCTTGTGCGACCCCGGCATGATCATGAGCCCGCCGTTGGTGTCGTAGTTCTCCGTCAGCGCGATCGAGACCGACACCGTGCGCATCCGCGGCAGACCGTCCTCGGCGTGCCACGTCTCGAAGTCCGAGTGCCAGTAGAAGCCGCTGGCGCCGAAACCCGGCTTGACGTTGATCCGCGACTGGTGGACGTAGACGTCCGAGCCGAGGATCTGCCGGGCGCGGCCCACGACCCGCTCGTCGCGCACGAGCCGCGCGAAGACCTCGCTGATCCTGTGCACCTCGAAGACGGACCGGATCTCCTTGGACTGCGGCTCGACGATGGAGCGTTCGTCGGCGCGGATCTCCGGGCTGGTGACCAGGCGGTCCAGTTCCTCCCGGTAGACGGCGACCTCGTCCGGCGTGATGAGCTGGTCGATGGCGAAGAAGCCGTCGCGCTCGAAGGCCTGGATGTCGCCCGGCCCGAACGGCCCGGGCGCGTCGGGCGCGCCCCAGACGACCGGGTCCTGCCGGGGGGTGGCCACCTCGGTGGCGCCCCGGGTGGGGTAGAGATCGGTGCCGGTGGTCGCGGGGTTCTCGGTGGTCGCGGTCACGGGTTCCTCACACCTCCTCGGTGAGCAGCGGGTAGGTGCCGTTCTCGTCGTGGTCCTCCCGTCCGGTCACGGGCGGGTTGAACACGCAGATGCAGTGGAAGTCCTCCTTGACCTTGAGCGTGTGCCGCTCGTGGCCGTTGAGGAGGTACATGGTGCCGGGCGTGATGTGGTACGTCTTCCCGGTCTCGCGGTCGGTCAGCTCGGCGTCGCCCTTGGTGCAGACGACGGCCTCGATGTGGTTCTGGTACCACATGTCCGTCGACGTGCCCGCGTACAGGATGGTCTCGTGGACGGAGAAGCCGACGCCCTCCTTGGCGAGGACGATGCGGGTGCTCTCCCAGGTCCCGCCCTCGGACTTGACGTGCCGGTCGGTGCCCTTGAATTCGTCGAAGGAACGGACGATCACGGTGTGGCGATGCCTCCTACTCGGGTGTTACAGGGTGTTACAGGGTGATACGGGGTGATACAGGGGGTGCGGGACCGGCTCAGACGGTCTCGCGGACGGCCCGGGCGAGGGTCTTCATGCCCTCGTCCAGCTCGTCGGGGGTGAGGGTCAGGGCGGGCAGCAGTTTGACGACCTCGCTCTCCGGGCCGGAGGTCTCGATCAGCAGCCCGTGCTCGAAGGCGCGCTTGGCGACGCGGCCGGCGCGGTCCTTGTCGTGGAACTCCAGGCCCCAGACCAGGCCGCGGCCCCGGTACTCCTTGACGTCGGCGAGGTTCTCCTCGGTGATGGAGATCAGGTGCTGCTCGATCCGCTCGCCGCGGGCCCGGGTCTGCTTCTCCATCGCGGAGCCGTCGGCCCAGTAGGCCTCCAGGGCGGCGGTCGCGGTGACGAAGGCGGGGTTGTTGCCGCGGAAGGTGCCGTTGTGCTCGCCCGGCTCCCAGACGTCCAGCTCGGGCTTGAACAGGCACAGCGACATCGGCAGGCCGTAGCCGCTGATGGACTTGGAGACGGTGACGATGTCCGGGGTGATGCCCGCCTCCTCGAAGGAGAAGAAGGCGCCGGTCCGGCCGCAGCCCATCTGGATGTCGTCGACGATCAGCAGCATGTCCTGCCGCTCGCACAGCTCGGCGAGCGCGCGCAGCCACTCCAGGCGGGCCACGTTGATGCCGCCCTCGCCCTGCACGGTCTCCACGATCACGGCGGCGGGCTTGTTCAGGCCCGAGCCCTGGTCCTCCAGGAGCCGCTCGAACCACAGGAAGTCCTCGACCGTGCCGTCGAAGTAGTTGTCGAACGGCATCGGGGTGCCGTGCACCAGCGGGATGCCGGCGCCGGCCCGCTTGAAGGCGTTGCCGGTCACGGCGAGCGAGCCCAGCGACATGCCGTGGAAGGCGTTGGTGAAGGAGACGATCGCCTCGCGGCCCTTGACCTTGCGGGCCAGCTTCAGCGCGGCCTCCACCGCGTTGGTGCCGGTCGGGCCGGGGAACATGACCTTGTACGGCAGGTCACGGGGGCGCAGCACCAGGTTCTGGAAGGTCTCCAGGAAGCGGCGCTTGGCGGTGGTCGACATGTCGAGACCGTGCGTGACGCCGTCCCGCTCCAGGTAGTCGATGAGCGCCCGTTTCAGCACGGGGTTGTTGTGCCCGTAGTTGAGCGACCCGGCTCCGGCGAAGAAGTCGAGGTACTCGTGGCCGTCCTCGTCGTACATGCGGCTGCCGTGCGCGCGGTCGAAGACGGTGGGCCAGCCGCGGCAGTAGCTGCGTACCTCGGACTCCAGGGTCTCGAAGACACTCAGGTCGGGCTGGGTGATGGTCACGACAAATCGCTCCTCGGTGCGGTGAGGGGTGAGGTGAGGGAAGTCGAAGTCGATGGGGGTCCGGTGTCAGCGGGCCGCTGACAGGGGGCCGATGCGGTACAGGACCTCGGGCTCGTGCGGTCCGTCGGGGAACAGACCGGCGTCGAACAGCGTCTCTCGCTCCAGCGCGGCGCCGTGGCGCTCGGCGAACGAGGTGAACAGCCGTCGGGAGGGGAGGTTGTCCGGGCTGATGGTCGTCTCCAGCGTGGTCAGCGCCTGCTCCGTCACAGTGCGCGCGACCAGACCGTCGAGCAGCTTCGCGGCCAGTCCGCGACCGCGGTACGCCTCGTCCACCGCCACCTGCCAGACGAGCAGGGTGCCGGGCCGGTCCGGCCGCACATAACCGGTGACGAACCCGACCGCCTCGCCGTCCGCCGCGCGAGCGACGGCCGAGGTCGCGGCGAAGTCACGGCACCACAGCAGATAGGCGTAGGAGGAGTTCAGGTCCAGGACCTTCGAATCCCTCGCTATACGCCACAGCGCGGCTCCGTCCGCCACTCTCGGACGATCGATGTGCAGGTCTGCTTGTGCGGCAGTCATGCAAATTGAACTTACCCAGGGAAATGCAAAAATGCATCGCCGGACGGGGTTACGAATGGCGAAGACGTGTGTTATCACGCGGGCGCGAGTGGTCGCGCGAGGAGCCTGGGTTTTGGGGTGATTTGCCCGGGACTTATGGGGCGAAACGGACCGCTTGTGTAACGGGTCACAATCAGGTGACCCGGCGGAAGCGTTCGCGAAATCTTAGTGTTTAGCCCCGGGGAAAGCGGGCAGAAGAATATGGGAAGCTGCCCCGGAAAGAATTCTGAATTGTTTTTGATTGTTTTTCCGAAGGAATCCCGAATTCAGATCCTGTTACGCCTGCCAGGCGCCTCCTGTTACGCCTGCCAGGCGCCCTCGGCGGCCCGGTGGGCGCTTTCCGGATCGGTCGCCAGGCCCTTCTCGGCCAGCGCGGCGCCGAGCGCGTCCAGACAGCCGCGCACGGCCCCGCGGGTCGCGTGCGGCCCGTAGTGGTTGACCCGGATCATCTCCTTGGCCAGCGCGCCCCCGCCCGCGGCCAGCGGCAGCGCCGGGTTCAGTTCCAGGGCCCGCGCCACCAGCTCCGAGGCGTCCAGTCCGGCCGGCGCCCGCAGCGTCGTGGCGACCGGCGCCGCGTCGCGCGCCGCGCGCACGTACGGCGCCAGGCCCCCGCCCAGCGCCAGGGCGCCCGCGCGGGTGGCCGCCGCGGCCGAGGCGTGCCGCGCCATCACCGACTCCGGGCCCGCCGCCTCGATCCGCTCCAGGCACGCCTCCAGGGCGAGCATCTCCAACTGCGCCGGAGCGTGCGGCAGCGCCGTGCGCCCGCCGTCGATCCAGCGCTCCTTCCAGTCCAGGAGGGAGAGGTACGACCGGCGCGGCGCCCCGGGGTTCGCCGCCATCCGCGCCCAGGCCCGCTCGCTCACCGACACCGCCGATACCCCGGCCGGACCGCCCATCGCCTTCTGCGCCCCGATCACGCACAGGTCCACGCCCCAGGCGTCCGGCAGCACGGGCTCGGCGCCCACGGAGGCCACGGCGTCCAGGTAGAACAGCGCGCCGTGCTCCTTCACCACCGCGCCGATCTCCGCGACCGGGTTGGTGTTCCCGGTCGCCGCCTCGGCGTGCACCAGCGACACGAAGCCGATCTCCGGGTGCTCGGCGAACGCCTCCCGCACCCGGTCCGCCGTCACCGCCTCGTGGAAGGGCACCGCCAGGTCGTGCACCGTCGCGCCGCAGTCCCGCAGCCAGTCGCCGAAGGTCTGCCCGTACGGCCCGGTGATCACGTTCAGCGCCACGGTGTCCGGCCCGGCCGTCCCGCGGATCGCGCCCTCCAGCGGCAGCAGCGCCTCGCCCTGCGTGATCACCACGTCCCGCGTGGTGCCGAGCAGCCGCGCCACCCGGTCCTCGATCGCGGCGAAACGGCCGGCGCTCAGCGGGGGGAGGTCCAGGAAGGGGTGGGTCACGGTGGCGCTCTCTTCACTACAGCACAGGGTCACTGCGTACGGGTGGGCGTACGCGGGCGTACGGGTCGAGGGTAACCGCGGCCCGCCTCCCGACTCGCGCCGGAGCCCGTCCGTTGCGACACGGTCACGCCCGGAACCCCGGCTTCCGCTACGGTGGCGGCCGGTCACCGACCGCACGGCGGACCCCCGGCGGGGGCTGATTAGGCTGCGGGGCATGAGCGATGGCGCGGTGCTGCACGTGAAGGGCCGGGTGCTCGTCGGACCGGAGGAGGTCCGCGACGAGCTGTGGGTGATCGGCGGCCGGGTCTCCTACGACCGTCCGGCCGGCGCCCGGGACGTCCGTACCGTCGAGGGCTGGGCGCTGCCCGGCCTGGTCGACGCCCACTGCCACGTCGGCCTCGACCGGCACGGGGCGGTCCCCGCCGACGTCGCCGAGCGGCAGGCGCTGGCCGACCGGGACGCGGGGGCGCTGCTGCTGCGGGACGCGGGGTCGCCCTCCGACACCCGCTGGGTGGACGACCGCGAGGACCTGCCGAAGATCATCCGGGCCGGGCGGCACATCGCCCGCACCCGCCGCTACATCCGCAACTACGCCTGGGAGGTGGAACCCGAGGACCTGCCCGCCTACGTCGCCCGGGAGGCCCGGCGCGGCGACGGCTGGGTCAAGCTGGTCGGCGACTGGATCGACCGCGACCTCGGGGACCTGTCGGCGTGCTGGCCGCGCGGCGCGGTGGAGGCGGCCATCGCCGAGGCCCACCGCCTGGGCGCCCGCGTCACCGCGCACTGCTTCGCCGAGGACTCCCTGCGCGACCTGGTGGAGGCGGGCATCGACTGCGTCGAACACGCCACCGGCCTCACGGACGACCTGATCCCGCTGTTCGCCTCCCGGGGCGTCGCGATCGTCCCCACCCTGGTCAACATCGCGACCTTCCCGGACCTGGCCGCCGGCGGCGAGGCCAAGTTCCCCCGCTGGTCCGCCCACCTCCGCCGGCTGCACGCCCGCCGCTACGACACCGTCCGCGACGCCCACGACGCCGGCATCCCGGTCTACGTCGGCACGGACGCGGGCGGCACGCTGCCGCACGGGCTGGTCGCGGCGGAGGTCGCGGAACTGGTCACGGCCGGCATCCCGCCGCTCACCGCCCTCTCGGCCGCCACCTGGTCGGCCCGCGCCTGGCTCGGCCGCCCCGCCCTGCACGAGGGCGCCCCGGCCGACCTGGTGGTGTACGAACGCGACCCCCGGGCGGATGTGCGGGTGCTGGGGGCGCCGGCGCGGGTGGTGGTGAACGGGCGGGTGGTGGGGTGACCCCCCGGTGACCGCGCAAGCTGATCCCAGCAGTACGAAGCACCCGGCCTCGACATCGACTCGTTCCCGGCCTCGGAGCGGACGGCCCTCGCCGCCGCCCCCGCCCAGCCCCGCCCGACCGCTCAGCCCCGCCCGACCGCCCGGTCCAGCGCCCGCAGGAAGCCGTCCGTCGTCGCCCGGTCCCGTACCGCCAGCCGCAGCCACTCCTCGTCCAGCCCCGGGAACGTGTCCCCCCGCCGGACCGCGTACCCGAGGTCCCGCAGCCGCCGGCGTACGTCGGCGGCCCCCGGCAGCCGTACCAGGACGAAGGGCCCCTCGGCCGGTTCCACCACTCGCAGCCCCCGCCCGGCGAACTCCTTCAGCCCGGCGACCAGACGGTCCCGGTCGGCGGCGACATGGTGGGCGGCGTGCGCGGCCTCCGCCAGCGCCCGCGGCCCCACGCACGCCTCGGCCGCCGCCAGCGCGGGCGTGGACACCGGCCACAACGGCTGCGCCCGCTCCAGTTCGCCGATGACGTCCGGCGCCGCCAGCACGTACCCGATCCGCAGCCCGGCCAGCCCCCAGGTCTTGGTGAGGCTGCGCAGCACCACCAGACCGGGCACGTCCGTGCGCCCGGCCAGCGCCTCCCGCTCGCCCGGTACCGCGTCCATGAACGCCTCGTCCACCACCAGCGTCCGCCCCGGCCGGGCCAGCCCGGCCAGCACCCCGGCCGGGTGCAGCACCGACGTCGGATTGGTCGGGTTGCCGACCACCACCAGGTCGGCGTCCTCGGGCACGGCCGCCGCGTCCAGCCGGAAGCCGTCCCCGGCCCGCAGCAGCACCCGGTCCACCGTGTGCCCCGCGTCCCGCAGCGCCGCCTCCGGCTCCGTGAACTGCGGGTGCACCACGACCGGGCGGCGCACCTTCAGCGCCCGCGCCAGCAGCACGAACGCCTCCGCCGCGCCCGCCGTCAGCAGCACCCGCTGCACCGGCAGCCCGTGCCGCGCCGCCACCGCCGCCCGCGCCGCCCGGCCGTCCGGGTAGGCCGCGAGCTTGCCGAGCGAGGCCGAGAGGTGCTCGCGCAGCCAGGCCGGCGGGGTGCCCGCGCGGACGTTGACGGCGAGGTCCACCAGCGCGGCCCCGTCGCCCCGGACCTCGGCGTCGCCGTGGTGGCGCAGGTCGTGGCCGCGCCCGGCGGGCACGGTCCCCTCAGTGCGCATGGGAGTGCGCGTGGCCGTGGCCGTGGTGGTGATGACCGTCGTCGTCGGGGTGGAAGTGCGGCTGCTGCGGCGCCCCCACCTTGTCCTCGAAGCCCGGCAGCGCGATGCGGTACACGCACGAGTCGCAGTTCATCCGCAGATCACCGCGCACCGCCTCCTCGTACCGCTCCCACACCAGGTCGAGCAGCTCCGGCTCCGGCCCGATGACGTCCGCCGAACGCACCTGGGTCTCCGGGTGCGCCCCGGCCCACTCCTCGGTCTGGAACCTGACCCGGTCCGGGAGGATGCCGGTGAACAGGAAGTACGGCAGCACCACGATCCGTCGCGCGCCGAGCCGCGCGCACCGCTCCAGGCCGCCCGGCACGTCCGGCTTCGCCAGCGACACGAACGCCGTCTCCACGCCCGCGTACCCCCGGCCCTCCCACAGCAGCCGCGCCGCCTTGAACACCTCGGCGTTGGCGTCCGGGTCGGTCGAGCCCCGCCCGACCAGCAGCACCGTCACCTCGGCCGGGTCCCAGCCGGGGTCCATCGCCTCGGCGAGCCGCCGCTCCAGGACCCGCAGCAGCGCCGGGTGCGGACCCAGCGGACGGCCGTAGGTGTACGAGATCCCGGCGTGCCGTTCCTTCTCGCGGGCCAGCGCCGCCGGGATGTCGCCCTTGGCGTGCCCGGCGGACACCAGCATCAGCGGCACGGCGGCGAACCGGCGCACCCCCCGCTCCACCAGTTCGGCGACCGCGTCGCCCAGCGGCGGCGGGGACAGCTCGATGAACCCGCCGGCGACGGGCAGTTCGGGGTGGCGGCGGCCCAGCTCGCGCACGAAGTCCCGGAACGCCTCGGCCCCGGCGTCGTCCCGGGTGCCGTGTCCGGCGATGAGCAGGGCGGGCGGGGTGGTCACAACGTCTCCTCGAGGAATCGGGAAAAACACGGGGTCATCGGGCGCTCTCCTGCCACCGGTAGCCGCGCGGCGTCACCATGCGCCCGGCGATCTCACGGGTGGCGGTGTTGCCCACGGTGACGACCGTCATCATGTCGACGGTCGCCGGGTCCAGCGCGGCCAGCGAGGTCAGCCGGACCGACTCGTCGGCCCGGGAGGCGTTGCGCACGACGCCCACCGGCGTCGCCGGCTCCCGGTGCTCCGCCAGGATCGCCAGCGCCTTCGGCAACTGCCAGTCGCGGCCCCGGCTGCGCGGGTTGTAGAACGTCACCACCAGGTCGGCCTCGGCCGCCGCGCGCACCCGGCGCTCGATGACCTCCCACGGGGTGTGCAGGTCGGACAGGCTGATGGAGACGTGGTCGTGGCCGAGCGGCGCGCCCAGCACCGCGCCGGCCGCCAGCGCCGCCGTCACCCCGGGCACCCCGACCACGTCGATGTCGTCGGACGCCTCGGCCAGCGCCGGCGAGGCCATGGCGTACACGCCCGCGTCGCCGCTGCCGATCAATGCGACGGCGTGGCCGCGCCGGGCCTCCTCGACGGCGGTGCGGGCCCGCTCCTCCTCGGCGCCGAGCCCGGACTCCAGCACCCGGGTGCCGGGCCGCAGCAGGTCGCGGATCTGGTCGACGTACTGGTCCAGGCCGACCAGCACCGACGCCCGCCGCAGCTCGTCCGCCGCGCGCGGGGTGAGCAGGTCGCGGGCGCCGGGACCGAGCCCGACCACCGCGAGCCGCCCACGCCCGGGACGCCGTACGACGGCACAGGTCGCCATCGCCGGCCGGCCGTCCGCGCGCTGCGACTTCCGCTTGGGCACGAGGAGTTCACCGCCGTGCCGCAGGGCGGCGGCCTCCGCGACGGACGGGGTGCCGACGGCGGCGAGCGGCGCGTCGGAGGGGTGGGGCACCTCGACCCCGGCCAGTTCCCCGGCCGGGTACGTCACCAGGGGCACCCCGAGCCGCTCGGCGGCGGCGACCAGGCCGGGCTCCTCGGCCTTGGCGTCCACGGTGGCCAGTTCGGCGACCGAGGCCGCGGACAGCCCGGCCTCCCGCAGCGCCGCCCCGACCAGCTCCAGCACCTCCTCGGCGGGCGCCCCGCGCGAGGCCCCGACCCCGACGACGAGCGACGGCGGACGCAGGACCACCTCCCCGGCGGTCTCCTCGGCCAGCCGGTCCGTCACCCGCACCGTGCACGCCCCCTCGGCGGCCAGCGGCAGCGGCGGCAGCGGCCAGGGCACCTCGGCCCGCAGCGCCACCGGCTCCCCGTCCAGCAGGGCCCGGGTCACCCCGGCGACATCGCCCTCGACGGGCAGCCCGAGGGTGTCCAGGCCCGGTACGCCCACCGCGTCCGTCGCCGTCGTCACCACCGGCTCGGCGCCCAGCACCCCGGCCACCTCGGCGGCGAGCCCGTTGGCCCCGCCGCCGTGCCCGCCGAGCAGCGACACCGCGAACCGTCCCGCCTCGTCGACGCAGACCACGCCCGGGTCGGTCCGCTTGTCCGCCAGCAGCGGCGCGACGAGCCGCACCACGGCCCCCGTCGCCAGGAAGCACACGAGCTGCTCGCACTGAGCGAACGCGGCCCGTACGGCGTCCGCGACCGGACCCTCGTAGACACGGGTGCGCCCGGGCCAGGCGGCGGCCAGCCGGTCGCGGGCCGCCGCGCCCGCCGCCGTGGCGGAGACAAGGCCGATCACTGGGGGACTCCTTCGGTACGGGTGGGGGCGTCGTCGGTCTTGCGGCCGCGCAGCGCCCTGCGGGCCTGGGGGTCGGCCTTGCGGAAGCCGTGGAAGTGACCCGGGTGGTAGAGGTGCGAGCGGGTGCCGCGCGCGTCGAGGGCCGGACCGACCAGGAACAGCGTGTGCTTCCACAGCTTGTGCTCCTTGACCGTCTCCTCCAGCGTGCCGATCGTGCACCGCACGACCAGCTCCTCCGGCCAGGTCGCCTGGTAGGCGACGACCACCGGCGTGTCCGTCGGGTAGCCGCCCTCCAGCAGCTCCCGCACCAGCTGCCCGCTGCGGGCGGCCGACAGGAACACCGCCATGGTCGTGCCGTGCCGGGCGAACTCCCGGACCTCCTCGCCGGGCGGCATCGGCGTCTTGCCGCCGCCCAGCCGGGTGAGGATGACGGACTGCGCCACCTCCGGGATGGTCAGCTCCCGCCCCGCGAGCGCGGCGACGGCGGAGAACGACGACACGCCGGGCACGATCTCGGTCGCGATGCCGATCGCCGCGCACCGGTCGAGCTGCTCCTGCGTGCCGCCCCACAGCGCCGGGTCGCCGGAGTGCACACGGGCCACGGCCAGACCGCCCCGGTGGGCCCGCTCGTAGACGGCGACGACGTCCTCCAGCGACATCGTCGCGGAGTCGAGCACCTCGGCGCCCTCCCGGGCGTGCTCCAGCACCTCCGCCTGCACCAGGCTGGCCGCCCAGATCACGACATCGGCCTCGGCGATGGCGCGCGCGGCACGGAACGTCAGCAGATCGGCGGCACCGGGGCCGGCACCGACGAAGGTCACCTTGCCCACGGGGGCATCGGCATCGGCCATGGAATCGGGTCCTCTCCTACTCATACTTACTGCGGTTGCCGCTGTCGGACGCGCGGGGACGCGGGCCGATCGGATAGCAAGGGCACATGGCGGTCCTCGTCGCGCTCGGCGCGTTCCTGATGACGCTGGCCGGCGGCTGGACGGCACAGCGCGTGACCGACCGCCGCCACCTGGTGCTGGGCCTGGCCGGGGGCCTGATGCTCGGCGTGGTCGGCCTGGACCTGCTGCCGGAGGCGCTGGAGGCGGCCGGCCGAGAGGTGTTCGGCGTACCGGAAGCCCTGCTGCTGTTCGTCGCCGGCTTTCTCCTGGCCCACCTGGTGGAACGCCTGCTGGCCGCCCGCCGCGCCGCACACGGCGCCGAGGAGGACGGCCACCGCGTGCCCGAGGTGGGCCTGACGGCCGCCGCGGCGATGGTCGGGCACAGCGCGATGGACGGCGTGGCGATCGGCGCGGCCTTCCAGGTCGGCGGCGGCATGGGCACGGCGGTCGCCCTTGCGGTGATCGCCCACGACTTCGCGGACGGCTTCAACACCTACACACTCACCAGCCTCTACGGCAACGCCCGCCGCCGCGCCGTCGCCATGCTGGTCGCCGACGCCTGCGCCCCCGTGCTTGGCGCGGCCTCGACCCTCCTGTTCACCATCCCGGAACAGGCCCTCGGCGCCTATCTCGGCCTCTTCGGCGGCGTCCTGCTCTACCTCGCCGCCGCCGAGATCCTCCCCGAGGCCCACCACGAGCACCCCGCCCGCTCGACCCTGCTGTGCACGGTCGCCGGGGCGGGGTTCATCTGGCTGGTGGTCGGCATCGCCGAGTAGCGCGGGGGAACCGGTCACAGTTTCCCGCCCCGCCCGCCGTCCCGCCGCGCGGGCGCGATCAGCGTCGACAGGTACGGCAGGGGAGTGCCGTCGAGAGCGGCGGCCGGCCGGATCGACTCCTCCGCCAGCCCCAGCGCCGACCCCCACACGGCGTCGTCCAGCCGCCCGGTCTCCCGCAGCGCCTCGGCCACCTCGGCCGCCTGCCGCCCGAACTTGTACGCCACCACCGTCCCCGGCCCGTTCAGCGCGTCCTTCAGCACGGCGGCCCCCGCGGTGACCGGCACCAGCGTCAGCGGCTCGGTCCCCTCGGTCAGCACGGCCCCGGACCGCGCCGCGAGGTCCTGCATGGCGGTGATCCCGGGGACGGTCTCCACGACCGTCCCCGGCACGGCCGCGGCGACGGTCTGGGCGAGGTAGGTGAACGTCGAGTACACATTGGGGTCGCCGATGGTCGCGAAGGCGACCGAGCCGTGGGAGCGCAGCAGCCCGGCCACCGTCTCGCCGGCCGCGTCCCAGGCGGCCTCCCGCCGCGCCCGGTCACTGCGCTCGTTGAGCGCGAACACCACGCGGCGGATCTTCTCCGGCGCCACGTAGTGCAGGACGGTCGCCTCGGCCCGCCCCCGCTCGCCGGTGTCCATCACGGGTACGACGACGACCTCGGCGGCCCGCAGCGCGTTGACCCCCTTGACGGTCACCAGCTCGGGGTCGCCGGGACCGACTCCCACTCCGGTCAGCGTGTTGCTCATGACGTCCGGCACCTCTCCACGAACCGACGGGCGACACCGGGCTCGGACGCCCAGTGCGTGTGCAGATAGCTCGCGTGCACACCCCGCTGTACAAAACCCTCCAGGCGCCGTTCGGGCGCTCGCGTCCCCCACGCCGGAGCCGCACCGGCCCCCGGCTCGACCACCGTCCGGTGGAACTCGTGCCCCCGCATCCGCGTCCCGGCGGCGGCCAGGGCGCTGTCGGAGACGGCCACCGCGTCCCGGTAGCCCAGCGTCAGCCGCTCGCCCATCCGCGCGGCGGCGTCCAGCACCCCGCACATCGGCGTTCCGTCCAGCTCCCGGCACAGGTACAGCAGCCCGGCACACTCGGCGGCCACCGGAGCACCGCGCTCCGCGAGCCGCGCGACCGACTTCCGCAGCGGCTCGTTGGCGGACAGCTCGGCGGCGTACACCTCCGGGAAGCCCCCGCCGATCACCAGCCCGTCCGTCCCCTCGGGCAACTCCTCGTCCCGCAGCGGATCGAAGGGCACGACCTCCGCTCCGGCGGCGGTGAGCAGCTCGGTGTGCTCGGCGTAGGAGAACGTGAACGCGGCCCCGCCGGCGACGGCGACGCGGGCCTTCGGCACCTTCTCCGTGGGCGGGTGGTGGGCGGGCGAAGGCCCGGGGGTCCAGGGGGCGGAGCCCCCTGGCAGCGGCCCGGCGGCCCGGGCGAGCGCCTCAAGGGCGTCCAGATCACATCCCTGGGACACCAGCACCCGCATCGAGTCGACGGCCTCGACAGCCTGGCTCCCCCGCTCGGCGACCGGCACCAGCCCCAGATGCCGAGACGGCACCCCGACCGGCGCGGCCCGCCGCAGCGCCCCCAGCACCGGCACCCCGGTCGACTGCAACGCCTCCCGCAGCACAGCCTCGTGCCGGTCCGACCCGACCTTGTTCAGGATCACGCCCCCGACCCGCACCTGAGGGTCCCAGGAGACGAACCCGTGCACCAGCGCCGCCACCGACCGCGCCTGCGCGGACGCGTCGACGACCAGCACGACCGGCGCCCGCAGCAGCTTGGCCACGTGCGCGGTGGACGCCAGCTCCCCTTCCCCCGACGCCCCGTCGTACAGCCCCATCACGCCTTCGACGACCGCGAGGTCGCACCCGGCGGCCCCGTGCAGGAACAGCGGAGCGATCAGCTCCGCGCCGCACAGGTAGGCGTCGAGGTTGCGTCCCACGCGCCCGGTGGCGAGCGCGTGGTACCCGGGGTCGATGTAGTCCGGCCCGACCTTGTGCGGGGACACGGTCAGCCCCCGCGCGGCGAACGCGGCCATCAGCCCGGTGGCGACGGTGGTCTTGCCGCTCCCCGAGGAGGGCGCGGCGATGACCAGCCGGGGAACGGAGGAGGTCACCACTCGATGCCCCTCTGCCCCTTCTGCCCGGCGTCCATCGGATGCTTGACCTTGGACATGTCGGTGACCAGGTCCGCGAACTCCACGAGCTTCTCCGGCGCGTTCCGCCCGGTGATCACGACATGCTGGGTACCGGGCCGGTCCCGCAGCACCTGCACCACCTCGTCGGTGTCCACCCACCCCCAGTGCATCGGGTAGGCGAACTCGTCGAGCACGTACAGCCTGTACGTCTCGGCGGCCAGGTCCCGCTTGACCTGCTCCCAGCCCTCGCGGGCCTTCTCCTCGTTGGTCGCATTGTCGCCGTGCGTGTCACGCTGGACCCACGACCAGCCCTCGCCCATCTTGTGCCAGTCCACGGAGCCGCCCTCGCCGCTGGCGCCCAGCACCCGCAGCGCGTTCTCCTCGCCGACCTTCCACTTCGCCGACTTGACGAACTGGAACACCCCGATCGGCCACCCCTGGTTCCAGGCCCGCAGCGCCAGCCCGAAGGCGGCGGTCGACTTCCCCTTGCCGATCCCGGTGTGCACGACGACCAGCGGCCGGTTGCGCCGCTGCCGGGTCGTCAGGCCGTCGTCCGGAATCACACTCGGCTGTCCCTGCGGCATCAGGCCGCCCTCCTGTTTCCCTGTACGTCCTTGACCAGCCCGGCGATCGAGTCCGCCCGCAGCTCGTCCAGCGTCACGGCGGTACCGCCCAGCTCGCCCGCGAGCTGCCCGGCGAGCCCCAGCCGCACCGGCCCCGCCTCGCAGTCCACGACCACGGAGGCGACGCCGTCGGCCGCGAACAGCCGCGCCGCCCGCCCGGCCAGCGCCACCGGCTCCGGACCACCGGTCGCCCGTCCGTCGGTCACCACCACGACCAGCGCCCGCCGCGCCGGGTCCCGCAGCCGCTCCACGCGCAGCACCTCGTGGGCGCGCAGCAGCCCGGCCGCGAGCGGCGTGCGCCCGCCCGTGGGCAGCGACTCCAGGCGGGCCGCCGCCGCGTCCACCGACGAGGTCGGCGGCAGCGCGACGTCGGCCGCCGTTCCCCGGAAGGTCACCAGCCCCACCTTGTCCCGCCGCTGGTAGGCGTCGAGCAGCAGCGACAGCACGGCCCCCTTCACGGCGCTCATCCGCTGCCGCGCGGCCATCGACCCGGAGGCGTCCACCACGAACAGCACGAGGTTGCCCTCGCGGCCCTCCCGCGTCGCCTGCCGCAGGTCGTCCCGCCGGATCACCAGCCCCGGCCCCGACCGGCCCCGCGCCCGCTGGTGCGGCGCCGCGGCCTGCACGGTCGCGGCCAGGTGCAGCTTGGTCAGCGCGCCCCGGGGCCGCCGGGCCCCGGTGGTCCGCCCGTGCTCGGTCCGCGCGCGCGAACGCCGCCCGGCGGCCCCCTCGCCCAGTCCGGGCACGCTCAGCACCTTGGTACGGAACGGCTCCGCGGCCCGCGCGGGCTGCTGCTCGCCGCCACCGCCACCGGACGGCTGCGGCTCGCCGCCCTCCCCGGCCTCGGGCCGCGCGGCGGTGTCACCGCCCTGCGGACCGTCGTCCTCGGGAGCCGGCTGCCCACCGCCCCCGCCCGGACCACCGGGCCCGTCGGGGTCGTCGTCCCCGTCGCCCTGGTCCTGGCCGCCGAACTCCTCCAGCGTCTCGTCGAGCTTGTCCTCGTCCAGCCCCGGCGCGTCGAACGGATTGCGCCGCCGCCGGTGCGGCAGGGCCAGCAGCGCGGCCTGCCGCACGTCCTCCGCCAGCACCTCGGTCCGCCCGGCCCACGCCGCCAGCGCGGTCGCCGTGCGCGCCATGACGATGTCGGCCCGCATCCCGTCCACCTCGAACGCCGCACAGGTCGCCGCGATCTGCCGCAGCGCCCCGTCCCCGAGCCGTACCGACGGCAGCAGTTCCCGCGCCGCCGCGATCCGCGCCCGTACGGCGGCCTCCTCGTCGGCCCAGCGCGCCGCGAAACCGTCGGGGTCGTCGTCGTAGGCGAGCCGCCGCCGGACGACCTCCACCCGCTGGTCGGGTTCGCGGGAGGCGGCGACCTCGACGGTCAGCCCGAACCGGTCGAGGAGCTGCGGCCGCAGCTCGCCCTCCTCCGGGTTCATGGTCCCGACCAGCAGGAACCGCGCGGCATGCCGCACGGAGACGCCCTCGCGCTCGACGTACGAGGCACCCATCGCCGCCGCGTCCAGCAGCAGGTCGACCAGGTGGTCGTGGAGCAGGTTGACCTCGTCGACGTACAGGATGCCGCGGTGCGCGTCGGCCAGCAGTCCCGGCTCGAACGCCTTGACGCCCTCCGAGAGCGCCCGCTCGATGTCCAGCGCGCCGACCAGCCGGTCCTCGGAGGCCCCGACCGGCAGCTCCACCATCCGCGCCGGCCGCGACTCGAACGCCCCCGGCTGGTGCGGCCCGTCCGGGCAGGCCGGGTCGGGGGAGCCGGGGTCACAGGAGAAACGGCACCCGGAGACGACGTCCACCCCCGGCATCAGCGCCGACAGCGCCCGCACGGCCGTCGACTTGGCGGTGCCCTTCTCACCGCGCACCAGCACGCCGCCGACCGCCGGGGAGACGGCGTTCAGCAGCAGCGCGAGGCGCAGGTCGTCCTGGCCGACGACGGCCGTGAACGGGAACGGGGTCGTGGTCACTGGTCGTCACCCTCCAAGTCGCCCTCGAGCTCCAGATACGTGGCACGCAGCCGCTCCAGCGTCTGAGCGTCCGGCTCGGCCCACAGCCCCCGGTCGGCCGCCTCCAGCAGCCGTTCCGTGATCCCGCGCAGCGCCCAGGGGTTGGACTTCTTCATGAAGTCCCGGTTCTCCGGGTCGAAGACGTACTCGGCGCTGAGCTTCTCGTACATCCAGTCGTCCACGACCCCGGCCGTGGCGTCGTACCCGAACAGGTAGTCCACGGTCGCCGCCATCTCGAAGGCGCCCTTGTAGCCGTGCCGCCGCATCGCCGCCATCCAGCGCGGGTTGACCACCCGGGCACGGAACACGCGGTGCGTCTCCTCGCCCAGCGTCCGCGTCTTCACCTGGTCGGGGGTGGCGGAGTCACCGACGTACGCCTCGGGGCTCGCGCCCGTCAGGTGCCGGACCATCGCCACCATGCCGCCGTGGTACTGGAAGTAGTCGTCGGCGTCGACGAGGTCGTGCTCGCGGGTGTCGACGTTCTTGGCGGCGACGGCGATCCGCCGGAACGCCGTCTCCATGTCCCCCCGGGCCGCCCGCCCGTCCAGCCCCCGCCCGTAGGCGTAGCCGCCCCACACCGCGTACACCTCGGCGAGGTCCGCGTCGGAGCGCCAGTTGCGGGCGTCGATCAGCGGCAGCAGACCCGCGCCGTACGCCCCCGGCTTGGAACCGAAGACACGGGCCGTCGCGCGCCGCCGGTCGCCGTGCTCGGCGGTGTCCTCGTCGGCGTGCGCCCGTACGTAGTTGGCGTCGGCGGGCTCGTCCAGCTCCGCCACCGCCCGTACCGCGTCGTCGATCAACCCCACCACGTGCGGGAACGCGTCCCGGAAGAAGCCCGAGATGCGGACCGTGACGTCGATGCGCGGCCGGCCCAGCTCGCTCACCGGCACCACCTCGAAGCCGGTCACCCGGCGCGAGGCGTCGTCCCACACCGGGCGGCAGCCCAGCAGCGCCAGGATCTCGGCGATGTCGTCGCCCTGGGTGCGCATCGCGGACGTGCCCCACACGGTCAGGCCGACCGACTTCGGATACTCACCCGTGTCCGTCAGGTACCGCTGGACCAGGGAGTCCGCCAGCGACTGCCCCACCTCCCAGCTCAGCCGGGACGGGATCGCCTTGGGGTCGACGGAGTAGAAGTTCCGGCCGGTCGGCAGGACGTTGACCAGCCCGCGGGTCGGCGAGCCGGACGGCCCCGCCGGTACGTAACCGCCGTCCAGCGCCCGCAGGATGTGCCCGATCTCGTCCGTCGTGCGGGCGAGCCGCGGCACGACCTCGACGCAGGCGAACTCCAGCACGGCGACCGCCTCGGGCAGTCCGGTGCCCAGCACCTCCCGCACCAGACCGGGGACGGCCGCCACCGCCCAGTCCCGCTCCTCCATGCCCTCCGCGAACCGCCGGCAGAGCTGCTCCAGCAGGTCGATCGCGTCGGCGCCGGTCCGGGCCGGACCGTCCACCAGCTCGGTCAGCTCCCCCGGCACCTTCACCGGGGCGCCCGGCTCGGCCAGCAGCTCCTTCTCCACCAGCCCGAAGTGCGCGGCCAGCGCCGCCCGCAGCCCGGGCAGGGCGTTGGCCTGGCCGCCCCACACCTGGGAGGCGCGCAGCACGGCGAGGACCAGGTTGACGCGCGGTTCACCGACCGGGCCGCCGCCCAGGATGTGCAGGCCGTCGCGGATCTGCACGTCCTTGATCTCGCACAGATAGCCGTCGATGTGCATGACGAACTCGTCGAACGCGTCGTCGTCCGGCTGGTCGTCCACGTGCAGGTCGTGGTGGAGTTCCGCCGCCTTGACCAGGGTCCAGATCTGCGCCCGCACGGCCGGAGCCTTCGCCGGGTCCAGGTCGGAGACGAGCGCGTACTCGTCGAGCAGCTGCTCCAGCTTGGCCAGGTCGCCGTAGGTGTCGGCGCGGGCCATCGGCGGCACCAGGTGGTCGACGACCGTGGCGTGGCCGCGCCGCTTGGCCTGGGTGCCCTCGCCGGGGTCGTTGACGATGAACGGGTAGATGAGCGGCAGGTCGCCCAGCACCGCGTCGGGCGCGCAGCCGGCGCTCAGCCCGAGCCCCTTGCCCGGCAGCCACTCCATCGTGCCGTGCTTGCCCATGTGCACGATCGCGTCGGCGCCGAAGCTGTGGTCCAGCCAGCGGTAGGCGGCCAGGTAGTGGTGGGACGGCGGCATGTCGGGGTCGTGGTAGATCGCGATCGGGTTCTCCCCGAAGCCGCGCGGCGGCTGGATCATCACGACCACGTTCCCGAACTGGAGGGACGCCAGCACGATGTCGTCGCCGTCCACGTACAGCGAACCCGGCGGCTCGCCCCACGCCTCCAGCATCGCCTCCTTCAGCGACGGGTCGAGCGTCTCGAACCACGCCCGGTAGTCCGCCAGCGGCACCCGCGCGGGCGCCGCCGCCAACTGGTCCTCCGTCAGCCACTCCACGTCATGGCCGCCGGCCTCGATCAGCCGGTGGATCAGCTCGTCGCCGCCGGAGGGGTACCCGTCGACCGCGTAGCCCGCCGCCCGCAGCGCGTCCAGCACCCGCACCGCCGACGCCGGCGTGTCCAGACCCACCGCGTTGCCGACCCGCGAGTGCTTGGTCGGGTACGCCGTGAAGACCAGCGCCAGCTTCTTCTCCGCGTTCGCCTTGTGCCCCAGAGCCGCGTGCCGTACGGCGATCCCGGCGACCCGCCCGGCCCGCTCGGGGTCGGCCACGTACACCGGCACTTCGTCCGGTCCCTGCTCCTTGAAGGAGAACGGCACCGTGACCAGGCGCCCGTCGAACTCCGGGATGGCGACCTGCATCGCCGCGTCCATGGGGGAGAGGGCGGCGTCGGACGCCTCCCAGGCCGCCTTCGACGAGGTGAGGCAGAGCCCTTGCAGCACCGGCACGTTCAGGTCGGCGAGCGCGCCGATGTCCCACGCCTCCTCGTCACCGCCGGCCGACGCCTGCGAGGCGTGCGTGCCGCCGGCCGCGAGGACGGTGGCGACCAGGGCGTCCGCCCGGCCCAGCAGCTCGTACAGCCCGGCGTCGGCGCCGCGCAGCGAACCGCAGTACACGGGGAGCGCGTTGGCGCCCTTCGCCTCGATCGCGTCGCACAGGGTGTCCACGAAGGCGGTGTTGCCGCTCAGTTCGTGGGCCCGGTAGAAGAGCACGCCGACGGTCGGGCGGCCCTCGGCGTACGGGCGGTCGCCGTGGACGCCGTACTCCGGCATCTTCCGCGGCTCGTCGAAGCCCTCGCCGGTCAGCAGCACGGTGTCGGAGAGGAACCGGGCGAGCTGGGTGAGGTTGTCCGGGCCGCCCTCGACCAGGTAGCGCAGCGCCTCCGCGACCACGCCGGCCGGCACCGACGACTCCGCCATCAGCTCCGCGTCCGGCACGGACTCCCCGCCGAGCAGCACGGTCGGCAGCCCGGACGCCTTCAGCGCGGCCAGCCCGTCC
This sequence comes from Streptomyces sp. NPDC090994, assembly GCF_044768905.1. Taxonomy (NCBI): domain Bacteria; kingdom Bacillati; phylum Actinomycetota; class Actinomycetes; order Kitasatosporales; family Streptomycetaceae; genus Streptomyces; species Streptomyces sp. NPDC090994. The sequence goes on from NZ_JBIVWS010000003.1 coordinate 554,388, forward strand.
TCCCAGGCCCGCTTCCCGCCGAGCAGCCGTACGACGACCAGGTCCGCGCCGTCGACCAGCGCGGGCAGCTCCTCCCGGACGTCGACCCGGGTGGGGTTGCCGATCCGGTACGAGGCACCGGAGGCGGCGCGGGCCGCCAGCAGATCCGTGTCGGCGGTCGACAACAACAAGACAGTGCTCATACGGGCGCTCCCGGTGGAATGAAGGGCAGTCCTTGTGGCGCGCCGGACTCGATGAGCCGCCACAGCGCGTCCGTGTCCGCGTGCTGTTCGATCAGGTCGCCGAGCCGGTCGAGCTGCTGCTCGCGCAGCGCGGCGAACGAGGTGTCGGGGGCCGGCACGAAGCGGCGGCCCGCGGCGGCGGCCACCTCGCGCAGGAACGCCCGCCGGAACCCGTCCGACTCCAGCGAACCGTGCCAGTGCGTGCCCCAGGTCTGCCCGACCCGGCAGCCGTCGAGGAAGGGTTCGCCGCCCTCCACGGAGGCGACCCCGTGATGGATCTCGTACCCCTCCACCCGCTCCCCGAGGGCCTCGCCCACCGGCCGGGTGAGCGTCTTCTCGCGGGCGAACTGCACCCGCACGGGCAGCACGCCGAGCCCGTCGACGTGCCCGGCGCGCGACTCGACGTCGTCCTCGATGTGCTCGCCGAGGAGCTGGAACCCGCCGCAGACACCGAGCACCGGCCGGCCCTCGGCGGCCCGGCGCGCCAGGGCGTCCGCCAGTCCCCGCTCCCGCAGCCACTGAAGCGCCCGGACCGTCCCCCGCGTCCCCGGCACGACGACGAGGTCCGCGTCGGCCAGCTCCTCCGGCCGGTCCACGAACCGCACGACGACGCCCGGCTCGGCGGCCAGCGCGTCGACGTCCGTGAAGTTGGACATGAGGGGGACCGCGCAGACGGCGACCCGCAGCACGTCCTCGCCGACGGGGGCGGTGACCCGGGACTCCCGGACGGCGCCGCGCAGCGACACCGCCATCCCGTCCTCCTCGTCGATGCCGAGCCCGTGCCGGTACGGCAGCACGCCGTACGCGGGCCGCCCGGTGAGCCCGCGCAGCATCTCCAGCCCCGGTTCCAGCAGCGAGACGTCGCCCCGGAACTTGTTCACCAGGAACCCGGCGACCAGCGCCTGGTCCTCGGGCGCCAGCAGCGCCACCGTGCCGAAGAACGAGGCGAAGACCCCGCCGCGGTCGATGTCCCCGACGACGAGGACGGGCAGCCCGGCACCCCGCGCGATGCCCATGTTCACGATGTCGGTCCGGCGCAGGTTGATCTCGGCCGGACTGCCCGCCCCCTCGCAGATCACCGCGTCATACGTGCCCCGCAGCTCGGCCAGGCACTCCAGCACGGTGCCGAGCAGCCGCTGCTGCCGCCCGCCGTGGTAGCCGCGGGCGCTCATCTCACCGACCGGCCTGCCCAGCAGCACGACCTGGCTGCTCTGTTCGCCGCCCGGCTTCAGCAGGACGGGGTTCATCAGCGCGGTCGGCTCCACGCGGCACGCCTGCGCCTGCATGGCCTGCGCCCGCCCGATCTCGGCGCCCTCCCGCGTCACGAACGAGTTGAGGGACATGTTCTGCGCCTTGAACGGCGCCACCTTCACGCCCTGCCGCACCAGCCACCGGCAGATCCCGGCGGTCACGACGCTCTTCCCGGCGTCGGAGGTGGTACCGGCGACGAGCAGACCGCCGTTCATGCCGTACGTCCTTTCCTCAGTCGCGCTCCCACGATCCGTGCGCCCGCGCACACGCCCAGCGCGAGCCAGCTCACGCGCCGGGACAGCCGTACCGCGCGGTCGATGTCGGCGACCCGCACGGCGCGTCCGGCGGCCCCGTTGAGCACGGGCCGGTGCTCCACCCGGCCGCCGTAGGACAGGGTTCCGCCCAGCCGCACCCCGAGGGCGCCCGCGAAGGACGCCTCGACCGGCCCGGCGTTGGGGCTCGGGTGCCGGCCGGCGTCGGCCCGCCAGGCCCGTACGGCACCCCGCGGGTCGCCCCCGGCCGCCGTGGCCAGTGCGGCGGTCAGCCGGGCGCCCGGCCAGCCGGCCACGTCGTCGAGCCGGGCCGAGGCCCAGCCGTAGCGCCGGTAGCGGGGCGACTTGTGTCCGACCATGGCGTCGAGGGTGTTGACGGCACGGAAGCCGAGCAGCCCGGGGACCCCGGCCACGGCGCCCCACACCAGGGCGCCCACCACCGCGTCGGAGGTGTTCTCGGCGACGGACTCCACCACCGCCCGGGCGATCCCGTCGGCGTCCAGGGCCTGCGGGTCCCGCCCGCACAGGTGCGGCAGCCGGGCCCGGGCCCCTGCCACGTCCCCGGCCTCCAGCGCCCGCCCGATCGCGGAAGCCTCCCGGGCCAGCGAGGTCCCGCCGACCACGGCCCAGGTGGCGGCGCCCGTCAGCGCGACGGAGGCGGCGGGGCAGGGGCGTACGGCACGGGCGGCGACGGCACCGAGGGCGACGGCGCCACCGGCGCATACGGCGGTGTGCAGGGCGCCCCGGCCCCGGTGGTCACGCCACAGCAGTTGTTCCACGGCACCGGCGGCACGGCCGAACACGGCGACCGGATGCCCGCGGCGGGGGTCGCCGAGGAGCAGGTCACTGAGGAGGCCGGCGGCGGCGCCGTACGCGAAGACGCGTCCGGCACGCACGGGAGTTCAGCCGGTCACGCGGGGGGAGGGGGAACCGGGCCTGCGGTCCGAACGGCAGCCGAGCATCGCGTTATGTCCTCACTCAGGGTGTCCACGCCCTGGTTCGACGAGACCGGCGGTGAGAGTTCCTGACTCCCGGGGAGTGCTCCCCGGTCACAGTGGCGGGACCGCGCCGGATTCGCACCGGGCTTCCTCTCCTGCCGCCGTACATGGCCCCGGAAGTCCACCACGGGCCGAGAACGCCCGTCAACTTGCCGTTGACCTGCACGGGGGGAGTGTGCTGAGGCCCACACGCGGGGTACGGGGTGCGGACACGAAGCCGCCCTGCCGGAAGCACCCGCAGGGCGCCCGGCAGGGCGGCGACAAGGGAGGCGGGGAAGCGGGGGAGGGGGAGCGGGGGAGGGGGGAGGGGGCGTCAGGCCACGATCAGATAGATCCCGTACGCCACCGCCGCCGCGCACGCCGCGAAGCACACGTACGCGCCGGTGACCGCGAGGCCGGCGGAACCGCCCCGCTCGGCGGCCCGCTCCTGGCGGGACAGGCCGGCGATGCCGAGGGTGAACAGGGCCACCAGGGCGACGGTGGCCACGAGGCCGACCCCGAAGACGGAGCCGAGGGCTGCCCAGTCGATCTTCATCGTGCTTCTCTTCTCCTGATGTCCGGTCTTCTCCTGATGTCCGGACGGGACCGGCTCAGACGGGGGTGGCGGCCGAACGGGCGGCCGGGGCGTCGGGGGCCTCGGACGGCTGGGCCGGGATGGTGGCCGAGAGCCCGTCGGTCACCGCGAGCCCTTCGGCCACCGGAAGCCCTTCGGCCACCGGAAGTCCTTCGGTCGCCGGAAGGCCGTCGGTCGCCGGAAGTCCGTCGGCCGGGGTGCCCACCGGGGGCGGCGCCACGGCGGCCACCGCGGCGGTCACCACACCGGCCGGCTCCGCGACGCCGTCCTCCGCGTCGGTGACGTTGGTGTGGTCGACGACCTCGCGCCGGGAGATCCGCCAGATCGCGAAGCTGGCCGCGACCAGCAGCACCGCGACGAGCGCCGTGCCCCAGTCGCCGAGCCCGCAGACCCACTCGGCGAGTGCGGCGACCAGGGCCGCGGCCGGCAGCGTCAGCCCCCAGGCGACGAACATCCGCGTCGCCGTCGACCAGCGCACCACACCGCCCTTGCGGCCGAGGCCGGCGCCCATCACCGAACCGGAGACGGAGTGCGTGGTGGAGAGCGAGAAGCCCAGGTGGGAGGAGGCCAGGATGACCGTCGCCGCGCTGGTCTGGGCGGCGAAGCCCTGCTGCGGCTGGAGGTCGGTCAGGCCCTTGCCCATGGTGCGGATGATGCGCCAGCCGCCGAGGTAGGTGCCGAGCGCGATGGCCAGGCCCGCGGAGAGGATGACCCACAGGGGCGGGTCGGAGTCGGGGGTGAGGGCGCCGCCCGCCACCAGGGCGAGGGTGATGATGCCCATCGTCTTCTGCGCGTCGTTGGTGCCGTGCGCCAGCGAGACCAGCCCGGCCGAGGCGATCTGGCCGACGCGGTACCCCTTGTCGGCGGCCTTGCCGTCGGCCTTGCGGCCCAGCCGGTACATCAGCCGGGTGGCGACCAGCGCCGCGACGCCCGCCACCACGGGGGCGGCGATCGCCGGGAGCAGCACCTTGGTGACGAGGACGTCGCCGTGGACCGCGCCGACCCCCGCCGAGGCGATCGCGGCGCCGATCAGACCGCCCATGAGGGCGTGCGAGGAACTGGACGGCAGCCCGACCAGCCAGGTCAGCAGATTCCAGAGGATCGCGCCGACCAGGGCGGCGAAGATGACCTCGGGACGGATGCCGGTCTCGTCGACGAGACCCTTGGAGATCGTGTTGGCGACCTCCACGGAGAGGAAGGCGCCCACCAGATTCAGTACGGCGGACATGGCCACCGCGATCTTGGGCTTGAGCGCACCGGTCGAAATGGTCGTCGCCATCGCGTTCGCGGTGTCGTGGAAACCGTTCGTGAAATCAAACGCGAGTGCGGTCACCACCACAATCGCGAGGATCAGCGAGAAGCTTTCCATTTACCCAGGCAATCGTTCGAGGTCATTGGCTGGTCGAACGTAGGTAACCAGGGTGAACGGAAGATGAACTGGGAGGGGCGCGGTGGTGTCCGGAATCGGAGTCACCGCCCCCTGCCCGCACCCCTCCGGCCTCAGCCGCCCGCGGCGAACGTCTTCAGCCGGGCGAGGGACCCGTTGAACACGTTCTGGTCGCCCGGCAGCGGACCGGCGTTGTCGTACTGCCAGAACGTGTACGACGCCCAGCCGGCCGGCAGTTCGCCCGCGCTCGGCGCGTCGTAGCGGGCGATCCACAGGGGGTGGTCCGCGGCGAAGGCGCGGCTGTTCCCGGTGCACGTCTTCCACCAGTGCGTGGTGGTGTAGATCACCGGTCGGCGGCCCGTGAGCCGCCTCACCTCGTCGCTGAACGAGTCGATCCAGGCCGTCATCCGTGCCTTGCTCAGCCCGTAGCACTTCCTCTTCTTGTCGTACGGGTTGTACTCGATGTCCAGCGCGGGCGGCAGGGTGCGGCCGTCGGCGCGCCAGCCGCCGCCGTGGCGCACGAAGTACGCCGCCTGGGTGCGGCCCGAGGACCGGTGCGGCAGCGCGAAGTGGTAGGCGCCGCGGATCAGGCCCGCCCGGCGCGCGCCGTCGTACTGCTCCTCGAAGTAGGGGTTGCGGTAGGTGTGCGACTCGGTGGCCTTGACGTAGGCGAACGTCGCGCCCTTCGCCCTGGCCCGGCCGAAGTCGACGCTCTTCTGGTGGGACGAGACGTCGTGCCCCTTCGGCAGGCCGGTCGCGGCCGAGGCGGGCGCCTCGGTGAGCGCGGCCCCGCCGAGGGCGAGCGCGGCGGCGCAGGCCGCGAGCAGCCGGCCGCGGCCGGACGGTGTGGGGCGGGACGGTGTAAGGCGGGACGGTGCGAGCTGGGACGGTATGAGGCGGGTGCGGTCACGGGCCATGATTCCCCCCGGAAATCCCCCGAAATGGCAACGTGCATGACAAACCAGCCCGAGCGTACGCGAAGATCGTCGAACGCTCACCGATCTCCGGCCAAGAGAAGGGCGGGGGTGATTTGCCACGATATGCCCCCTCCCGGAGGTCCGGCTTCCGTCCTACAGTGCCCCGGCCTGCCGGCCCGCCTGGCAGGATCGCCGCAGCGCCGGTCGGCGGCGGGACCATTGGGGCGTACGGGACGCCCGGGAGGAGGCGGGGTCGTGCGGGAGTCGCGGGGGAGATGTGTACGCCCGGAGGAGGCGCGCGCCTGGGAGGCACTGGTGGCCGCCGCCCGGCGCACGGTCGCCGACGGCCTCGTGGTCGGCACCTCCGGCAACGTCTCGGTCCGGGTCGGCGACACCGTGCTGGTCACGCCCTCGGGCGTGCCGTACGACCGGCTCACGCCGGACGACGTCACCGGCGTGGACCCGGACGGGCGACAGGTGCTCGGCACGCTCGTCCCGACCAGCGAACTGCCCATGCACCTCGCGGTCTACCGGCACACCGACGCCCGCGCGGTCGTCCACACCCACGCCGTGCACGCGACGGCGGTCTCCACCCTCGTACCGGAGCTGCCGCTGGTGCACTACATGGCCGCGGCCCTCGGCGGACCCGTCCGGGTCGCCCCGTATGCGACGTACGGCACCGACGAGTTGGCCGAGAACATGCTCCGCGCCCTCGACGGCCGGTCCGGCTGCCTCCTGAGGAACCACGGGACGCTCACGTACGGCTCCTCCCTCGACCAGGCCTACGACCGCACCGCCCAGCTCGAGTGGATGTGCCGCCTGTGGCTGACCGCCTCCTCCGTCCCCGGCCTGACCCCGTCCCTGCTGACGGAGGGGCAGGTCGAGGAAGTGGCGCAGCGGCTGCGCGGCTACGGGCAGCGGGGCTGAGGCGGCGAGCCGGGAATCCGGGCGGGACGGCGGACCGGGGTGGCCGGGTCGCGGTGGCGGGATGTGGTGACGGCCGGGAGGGCGGGCCGGGGGTGGCGGGATGTGGCGGCGGGCCGGGGTGGCCGGGTCGGGGTGGCGGGATGTGGTGACGGCCGGGAGGGCGGGCCGGGGGTGGCGGTACGTGGTGACGGTCGGGCGGCCGGGCCGGTGGTGGTGGGACGCGGTGACGGCCGGGGCCGTACGGCCGGGTGGCGGGTGCGGGTGACCCGTCCGTCACCCCGAGCCGTCCTTCCGGTGGCTTACGGCGGAGCACGCCGGGAAACTGGGAGCTGTGCGCACCGTCACCGCAACGACCGCCGCCGTCACCGCGGCCCTGGCAGCCGGCGCCGCGAGCGTCGCCGCCGGCCGCCTCGCCAGCGACGCCGCCCTCAAGGCGACGCCCGGCCGCCCCCTGCCCACCGAGCCCCGGCTCACGGTGCACGGCACCGCGGCCGGACAGATCACCCTCACCCGGCACCTGGCCACGCTGCGGCCGGGCCGGTACGGACTGGCCGGCGACGGCTCGCACGCCGTCGTGGGTCCCGTCCTGCCCGGCGCCCAGCACCCGGCCGACACCGTCGTACGCCGCCTCGAAGGCGTCACGCACGGCACCCTGGGCCCCGGCGACAAGGCCTGGCTCACCGCCAACCTGTACGTCGGCGACCCGGGCACCGCCCTGGGCCTGGTCCACACCGACGTCGAGGTCCCCGGCGACCTCGGCGCGCTGCCCGCCTGGTTCCTGCCGGGCGCCCGCGGCACCTGGATCATCGCGGTGCACGGCCTGGGCACCACCCGGGAGCACGCCCTGAACCTCATGGGCCTGCTCAGCCGCCTCGAATTCCCGCTCCTGGCCCTCGCCTACCGGGGCGACGTCGGCGCTCCCCGCCCGCCGGACGGCCTGCGCCACTTCGGCGAGACCGAGTGGCGCGACCTGGACGCCGCCGTCCGGTACGCCGTCGGTCACGGCGCCCGCAGGGTCGTCCTGCTCGGCTGGTCCACCGGCGCCACCATGGCCCTGCACACCGCCACGCGCTCCGCGCACCGCGACCGGATCTCCGGGCTGGTCCTCGACTCCCCGGTCCTCGACTGGCAGACGACCGTGCGCGCCCTCGCCGCGGCCGGCCGCACGCCGGGCGCGCTGCTGCCGCTCGCGGTCCGCGCCGCCCAGGGCCGCACCGGACTCGACTCCGCGCGGGCCGCCGGCCCCGACCGCCTCGACGTCCCGGCCCTCGTCTTCCACGGCCCGGCCGACACCGTCGCCCCCTGGCAGCTCTCCCGCCGGTTCGCCGACGCCCACCCCCGCCTGGTCGCCCTCCACACCGTCCCGAACGCCGCGCACGGCGCGATGTGGAACGCCGCTCCCGACCGGTACGAAGAGGCCCTGCGCCGCTTCCTGACCCCGCTGATGTAGCCCTCACGCGGCCCTCCCGCTCGTTCCGCGCCCCGTTCCGACCTTTTCCGTTCCCTTCCGACCCCTGCCGACCCCTTCCGACCCCTTCCGTTACCGGGACCGCGGGCCCGGTGGCGCGATCGGTCCGGTCCCCTGTCGCCAGGCCCGTCGACCCCCCCGTACCGGACTTGTCCGTGACCCGTCGAGCCGTTCCGTTTGGGTTTTCGGACCGTCAACCGGAAGACTGCACCCGTGACGTCCCGTATCCCGCGCGACTCCAGGCTCCGACTCGTCCGCCCGCGACCCCTGGCCGCCGCCCCCAGAGCGATGAACCAGCGGCCACCGCGCCGCACCGCGCCGCGCCCTCCGGAGGGCACCCCCGCACGGTCGGAGCTGGCCCGCATGGCCCGCTCCGTCCTGGCCGACGCGGCCCGCGTCGCCCGCTGGGCCGACACCGCCCTCGGCCCCGGCCGCGCCTGCGGGACCACCGACGGCAAGGCCACCCTCTCCGTCGCCTCCGCCGAACTCGCCGGTCGGGAACTGGGCCTGACCACGGCTCAGGTGCAGGCCGACTGGGACATCGCCCGGCTCGCCGGACTCGTCGAGGTGCACGGCGACAGCGCCCGCCCCGGCTGGCGGCTGCGCGCCTGGGACCGCGACGACAGCGCCGTACTGCGCGGCTGGGTCGCCCTCTTCGACGCCTGGTCGCTCGCCCACCCCGAGCCCGCCGGCCAGGAGCCCGCCGCCGTCGCCGAGGTCGTCTCGGCCATGCCCCAGGTGCTCTCCTTCCTCCAGCTGTCCGCCGGACCGGTACCCGTCGCCCAGCTCCTCGACCTCCTCCAGCAGCGCGTCACCGAACTGCGCACCGAGCGCTGCGAGGTCCCCTACGACGGCCCCCGGCCGGACCTGCCCGAGCAGCCCGAGCAGCCGGAGCAGCCGGGGGACGACGACACCCCGCTCGACCCGCTCCTGGACTGGGCCCTCGGCGCCCTCGCCTCCGTCGGCGCCCTCACCTACGGCGACGGACAGGCCACCCTCACCCCGCTCGGCAACTGGGCGGTCTGGGTCAAGCTGGAGCAGATCTGCGTCGCCGCGCAGAGCCCCGCCGGCAACATCGAGCAGGCGGCCGAGGACATGCTCCGCGGCTGCGCCCAGCTCCGCCCCAACGCGGCCCGCGCCGAGTACCGCGCCTGGCTCGCCGCCCGCCCCGTCGGCAGCGCCGTCACCGAACTCCTCAAGGCCGCCCGCGGCGAGGACGCCCTGCTGCGGGGCCTGGCCTTCGAGGCGCTGCGCGTGGTCGGCGCCCCCGCCGAACCCGACGTGCGGGCCGTGGCCGACGAGCCGACCCTGCGGCCGTACGCCCTGCTGTGGCTGGCCGAGCACGACGGCGCCGACCCGGAGGACGCGCACGAGGTGCTCACCCGCCAGGAGGCCACCTGGCTGTGGGTCGACACCGCCGCCGCCGTCGCCGACCACGGCGAGGCCCCGATGCTCGTACGCCACCTGGAGTCCGCGATCCAGCCCACTGTCCCGATGCTGCTGGACGAGGTACGGGCCGTCGGGCACCCCCGGACCGTGCAGGTCCTGGTGGCGCTGGCCGCCGCGCACCCCGACCCGGCGCTGGCCAAGGCCGTGCGCCGGGCCGCCTTCCAGGTGCACACCGGGGGCAGCTGAACGCCGCGCGGCCCCGGGCCAGGTGGTCCGACGTACACCCCCCGTTGGGCCCCCGGCCCCCATCCCCCGTCCCCCATCCCCCCTCTCCCTCTCGCACCAGCTCCGCGTGGGCCTCCGTGCCGTGCCTCCCGCGCCCTCTTCCGACGCAGGGAAAAGTGGTTGCACGGCACCGTTAGACTGGCCCCATGGCCATTCTCCTCGCGCATTAGACGGCGGGCACGTCCTCAGCCGCCCCCTCCCGCCACCCAACCGCCCTGGAGTCTGTCCGTGATCTCCGCCTCCGGTATCGAGCTGCGCGCCGGTGCCCGTGTCCTCATCGAGAGCGCCACCTTCCGCGTCGCCAAGGGCGACCGCATCGGCCTGGTCGGCCGCAACGGCGCCGGCAAGACCACCCTCACCAAGTGCCTGGCCGGTGAGGGCATCCCCGCCGCCGGCACCATCACCCGCTCCGGCGAGGTCGGCTACCTCCCGCAGGACCCCCGCACCGGCGACCTCGACGTGCTCGCCCGCGACCGCATCCTCTCCGCCCGCGGCCTGGACGTCCTGATCCGCAAGATGCGGGAGAACGAGCAGCGCATCGCCAACGGCCAGGGCGCCACCCGCGAGAAGGCCCTGCGCCAGTACGAGCGCCAGGAGACGGAGTTCCTCACCAAGGGCGGGTACGCCGCCGAGGCCGAGGCCGCCACCATCGCCGCCGCGCTCAACCTGCCCGACCGGGTGCTCGGCCAGCCTCTGCACACCCTCTCCGGCGGTCAGCGCCGCCGTATCGAGCTGGCCCGCATCCTCTTCTCGGACGCCGACACGCTCCTGCTCGACGAGCCGACCAACCACCTCGACGCCGACTCGATCATCTGGCTGCGCGACTACCTCAAGACCTACCGCGGCGGCTTCATCGTGATCTCCCACGACGTCGACCTGGTCGAGACGGTCGTGAACAAGGTGTTCTACCTGGACGCCAACCGCTCCCAGATCGACGTCTACAACATGGGCTGGAAGCTCTACCAGCAGCAGCGCGAGGCCGACGAGAAACGCCGCAAGCGCGAGCGCGCCAACGCCGAGAAGAAGGCCGCCGCCCTGCACTCGCAGGCCGACAAGATGCGCGCCAAGGCCACCAAGACGGTCGCCGCGCAGAACATGGCCCGCCGCGCGGACAAGCTGCTCAGCGGCCTGGAGGCGGTCCGGCAGTCCGACAAGGTCGCCAAGCTGCGCTTCCCCGAGCCCGCGCCCTGCGGCAAGACCCCGCTGACCGCCGAGGGCCTGTCGAAGTCGTACGGCTCCCTGGAGATCTTCACCGACGTCGACCTGGCCATCGACAAGGGCTCCCGGGTCGTCATCCTCGGCCTCAACGGCGCCGGCAAGACCACCCTGCTGCGCCTGCTGGGCGGGGTCGAGAAGCCCGACACCGGCAAGGTGGTCGAGGGCCACGGCCTCAAGCTCGGCTACTACGCGCAGGAGCACGAGACCCTCGACCCCGAGCGCACGGTCCTGGAGAACATGCGCTCCGCCGCGCCCGACATGGACCTGGTCGAGGTCCGCAAGGTGCTCGGCTCGTTCCTGTTCTCCGGCGACGACGTCGACAAGCCGGCCGGAGTCCTCTCCGGCGGTGAGAAGACCCGTCTGGCCCTGGCCACCCTGGTGGTCTCCTCGGCCAACGTGCTGCTGCTCGACGAGCCCACCAACAACCTCGACCCGGCCAGCCGCGAGGAGATCCTCGGCGCGCTGCGCACCTACAAGGGCGCCGTCGTCCTCGTCACCCACGACGAGGGCGCCGTCGAGGCGCTCCAGCCGGAGCGGATCATCCTGCTGCCCGACGGCGTCGAGGACCTCTGGGGCGCCGACTACGCGGATCTCGTCGCGCTGGCCTGATCGTCGTCTTTTCTCCGACCGTCTTCCTTGCTTGATCGAATGGATGATCCACGGCGTATGGATCATTCGGCCGATCCGTGATCCACCATCTGTGTGAGATCTCCTCGTACCGAGGTGTGTCATACATCGATTTCACGGCCGAGCCGCCCGTCCCCGGGTGCTCGGCCGTTTCACCTTTCTGACCAGGAACTTCGCCGGGGAACCCGTTCGGGTGTACGGACGCGAGATCTTGGAATTCGTGATTCCGCTTGTGGGGACGCGCTCCTGTCGTCACATCCTTGTCTCATCGACCTTGCCGAATGGGTGGCCATCGGGGCCCGGAGGGGTGATCATGAGGAGAACCAGAGCGCACTTCCCATGAGGAGGCACGGGTGGCCGAGACTCTGAAGAAGGGCAGCCGGGTGACCGGCGCCGCGCGCGACAAGCTCGCGGCAGACCTGAAGAAGAAGTACGACGCCGGTGCGAGCATCCGGGCGTTGGCCGAGGAGACCGGCCGCTCGTATGGCTTTGTGCACCGCATGCTCAGTGAGTCGGGCGTCACGCTGCGAGGGCGTGGCGGGGCGACCCGGGGCAAGAAGGCCACGTCGGCCTGATTTCCCCCCGGGCGGCCCCTCGGCTCTTCGATGGTGGCCACCCGGTCGGAGGTATGACCGACCGGGTGGTTACTGTGCAGTCACTTAAGTGCGCTGTACGGGTGTCCGTACGGCACACAGGCCGACCGCACCCATCGGAGGCGCCTCATGGCTGCACAGGACCCCGTACTCGACCAGGACGGCGTACGGCTCACCGTCGACGACGCGATCGCCACGGTGACGCTGACCAACCCGGCCAAGCGCAACGTGCAGAGCCCCGCTCTGTGGCGGGCGCTCACCGAGGCGGGGCGGCGGCTGCCGGGCTCCGTGCGGGTCGTCGTCCTGCGGGCCGAGGGCAAGTCGTTCTCGGCAGGGCTCGACCGGCAGGCGTTCACGCCCGAGGGCTTCGACGGCGAACCGTCGTTCCTGGACCTCGCGCGCGGCAGCGACGCCGAGCTGGACGCGGCCATCGCCGAGTACCAGGAGGCGTTCACCTGGTGGCGGCGCAGCGACATCCTGACGGTCGCCGCCGTGCAGGGGCACGCCATCGGGGCGGGTTTCCAGCTCGCCCTCGCCTGTGACCTGCGGGTGGTCGCCGATGATGTGCAGTTCGCCATGCGCGAGACCTCGCTCGGTCTCGTCCCCGACCTGACGGGCACCCATCCGCTCGTCGGCCTGGTCGGGTACGCGCGCGCCCTGGAGATCTGCGTGACCGGACGGTTCGTCCTGGCCGAGGAGGCCGTGCACAGCGGGCTGGCCAGCATCGCCGTGCCCGCGGACCAGCTGGCGGACGCCGTGCGCGACCTGACGTCGGCCGTCCTGGCCGCGCCGCGCGACGCGGTGATCGAGACCAAGGCCCTGCTCCAGGGCGCCCTCTCCCGAGACCTGGAAACCCAGCGCACCGCCGAACGCGCGTCCCAAGCCCGCCGACTGCGGGACCTGGCAGGGCTCGGCGAGTAACGGGTCCGTGAAGGGCGCGTGCGCCGGCCGTCCCTCAGGGGCGCGGGGAACTGCGCGACCAGCCCCGACGCACCCGACGCCCGGACCCGACGCCCGGACCCGACGCCCGGACCCGGCACCCGGACCCGGCACCCGGACCCGGCACCCGGCCCCCGCGTCAGTCGACGGCAGTCACCAGCACCGCCACGGACGGCCGGTCGGCCACCGCGTCCGCCACCGCGGCGCGCACGCGCCGGGCCACCTCCACCGTGCGGTGCTCCGCGCCCACCGCGCACTCCACCCGCACGTGCCGCCGGGGCAGCACCGCGCCCTGCTCCGGCGCGTCCGGCGCGGACACGTGCACGGGACGGCCGAGCACGCCGGTCAGCCGGGTCACGCCCGCCACCGCCAGCACCGCCCGGCCCGCCCGGTCCTCGTCACCGTCCTGCCCGGCCCCCGCCTCCGGCTGCCGTTCCGGCGACGCCGCCGGCCGCTCCGGTTCCGGGTCCCTGTCGAGCAGCGCGGTCACCCGCAGGTCCACCTCACCGACCGTCAGGCCGAGCCGGAGCGACGCCGCCTGCGCCAGGGTGGCGCGGACCCGCTCGGCGGTGACCGGCAAGGGGTCGGCCGCGGTCGCCGCCAGGTCGGCCGTCATCCGCAACGGCCCCGGCGGCAGGGCGCTCGGCGGCGCCGGTACGGCGGGCCCGGGCGCGGCGTCCGGGTCGGCGAGCGCGAGGCGCAGCCGGTCCAGGCGTACGCCCGGCAGGCCGGCCACCGCGGTCAGCAGCACCTCGCGCGCCGCCCGTTCGGCGATCCAGGCCCCGTCCGCCGGAGTGCCCAGGGGCAGGAACCTGCCCAGCCCCAACTGCTCCCGAACTGTCCGTGCCCACCGGTCGGCCGTCGTCATTCCTCCAGCCTGCCGCATCCCTGGCGCGCGCGTGCGCAACCACGCTTAACGTGGGTCACAGGACGACGACCGGAAGGGACGTACGGCGATGAGTGAGACCACGGAACGCAGCCGGCCCGGACAGGACATCGGGGCCGAGGGACTGAGCAAGGGACAGTCGGTCAGGCGCGGCGGCGGGGACCCCGGCAGCCGCGGCCGGACCATCATCGCCGACGGCGTGGTGGAGAAGATCACCGGCATGGCGGCCCGCGACGTGGCGGGTGTGCACGCCATGGGCAGCGGCATGTCGCGCACCTTCGGCGCCGTACGGGACCGGGTGCCCGGCGGCTCCAAGTCGGGCGTGACGCGCGGCGTGAAGGCCGAGGTCGGCGAGAAGCAGACCGCGCTCGATCTGGAGATCGTCGTCGAGTACGGCGTGTCGATCGCCGACGTCGCCCGCGACGTGCGGGAGAACGTCGTCGCGGCGGTGGAGCGGATGACCGGCCTGGAGGTCGTCGAGGTCAACATCGCGGTCAGCGACGTCAAACTGCCGGACGAAGCGGACGAGGAGCAGCCGGAGCCGCGGATCCAGTGACCCGGCCCGCACCGTCCCGGACTGAGGAGAGCGCACCATGAACATGGCCGTGGTCGGCATGATCGCCGGCGTGGCGCTGGGTTTCGCCGGGTACTTCGGCGGATTCGGCGCCTTCCTGCTGGTGGCGGCCCTGGGCGCCGTCGGCTTCGTCGTCGGCCGGTTCCTGGAGGGCGATCTGGAACTGGGCGACTTCTTCCGCGCCCGTGACGACCGCCGACGGTGACCGGCGTGAGCAGCGCCGCCGCTGAGCCGCGCGCGGCCCGGGACGCCGTACCGCCCGGCGAGCGCGGCGCCACGCGGATCACCGACCGGGTCGTCGCCAAGGTGGCCGCCCAGGCGGCGCGCGAAGCGGTGGGCGAGCTGCCGCCGGACGCCGCGCGCCCGCACGCGCGCGTCGTGGTGCGCCACGGCGCCGCCCGGGTCCGCGTTCACCTCGAACTCGACTACCCCTGCGACGTCGGGGCCCGCTGCGGCCGGGTACGGCACCGGGTCGCCGAGCGGGTGAGCACGCTGACGGGGATGAAGGTGCCGGAGGTCACCGTGCGGGTGGAGCGGCTGCACCCGGCGGCGGAGTACGGCGCGGCCGAGGGAAGGACGCGATGAGCGAACCCGCTGAGCCCGCTGAGCCCGCTGGGCCGCAGGGCAGCACCGCCCGGCCGCCGGTCCTGGAGAAGGAGCCCGGCCCGCGGCCGCAACCGCCGCCGGGCGGCGCCGGCCGGGCCCACCGGTTCTGGTCCGCGCGGCGCCTGCCCGCCGGCCTCGTCGCCCTGCTGCTGCTCGCCCTCGCCGGTCTGTTCCTGTACGACGTCGTCGCCGTGCGCGCCGACCGGCCCGGCATGAGCTGGCGCCGCGAACTCGCCCGGCAGCTCGCGCGGCGGCCCCTGGACGACACCTGGGTGCTGGTCGGCGCGGGGATCGCCGCCGCCCTCGGCCTCTGGCTGCTCCTGCTGGCCCTCACCCCCGGCCTGCGGTCCGTCCTGCCGATGCGCCGCACCCACCCCGACGTCCGCGCCGGACTGCACCGGGACGCCGCCGCGGCGGTGCTGCGCGACCGGGCCGTGGAGGTCGCCGGGGTGCAGTCGGCGAAGGTCCGCACCCGCCGGTCCAAGGCCAAGGTGCGCGCGGTGTCGCACTTCCGTGAACTGGACGACGTACGCGCCGATCTGGACACCGCGCTCGGCGACACGGTGCGGGGGCTGGGCCTGGCCCGGCAGCCGCGCCTGTCGGTGAAGGTGCGGCGGCCCGGACGGAAGGGGTGACCACCGTGCTCAGAACCGTGAACCGGGTGCTGCTCGCGCTCGCCGGCCTCGTCCTGCTGGCCCTCGGCGGCTCGGTGCTCGCCGTCGGGCTCGGGGCGCCCGCACCCTCCTGGTGGATCCACGACGGACGTCACGACGTGCTGCTCAGCGACGCCGAGCGGACCAGGTGGCGGGAGGCCGGCTGGTGGTGGCCGGTGGTCATCGCCGCGCTCGCGGTCCTGCTGCTGCTCGCCCTGTGGTGGCTGGTCGCGGTGGTGCGCCGCCGCCGGCTCGCCGAGGTCCTCGTCGACACCGGCGACGGCGAGGGCGCCGTACTGCGCGGCCGGGCCCTGGAGGACGCGTTCGCCGCGGACGCCGGCCGGCTGGACGGCGTCGACCGGGCCGACGTACGGCTCACCGGGCGCCGCGGCGCACCCCGCGCCCGGGTACGGCTCCGCCTCGAACCGCACATCGACCCCGGCACCGCCCTCGACGGCCTCACCACCGGCGCGCTCACCCGAGCCCGCGCCTCGGCCGGCCTCGACACCCTGCCGACGGAGGTCCGCCTCAAGGGCGTAGGCCACCGGGCGGAACGGGTCAGCTGAGCGGGGCCGGCGGAGACGGGCCGGCCGAGCCGGGCCCCGGCCGCCCCGCGTCCACGGCCCCTCAGAACCCGTGCCGTACCCCGCCGTCCACCGGCAGCATGACCCCCGTGACGTACGACGCGGCCGGCGACAGCAGGAACGCCGCCGCGCGGCCGAACTCCTCGGGCGTGCCGTACCGGCGCAGCGGGATGCGGGACTGGGCCGCGGTGCGGGTCGCCACCGGGTCGGCGGAGAGGCCGTCCAGCTCACGCACCCGGTCGGTGTCGATGCGGCCCGGCAGCACGCCCACGACCCGGATGCCGTGCGGGCCCAGTTCGTCGGCGAGGGACTTGGCGAACCCGGCCAGCCCCGGCCGCAGGCCGTTGGAGACGGTCAGCCCCGGGATCGGCTCGTGCACCGAGCCGGACAGCACGAAGCCGATGACCCCGCCCTCGCCCAGCTCGGACGCCGCCGCCCGGGCCAGCCGCACCGCGCCGAGGAAGACCGACTCGAACGCCGCCTGCCACTGCTCGTCGGTGATGTCGGCGGCGAACCCGGCGGGCGGCCCGCCCACGCTGATCAGCACGCCGTCGAACCGCCCGAAGCGCTCCCGGGCGGTGGCGATCAGCCGCCCCGCCGCCTCCGGGTCGGCGTTGTCGGCGGCCACCCCGGCCGCACCCGGGCCGAGGGCCGCCGCCGCGTCGGCGACGCCCTTCTCGTCCCGGCCGCTGACGACCACCTTCGCCCCGTCGGCGACCAGGGCGCGCGCGGTGGCGTTGCCCAGGCCCCGGGTGGCTCCGGTGACGACGTACACCCGGTCCTTCAGTCCAAGATCCATGCCGCCTATCCTGCCTCCTGGGCACCGGCCAGGGCGAGGGCGGTGTGCACGAGGCCGATGTGGCTGAACGCCTGCGGGAAGTTGCCGAGCTGCCGGCCGGCCACCGGGTCGTACTCCTCCGCCAGCAGGCCCACGTCGTTGGCGAGCCCCGCCAGCCGCTCGAACAGCTCCCGGGCCTCCTTGGTCCGGCCCGCCATGAGCAGGGCGTCCGCGAGCCAGAAGGAGCACACCAGGAAGGTCCCCTCGTCGCCCGGCAGCCCGTCCACCGTGCTGCCCGAGGTGCTGTACCGCCGCACCAGGCCGTCGCGGGTCAGCTCCCGTGAGACGGCGTCGATGGTGCCGGTCACCCGGGGGTCGTCCGGCGGCAGGAAGCCGACGCGGGGGATGAACAGCAGCGCGGCGTCCAGCTCGCGGGAGCCGTAGTACTGGGTGAACGTGTTGCGGTCGGGGTCGTACCCCTTCTCGCAGACCTCGCGGTGGATCTCCTCGCGCAGCGCGCGCCAGCCCTCCAGGTCGCCGCCCAGCCCGGGCTCCTCCTCCAGGGTGCGTACCGCGCGGTCCACCGCGACCCACGTCATCACCTTGGAGTGCACGAACTGGCGGCGCCCGCCGCGCACCTCCCACAGCCCCTCGTCCGGCTGGCGCCACGCGGTGCGCAGGAACTCCATCAGGGCGCGCTGCAGCTCCCACACCTGGGCCACGGGCGGCATCCCCGCCGCCCGGGCCAGCGCCAGGGTGTCCATGACCTCGCCGTACACGTCCAGCTGGAGCTGGTTCACCGCGTCGTTGCCGATCCGCACCGGCCGCGACCCCTCGAAGCCGGACAGCCACGGCAGCTCCGACTCGGGCAGCCGTCGCTCACCGGCCAGGCCGTACATGATCTGGAGGTCCGCCGGGGAACCGGCCACCGCGCGCAGCAGCCAGTCGCGCCACGCCTCCGCCTCGTCGGTGTAACCGGCGGCCAGCAGGGCGCCCAGGGTGAGGGTGGAGTCGCGCAGCCAGCAGTGCCGGTAGTCCCAGTTGCGTACGCCGCCCAGCTCCTCCGGCAGCGAGGTGGTGGCCGCGGCCACGATGCCGCCGGTCGGCTTGTAGGTGAGCGCCTTGAGGGTGATCAGCGAGCGGACGACGGCGTCCCGGTACGGGCCGTCGTAGCGGCAGCGCGCGGCCCAGGCCCGCCAGTCCGCGACGCTGTGCTCCAGCGCCTCGAACGGGTCGATCAGCGGGGGCCGGGGCTCGTGCGAGGGGTGCCAGGTGAGGACGAAGGCGACCTTCTCGCCGGCCGCGACGGTGAACTCGGAGTGCGTCCCGTAGTCCTCGCCCCAGGTGTGCACCTCGGGCTCGCTGCGCAGCCACGCCGAGTCCGGACCGGCGACCGCCACCCGGTGCCCGTCGGCACGGCGCACCCACGGGACGACGGAGCCGTAGTCGAAGCGCAGCCGCAGCGCGCTGTGCACGGTCACCTCGCCGCTGAGCCCTTCGACGACGCGGACGAGGTCGGGGGCGCGGTCGCGCTGCGGCATCAGGTCGGTCACCCGGACCGCGCCGTCCGCGGTATCCCACTCGGTGTCCAGGACCAGGGTGTCGGTGCGGTAGGCGCGCCGGGTGCAGCGCCCGGCGCCCTTCGGGGCGATGCGCCAGTGCCCGTTGTCCTCGTCGCCGAGCAGCCGGGCGAAGCAGGCGGCGGAGTCGAAGCGGGGCAGGCACAGCCAGTCCACGGAGCCGTCCGTGGAGACCAGCGCCGCGGTCTGCTCGTCGCCGATGATCGCGTAGTCCTCGATACGGGAGTGCACGCGTTCCGTCTTCCCAGGAGGGTGTACGGCAATCAGGGCGCCCCGCCCCGCCGCCGGGGGACCCCGGCGCGCTACACCGCCGCCGGTTCCGCCTCCGACGCGCCGTCGGTGTCGCCGGTGTCCGCGGCGTCCTCCGCGTCCCCGGTGCCCGTCGCCCGGTCGCGGGCCTCGCGGCGGACCAGGAACCACCAGCCGACCGGGACGGCCGCGGAGAACAGCCACCACTGGATGGCGTACGCGAAGTTCAGCGCGGCGTCCTCGTCGCCGGGCTCGCCGATCAGCTCCGGGGTGCCGTCCGCGGGCTTCGGCGAGGTCAGCACGACGTACCCGCCGAGGACCTGGGCGTCGAGGCGTTCGGCCTGCTGCGCGCTGTTGATGAGCATGATCTGCCGGTCGGGCAGCCCTTCGAGGTCCTTGATGCCGCTGGCCTCGGTCGTCTCGTCCGGCATCATCCGGCCGGTGACGGTGACCTCGCCGGAGGGCGGCGCGGGGATCTTCGGGAACTCGGTCTGGCTGGGGCCGTCCGCGGCGATCCAGCCCCGGTTGACCAGCAGCACCTTGCCGTCGTCCAGGACGAACGGGGTGAGCACGTGGTAGCCGACCTCGTCGTCGGCGTTGGTGCGGCGGCGGACGACGACCTCGTCGGCGGTGTCGAAGCGGCCGGTCGCGGTCACGGAGCGGTACCGCTCGTCCGTGGTGATCTTCTTGCCGGGGGAGGTCAGCCGCTCCACCGGTACCGGGTCGGCGTGCAGCGCCTCGGCGACCAGGTCGTTGCGGGCGGTGCGCTCCTCGTAGCGGTGCATCTGCCAGAAGCCCAGCTCGATCATCGTGGGGATGAGGAGCAGGGCGATCAGCGTGAGGATCACCCACTGCCGGGACAACAGGAAGCGGTACACCCCACGACCGTACAACTCGGTCGTGGGGCGTCGGCAGGCGGGTGCGGGCTCCGGGGCCCGTCACACCTTGTCGATGACCCCCGTCCTCCCCTCCGAGCGGGCGCAGTGCGCGCCGCAGAACCAGTGGCCCTCGACCTCCACGCCCTGCCCGATGATCTGCACCCGGCAGTGTTCGCAGATGGGGGCCATGCGGTGGATCGCGCAGGCGAAGCAGTCGAAGACGTGCACCGCTCCCTGTGCGTGGACCTCGAAGCTCATGCCGTAGTTGTTGCCGCAGACTTCACATGTCGCCATGGGCCACAGGGTGAGCCGTCGCCGTGGCGCGGGCGAGCGGACGCCGGGCGAGTCGCCCGGCTTTCACCCGTCTCGTCCGGCATTCACCCGAGCGACGTCACACGCCCGTACGAGTCACTCGTCGGCCGGCTCGACGTCCCGCAGCAGCTGGCCGAACGCCGCCTCGTCCACCACCGGCGTCCCGAACTGCCGGGCCTTGACCACCTTGGACGTGCCCGAGTCGGGGTCGTTGGTGACCAGCAGGCTGGTCAGCCGGGACAGGCTGGTCGCGACGTGCAGACCGGCCTCGGTCGCGCGGTCCTCCAGCAGGTCCCGCTCGACGGACGTGTCACCCGAGAAGGCGACCCGCATGCCCTGCTTGAGCGGTTTGCCGTCTTCGTACCGCCCCGGGTTGGGATAGGGGCACGCGGGCCTCTTGCGGGCGGGGCGCCAACTGGCCGGCCGGTAGCCGCCCGAGCCCGCCTGGGCGCCGATGCGGGGCGCCGGGCGGTCCGCCCACTCGGTCAGCGGCCGGCACTCCTGGAGCGGCAGCCTGACACGGCCGGCCGCCGCGGCACGCAGACTCGGCCGGAACGCCTCCGCCAGCACCCGCGCGTCGTCCAGCGCGTGGTGCGCCCGCTGCTGCACCACGCCGAAGTGCGCGGCGAGCGACTCCAGCTTGTGGTTGGGCAGCGGCAGCGCCAGCTCCTTGGAGAGCGCGATGGTGCACAGCCGCTGGCGCACCGGCGCCTCGCGCTCCGCGCGCGCGTACTCGCGGGCGATCATCTGCCAGTCGAAGACCGCGTTGTGCGCGACCAGCACCCGCCCGTCCAGCCGGGCCGCGAACTCCTCGGCGACGTCCCGGAAGAGCGGCGCCCCTTCGAGCACCTCGCTCGTCAGCCCGTGTATCCACACCGGCCCCGGGTCGCGCTCCGGGTTGACCAGCGTGTACCAGTGGTCCTCGACCTCGCCGCGGGCGTCGAGCCGGTAGACGGCCGCCGAGATGATGCGGTCGTCGCGGGCCAGGCCGGTGGTCTCCACGTCGACGACCGCGTACCCCTGCGGATACGCGGCCGGCCACGCCGTGGGGGAGGACACCGCCGTCGTCTGGTCTTCGAGCATGGTCCCAGAGGATACGGGCCACGACTGACAGTGCCGTCCCGCAGGGGTCCCGTCACCCCTCGGGGTGACCGGGCACCCCGTCAACTCCGCGCACCCGCCGGGCCCGTCACCAGCGGATCGGCACCGGAAGCGCCGTCAGCAGCCCGGAGACCGCGACCACCACGCCCAGGACGGCGACCTCCGCGCGCGCGGGGGAGCAGGCCGCCAGCGGGTCCGCCGCCCGGCCCAGCCGGATCCGCGCCCACAGGGCCAGCGCGGCGACGGCCGCCACCAGGAGCACCTTGGCGACCAGCACCCGCCCGTAGGCGGTGTCCGTCAACTGGTCCAGGACCGTGCCCGCCGGCATCCGGCGCAGCGAACTGCACACCCCCGTCGCCGTGATGACGGCCAGCAGGACGGCCGCCACGCGCGCGTACAGCCCCAGCAGTGCCGGGCCCGCCGCCGCGCCCCGCCACCGGCCGAGCACCCGCAGGACGTGCAGCAGACCGCCCACCCACAGGGAGGCGCACGTGAGGTGGAGCAGGGTCAGACCGGAGCCCAGCAGCGGGCTCGGCTCGGTCGGCGGATGCGCGCGCAGGGCCTCCGCCACCACCACCGCGGCCAGCGGCCACACCTGGGTGCCCGGCCGGCCGGAGGCGGCGCACAGGCCCGCCACCAGGAACGCGTTGACCTCCAGCAGCGCGAGCTTGCCGTCGCGCGAGGAGGAGAGCCCGCCCACGTCGATCGCGGCCAGGCCGTCCGGCACCAGGTTGCCGGTGGCCACCACCGAAGCCAGTCCCAGCGCGGCCACGAAGCCGGTCACGGCCGCGGGCACCGACCAGCTGCGGGGCCGGGGCGGGGGAGCGCCGCGCAGGGAGCGGGCCAGCCGGCCGGCGAACAGTTCGCCCAGGGGGACGGCGAGCGCCGCGAACAGCACCGCGCGCAGCAGGGCGATGCCGCCGGTGCCGGGCGCCTCGGCCTCCCCGGTGCCGTGCAGCGCCGGGGAGGGGCCGAGCAGGGGTATGAGCGCGGCCAGCGCCACCAGGGCGAGCACGGCCACGGCCCGGCCGGTGCCGGGGCCCGGGCGCCCCCGGGCCCCGGCCGGCGGGGACGCGGGTCGTATCAAGGTCACCTCAGGATCTTCACCAGTCATCCCACGACCGGGCAAGTCCAGAGGCAGGCCGGGAGTACGCCCCGACGCCCCCGCGGCCCGGTGCCTACCTGGTCACCGCGTCCAGCGCGTCCGCCGTGCCCCAGCCGTAGAAGCCGTTGCGGTTCTTCGGGCCCTCGCAGACCGCGTCGACCTTGCCGTCGCCGTCGATGTCGTACGGGTCGGTGCAGGGCGTCGCGTCGGCCTCCGCGTACAGCAGGGCCTTCACCTGGGCGGGCGTGGCCCGCGGGTGCGTCGACTTGATGAGCGCGGCGACGCCCGCGACGTGCGGCGACGCCATCGACGTACCGGCCATGTAGCCCCACGTGCCGCCGGGCAGCGTGCCCAGGATCCGGCCGTTGGTGGCGGGTGCCGCCGGGGGCTGGTACGTCGTCGAGTCGCCGCCGGGCGCGGCGATGTCGATGACGCCGAGACCGTAGTTGGAGAAGGACGACTTGATGCCCTTGGCGCCGGTCGCGGCGGTGGTGACGACGCCGGGCAGCTGGGTCGGGATGTCGTAGCACTCGGACGGGTCGATCACCCGCTCGGAGGGCGTGGTGTCGTTGGGGGAGGACGGGTCGGTGATCTCGTCGGCGGCGAGGTCGTACTCCTCGTTGCCGGCCGCGGCGACGTTGACCGCGCCCTTCTTCTCCGCGTACGACGAGGCCCGCTTGACGGCCTCGACCAGCGCCTTCTGGTCCGGGTCGTCCTTGCAGTTGAAGTACCACGGGTCGGTGTAATAGCTGTTGTTGGTCACGTCGACGCCGTGCTCGGCCGCCCACATGAACCCGCAGACCACGGCCTCGGTGTAGAAGAAGCCGGCGGTCGTGGAGACCTTGATGCCGGAGACCTTCACGCCGGGCGCCACACCCGTCATGCCGATGCCGTTCTTCGCGGCGGCTATCTCACCGGCGACGTGCGTGCCGTGCGGGGACTCCTCCGCGGAGGGCCGCCAGGCGCCGTCGGTGGTGTCCGGCTTGCCCGACACGCAGTTGACGGAGGCGGCGCGGTCGAAGTTCGGGGCGATGTCCGGGTGGGTGTCGTCCACGCCGGTGTCGATGACGGCGACGGTCACCTTGCTGCTGCCCAGCGACTTCTCGTGCGCCTTGTCGGCCTTGATGGCGGGCAGGTCCCACTGCAGGGGCTCCAGCGGGTCCTGGCCCTCGACGGCCTCGGCCGCGGCGGCCTCCACGGCGCTGAGCACCTTCGGCGTGCCCACGTCGGTCGTGGCGGCCGAGGGCAGCGGCGCGGTGCGGGTGGCGCCGGCCGACTGCACGCCGCGCGCCGTGCGGACGCTCTTGGCGAAGTCCGGGTTCGACGAGTGGACGACGATGACGCCTATCCGGTCGTACGACGTGACGATGGTGCCGCCGGCCTCGGATATCGCGCGCTTGACGGCGGCCGAAGGGGCCTTGCCCGGCTTGACGTTGACGACGTAGCTGAGCGAGGTGGCATCGGCGGCGGCCGACCCGGACTCGGCGGCGGTGGCCTGGACGTTGGGCAGGAACGCGAGGGCCGTCGCCACGGCCAGTCCGGCCGGGATCGCCAGCGCGCGGCGGTGACGCGAGTGAGACGCGGTCATGTACGGAACTCTCCAGTCTCTTCCGTGGTGCGGACGGTGCACGTGGTGCGGGTGCCCTGAAGAAAGCCGTCCCGGCCGAGGGCGTCCGGGCAGGTACATGTCGGGTGGTGCAGAGCGAAGTTATCCCCCGGAGCCGCTGGCCAGCAATGACCGGCCGGGAGTTACTTCGGAAAGTGGCCCGGGCGATGAACCGGGCCCAGGGCGGCGCCGTGTCGTTGGGCAGGGAGCACGAGCACGATCAGCGCTCCCACACCGATAGGTACAGCAGTCATGTCCGTCCTACGAGGAGACTCCGTGGCCACCGACGCACCGCCCCCCTCGCAAGAGCACCACCGACTCCCTTCCCCCGAGGAGTTCGCCGAGGTGCAGCAGAGCGCTGAGTTCGGTGAACTGCGCCGCTCCTTCCGCTCCTTCGCCTTCCCGCTGACGATCGCCTTCGTCGCCTGGTACCTGCTCTACGTGCTGCTCTCCAACTACGCGGGCGGCTTCATGGGCAGCAAGCTCTTCGGCAACATCAACGTCGCGTTCGTCTTCGGCATCGCCCAGTTCCTCACCACGTTCCTCATCGCCTGGTGGTACTCGCGGCACGCCGCCGCGAAGCTCGACCCCAAGGCCGAGGCCATCAAGTCCCGGATGGAGGGCGGCGCATGAGCACCACACCGCAGTTCTTCCTGGCGGCCAACGAGGCCAGTGAGCACCGGCCGCTGATCATCACGCTGTTCGCGGTCTTCGTGGTCGCGACGCTGTTCATCACCGTCTGGGCCGGACGGCAGACCAAGGACGCCGCCGACTTCTACGCGGGAGGCCGGCAGTTCAGCGCCTTCCAGAACGGCCTCGCGGTCTCCGGCGACTACATGTCCGCCGCGTCCTTCCTCGGCATCGCCGGCGCCATCGCCATCTTCGGCTACGACGGCTTCCTGTACTCCATCGGCTTCCTGGTCGCCTGGCTGGTGGCCCTGCTGCTGGTCGCCGAGCCGCTCCGGAACTCCGGCCGCTACACCATGGGCGACGTCCTCGCCTACCGCATGCGCCAGCGCCCCGTGCGCACCGCCGCCGGCACCTCCACGATCGTCGTCTCGATCTTCTACCTGCTGGCCCAGATGGCGGGCGCCGGCGTCCTGGTCTCCCTGCTGCTCGGCATCACCTCCGACGCCGGCAAGGTGCTCATCGTCGCCCTGGTCGGCGTCCTGATGATCGTCTACGTCACCATCGGCGGCATGAAGGGCACCACCTGGGTCCAGATGGTCAAGGCCGTGCTGCTGATCGGCGGCACCGTCCTGATCACCTTCCTGGTGTTGCTGAAGTTCGACTTCAACATCTCCGACCTGCTCGGCAAGGCCGCCGAGAACAGCGGCAAGGGCGCCGCCTTCCTGGAGCCCGGCCTCCAGTACGGCGCGACCGGCACCACCAAGCTGGACTTCATCTCCCTGGGCATCGCCCTGGTGCTCGGCACCGCCGGCCTGCCGCACATCCTGATCCGCTTCTACACGGTGCCCAACGCCAAGGCCGCCCGTAAGTCCGTGAACTGGGCGATCGGCATCATCGGCGCCTTCTACCTGATGACCATCGCGCTCGGCTTCGGCGCGGCGGCGCTCATCTCGCAGAAGGAGATCACCGACTCCAACCCGTCCGGCAACACGGCGGCCCCGCTGCTCGCCCTGCACGTCGGCGGCGTCGACTCGGCCTGGGGCGCGATCCTGCTCGCCACCATCTCGGCGGTGGCCTTCGCGACCATCCTCGCCGTGGTCGCCGGCCTCACCCTCGCCTCGTCCTCGTCCTTCGCGCACGACATCTACGCCAACGTCATCCGCCGGGGCCAGGCCACCGAGAAGGAGGAGATGCGGGCGGCCCGCTGGGCGACCGTCTTCATCGGCATCGTCTCCATCGCGCTCGGCGCCCTCGCCCGCGACCTGAACGTGGCCGGCCTGGTCGCCCTGGCCTTCGCGGTCGCCGCCTCCGCCAACCTGCCGACGATCCTCTACAGCCTCTTCTGGAAGCGGTTCACCACCCAGGGCGCGCTGTGGTCGATCTACGGCGGTCTGGTCGTCGCCGTCGGCCTGGTGCTGTTCTCGCCGGTCGTCTCGGGCGACGCCACCTCGATGTTCCCGGACGTCGACTTCGCCTGGTTCCCGTTGAAGAACCCGGGCATCATCTCCATCCCGTTCGGCTTCCTGATGGGCTTCCTCGGCACCGTCCTGTCCAAGGAGGAGCCGGACACCGGCAAGTACGCGGAACTGGAGGTCCGCTCCCTGACCGGCACCGGCGCCCACTGACGCCCCCCTGCGCACGGGCCCCGTCGCAGCCTCCTGCGGCGGGGCCCGCGCGCGCCTCGTGGCTTCCGGTCGCCGTCGATGTCACCGGGGTCGCGTAGGCTCGCAGGTGTCGGGAGACGCAAGTGTCCCGCCGATCCGCGTCGAGGGAGGGGCCCCACGTGCTCATCGACACCTACGGCCGAGTGGCCACGGACCTGAGGGTCTCGCTGACCGACCGCTGCAACCTGCGGTGCACGTACTGCATGCCCGAGGAGGGCCTGCAGTGGCTGGCCAAGCCCGACCTGCTCACGGACGACGAGATCGTCCGCCTCGTCGGCATCGCGGTCACCTCGCTGGGTGTCACGGAGGTCCGCTTCACCGGCGGCGAGCCCCTGCTCCGCCCCGGCCTGGCCGGCATCGTGGAGCGCGTCGCCGCCCTCGACCCGCGCCCCCAGACGTCCCTGACCACCAACGGCATCGGCCTCAAGCGCACGGCGGCGGCCCTGAAGGCGGCGGGCCTGGACCGGGTCAACGTCTCCCTGGACACCCTGCGCCCGGACGTCTTCAAGACCCTCACCCGCCGCGACCGGCACAAGGACGTCCTGGAGGGCCTGCACGCCGCCCGCGAGGCCGGCCTGACGCCGGTCAAGGTCAACTCGGTCCTGATGCCGGGCCTCAACGACGACGAGGCCCCCGACCTCCTCACCTGGGCCGTGGAGCACGACTACGAGCTGCGGTTCATCGAGCAGATGCCGTTGGACGCCCAGCACGGCTGGAAGCGCGAGGGCATGGTCACCGCCGGTGACATCCTGGCCTCGCTGCGCACCCGCTTCGAGCTGACCGAGGAGGGTTCCGAGGAGCGCGGCTCGGCCCCCGCCGAGCGCTGGCTCGTGGACGGCGGCCCGCACCGGGTCGGCGTCATCGCCTCCGTCACCCGCCCGTTCTGCGCCGCCTGCGACCGCACCCGCCTGACCGCCGACGGCCAGGTCCGCACCTGTCTGTTCGCCCGCGAGGAGACCGACCTGCGCGCGGCCCTGCGCTCGGGCGCCCCGGACGAGGAGATCGCCCGCGTCTGGAAGCTCGCCATGTGGGGCAAGAAGGCGGGCGCCGGCCTCGACGACCCGTCCTTCGTCCAGCCGGACCGGCCGATGTCGGCGATAGGCGGCTAGGCGCCCTTCTCCCACTCCTCCAGGCGCACCACGTCCTTCAGGAACCCCCGCACCCCGAGGAACTGGGACAGGTGCTCGCGGTGCTCGTCGCACGCGATCCACGTCTTGCGGCGGTCGGGCGTGTGCAGCTTCGGGTTGTTCCAGGCGAGCACCCACACGGCGGCGGCGCGGCAGCCCTTGGCGGAGCAGACCGGGGTCGTCTCGTCACTCACAGGTTCACATCTCACAAGTCATGCAAAAAGGCGACGCCGAGCAGCCACGGGGGGAGCTGCCCGGCGTCGGTCCATCGCTCCGACGGGGGATGCGGAGCGCTTACCGAGTATGTCATGGGTGGTCTGCGATGCGGGACCGGAACAACATGATTGGAGCGAGCTTCTCGCCCCCTTGGCGAGGCTTTGACCCGCACCCGGGATGATCAATCCCGTTCAGTAACGTCGGATTTCGATCAGGAATGATCGCTCGACACATGGTGTACACCCGCCGTCCGGTCAGGCCCGGCATCTTCCGCCCTGGATTCCGCGAAGCCCCCCGAAGGGGACGCGGCCGGCGGCTCGATCATCGGCGGCGTCGGCACCGTCACGAAGGTCGTCGGCAGCCCCGGCGCGTTCTCCCGCCCGGCGTTGGCGATCACCACCGCGATGTACGGCAGCAGCACCCCGAGGACCAGCGCCACGATCGCGACGTGCCGTTCCACGTTCCACAGCGTGGCCGCGAGGATCACCGACACCGTACGGACCGACATCGAGATGATGTACCGCCGCTGCCGCCCGCGTACGTCTTCCTCCAGGCCCGTCCGGGCTCCGGTGATCCGGAACACCTGGGCGTTGCCGTCGCCGCTTCGCTTCCGCATCACATTCCACCGCCCGCTCGCATCGGAGCCTCCCTCGCCCGTACCCGTACCGTCCGGCCGCCGAGGTCGCGCATCCGGACAGTTCTTACGTTACGCCGCGACTGCGCCGCCTACGAGACCGGGGGACCCCGTCCCCGGGCGACCGGAGTGCGCCGCGACGCCCGGCGGCGTCCCCCATTCGGACGTACCCGCCGTGCGCACCGCGCGGTACGGGCCGAGAGTGGCCGTAATGCTCACGTAGAGCCGTACGAGGAGGCAGCCATGGGCTGGTTGTGGGCGATCATCGTCGGATTCGTGCTCGGACTGATAGCCAAGGCGATCATTCCGGGCAAGCAGCACAGTCCTCTGTGGCTGACCACGATCTTCGGCATGCTCGGTGCCATCGTCGGCAACGCCGTCGCCCGGGCGGCCGGGGTCGACGCCACCTCCGGCATCGACTGGTGGCGGCACGTCTTCCAGCTCGTCGCCGCGATCATCATCGTCGGCATCGGTGACATGGTGTACATGGCGGTACGCGGCAACAAGAGGCGACGGCACACCGCCTGAGCCCGGCCGGGCACCACGCGCGTACGACGAAGGGGCGGCCCCCGCCGGACACGGGAGCCGCCCCTTCGTCGTGCGCTCAGGCGCCGCTGACCTCCACCGCGGCCAGGTTCTTCTTGCCGCGCCGCAGCACCAGCCAGCGCCCGTGCAGCAGCTCCTCGGCGGCCGGGACCGCGTCCTCGGCGGCGACCTTCACGTTGTTCACGTAGGCGCCGCCCTCCTTGACCGTGCGCCGGGCAGCCGACTTGCTGGCGACCAGGCCGACCTCGGCGAACAGGTCGACCACCGGACCCAGCTCGGCGACCCGCACGTGCGGCACCTCCGACAGGGCCGCGGTCAGCGTCCGCTCGTCCAGCTCCGCCAGGTCGCCCTGGCCGAACAGCGCCTTGGACGCGGCGATCACGGCCGCGGTCTGGTCCGCGCCGTGCACCAGCGTCGTCAGCTCCTCGGCCAGCGCCCGCTGTGCCGCCCGCGCCTGCGGACGCTCCTCGGTCTGCTTCTCCAGCTCCTCCAGCTCCTCGCGGGACTTGAAGGACAGGATGCGCATGTAGCCCGAGATGTCCCGGTCGTCCACGTTCAGCCAGAACTGGTAGAACGCGTACGGCGTCGTCATCTCCGGGTCCAGCCAGACGGCCCCGCCCTCGGTCTTGCCGAACTTGGTGCCGTCCGCCTTGGTCATCAGCGGCGTCGCGTACGCGTGCACCACGGCGTCCGGCTCCAGCCGGTGGATCAGGTCCAGGCCCGCCGTCAGGTTGCCCCACTGGTCGCTGCCGCCCTGCTGGAGCACGCAGCCGTAGCGCCGGTAGAGCTGGAGGAAGTCCATGGCCTGGAGGAGCTGGTAGCTGAACTCCGTGTAGCTGATGCCCTCGGCCGACTCCAGCCGGCGCGACACCGACTCCTTGGTCAGCATCTTGTTGACCCGGAAGTGCTTGCCGATGTCCCGCAGGAACTCGATCGCGGACAGCCCCGAGGTCCAGTCCAGGTTGTTGACCATCGTGGCCGCGTTCTCGCCCTCGAAGGTCAGGAACGGCTCGATCTGGGCGCGCAGCCGCTCGACCCAGCCGGCCACCGTCTCCGGCGAGTTCAGCGTGCGCTCGGCGGTCGGGCGCGGGTCGCCGATCTGGCCGGTGGCCCCGCCGACCAGCGCCAGCGGCCGGTGCCCGGCCTGCTGGAGCCGGCGCAGCGTGAGCACCTGCACCAGGTGCCCGACGTGCAGGGACGCCGCGGTCGGGTCGAAACCGCAATAGAACGTGACAGGACCGTCCGCGAGCGCCTTGCGCAAAGCGTCCTCGTCGGTGGACTGGGCGAACAGCCCGCGCCACTTCAGCTCGTCGACGATGTCCGTCACGGTTCTCGTGTCTCCTCGAATGGTTCTCGTGTGCGGGTACGAGGTTATACGCCCTGGCTGACAGAGCTCATATTGAAATCGGGGACCCGCAGTGCCGGCATCGCCGCCCGCGTGAACCAGTCGCCCCACTCCCGGGGCAGCGTCCGCTCCGTACGCCCCGCCTCCGTGGCCCGCCCCAGCAGGTCCACCGGCGACTCGTTGAACCGGAAGTTGTTCACCTCGCCGACGACCTCGCCGTCCTCCACGAGGTAGACCCCGTCCCGGGTCAGCCCGGTCAGCAGCAGCGTCGCCGGGTCGACCTCGCGGATGTACCACAGGCAGGTCAGCAGCAGCCCCCGCCCGGTACCGGCGACCATCTCCTCCAGCGAGCGGCCGTCGCCGCCGTCCAGCACCAGGTTGTCGAGGGCCGGCGCGAGCGGCAGCCCGGTCAGCGAGGCACTGTGCCGGGTCGTCGTCAGCCGGGCCAGCTCGCCTTCCCTGACCCACTCCGTGGCCGACACCGGCAGCCCGTTGTCGAACACCGACTGATCGCCCCCGGAGGAGTGCGCCACCACGAACGGCGCCGTCTCCAGGCCCGGCTCCGCCGGGTCGCTGCGCAGGGTCAGCGGCAGTTCGCTGATCCGCTCGCCCAGCCGCGTGCCGCCGCCCGGCTTGGAGAACACCGTCCGCCCCTCGGCCGCGTCCCGGCCCGACGCCGACCAGAGCTGGTAGATCAGCAGGTCCGCGACCGCGGTCGGCGGCAGCAGCGTCTCGTACCGTCCCGCGGGCAGCTCCACCCGCCGCTCGGCCCACCCCAGGCGTACGGCCAGCTCCGCGTCGAGCGCCGCCGGGTCGACGTCCTTGAAGTCCCGGGTGGCCCGCCCCGCCCACGCCGAGCGGGACCGGTCCGGCGACTTGGCGTTCAGCTCCAGCGTCCCGGTGGGCAGATCGCAGCGCAGCCGCAGCCCGGTGGACGTCCCGAGGTAGGTGGTGGTCATCTCGTGGTTGGCGAACCCGTACAGCTCCCGCCCGCCGCCACGCGCGCGTGCGAAGGCCTCCCCGAGCGCCGGCGCGAAGTCGGCGAACACGGCCGACGACGTCTCGGCGGGCGCGTCCGTGAAGTCCGGCGACTCCGGCACCCCGCCGACCAGCGGCTGCGCGTCCTCGGCGGGCCCGGCGCTCCGGGCGGCCTCCTCGGCGGCCCGCACCAGCGGCTCCAGATCGTCCCGCGTGACGGCCGACCGCGACACGACTCCCGACGCGGTGCCCTCCTGCCCGTCCACGGTGGCGACGACCGTGAGCGTGCGCCCGCGCGTGACGCCGTTGGTGGTGAGCGCGTTGCCCGCCCAGCGCAGGTTGGCGGTGGAGTGCTCGTCGGCGATGACGACGCACCCGTCCGCGCGGGACAGTTCCAGCGCCCGCTCGACGATCTCGTGCGGCTTGCTGTTCGTCCGGGGCGTGCGGGCGCTCATCGGCCGGCCTCCTGCGTCGTGTTCAGTATGTTGACGCCCTTGAAGAGGGCGGACGGGCAGCCGTGCGACACGGCCGCGACCTGCCCCGGCTGTGCCTTGCCGCAGTTGAAGGCGCCGCCCAGCACGTACGTCTGCGGCCCGCCGACGGCCGCCATCGACCCCCAGAAGTCGGTCGTGGTCGCCTGGTAGGCCACGTCCCGCAGCTGTCCGGCGAGCCGCCCGTTCTCGATCCGGAAGAACCGTTGACCGGTGAACTGAAAATTATACCTTTGCATATCTATTGACCATGATCGATCACCGACGACGTAAATGCCGCTTTCCACCCCGCCGATCAGATCCTCCGTGGACAGCCCGCCGGGATCGGGCCGCAACGACACGTTCGCCATCCGCTGCACCGGCACGTGCCCGGGGGAGTCGGCGTACGCGCACCCGTTGGACCGCTCGAACCCGGTCAGCCGCGCGATCCGCCGGTCGAGCTGGTACCCCACCAGCGTGCCGTCCTTCACCAGGTCCCAGGACTGCCCCTCGACCCCTTCGTCGTCGTACCCGATCGTCGCGAGCCCGTGCTCGGCCGTACGGTCCCCGGTGACGTTCATCAGCTCGGACCCGTAGCGCAGCTTGCCGAGCTGGTCGAAGGTGGCGAAGGAGGTGCCGGCGTAGGCGGCCTCGTAGCCCAGCGCCCGGTCCAGTTCGGTGGCGTGCCCGATGGACTCGTGGATGGTCAGCCACAGGTTCGACGGGTCGACCACCAGGTCGTACAGTCCCGCCTCCACGCTCGGCGCCCGCATCTTCTCGGCCAGCAGCTCCGGTATCTCGGCCAGTTCGGCGTCCCAGTCCCAGCCGGTGCCGGTCAGGTACTCCCAGCCGCGCCCCACGGGCGGCGCGAGCGTGCGCATGGAGTCGAACTCGCCGCTGGAGCCGTCCACCGACACGGCGGTCAGTACGGGGTGCAGCCGTACGCGCTGCTGGGTGGTCGAGGTCCCGGCGGTGTCCGCGTAGAACTTGTTCTCATGGACGGTGAGCAGCGAGGCGTCCACATGGTCGACCCCGCCCGCCGCCAGCAGCCGCGCGCTCCAGTCGGCGAGCAGCGCCGACTTCTCGGCGTCGTCCACGGTGAACGGGTCGATCTCGTACGAGGACACCCACGTGCGGTCGGCGTGCACGGGCTCGTCCGCCAGCTCGACCCGCTCGTCCGACCCGGCCGCCTTGATCACCTGCGCGGACAGCTTCGCCATCGCCACCGCCTGCGAGGCGACCTTGGCGGCGGCGTCCGGCGTCAGGTCCACGCCGGAGGCGAAACCCCAGGTCCCGCCGTGCACGACGCGTACGGCGTACCCGAGGTCGGTGGTGTCCGAGGAGCCGGAGGGCTTGGCGTCCCGCAGCCTCAGGGAGGCGCTGCGCACGCGTTCCAGCCGGAAGTCCGCGTGCTCGGCCCCGAGGGAACGGGCGCGGGCGAGGGCGGCGTCGGCGAGGGGGCGCAGGGGGAGGGCGGTGAAGGTGGCGTCTATGTCATGTATGTCGTGGGGCACGGGAGAAGATCCCTTCGAGCGCTTGCCGGTGGTGACCGTGGCACGCAGTGAACCACGACCGGCCGGGCGCCGCCCTACGCTGCCGCGGTGAACGCCGCCCAGGCGGCCGGGGTGACGACGAGGGGACGGAGGCTCGTGTCCTTGGAGTCGCGGATGCGGATGGCTTCGGGGCGTACGGCGACCTCGACGCAGTTGTCGTTCTCGCTGCCGCTGTAGCTGCTCTTGAACCAGCTCAGCTCGTCTGTGGCGCTCATAGGGCTCCTCGCATCTGTTCCAGCAGCGTCACGGTAGCCCGGCAGTCCAGGGCTTGGGAACGGAGCTTGCCATAGCGCTGCAGCAGGACACTCACGTCCTTGGGCGCGGAGATCAGGTTGCTCGACCGCTGGCCTTCGGTGTAGCCGAGCCACTGGTGCGCAGTCGTCTCCGCGAGGTACATCAGCCCGTCGATGCCACAGTGATCCTCCTGGACGGTGGGCATGACCTGGATCTCGACATTGCGCCGCGTGCCCATCTCCAGAAGGTGATCGATGACTTGCTCGGTGACGTGGCGTCCTCCCATGCGCCGAGCTACGACGCTCTGTTCGATGACGAAACTGAAGGCGGTGTTCTGCTTGGCGGTGATGACCCGTTGCCGGTCCAGCCGAGACGCGACCTCGCGCTCGATCTGTTCCTCGGACGCAGGGGGCAGCCGCCGGTCGAAGATCGCCCGGATGTAGGCCTCAGGTTGCAGCAACCCCGGAATCGCGCGGCACTCGTATGCGTAGAGGGAGATCGCCTCCTCCTCGATCCCCGCCCACTGCCGAAACCAGGAAGCCAGCACGGACCTCTTCGTCAGACTCTTGGCCGCCGCCTTGAGAACCTTGTGTGCGACCGGCCCCAGGGCCTCCTCCGCCCGCGTGGGCAGGTCCGTCGGCGGGAACCGTTTTCCCTGCTCGATCTTGGCGATGTACGCGGCCGAGTACCGTACCCGCGGCGCGAACTCCTCCTGGGTCAGCCCGGCTTCCTCGCGCAGCGCCTTGAGGACCGCGCCGAAAGTCTTGAGACTGTCGGAGGGCTCTACTTCGCTACCGTTCGCTCCGCCGTTGTCCGCCCTCATCCCCACGCGCCTCCCCAGCTCACGCAACTCACGTCCTCGAACTCCACTCGCCGACCCATGGTCACGGGGAGTGACTCACCCAGTCCAGAGTGTGCACCGATACAGCCACGTCTGTATGGGTGTCGTCCCTGTTGGGGCCGGGAGGGGGTCGGAACGCTGAGCGCATGCCAGCACCACGGGCCCAAGAACCCGTTACCGTAAGTGTGTTCGCCCAGCGGTTCTCCGCCACGCGCCGCGGCGCGCGCCTCGCCCGCCGGCTCGCCACGCACCGGCTCGACCTGTGGGACCTGCCGTACGGCAGCCCCGCCTCCGACACCGTCACCCTCGTCGTGGCCGAACTCGCCGCCAACGCGGCCCTCCACGGCAGCGTCGCGGGACGCGACTTCGAGCTGCGGCTGACGTACGACCGGGCCGCGGGACTGGTCCGCGTAGAGGTCTCCGACACCCGCCCCGGCCTCCCTGACGCGTCGGCCCGGCCGCCCGAGGACGCCGACGGCGGCCGGGGCCTGCTCCTCGTGGCGGCCGTCGCCGGCCGCTGGGGCGTGGCCGGGCGGACGGGGCCGGGCAAGACGGTGTGGGCCGAGTGCGCGGTCGGCGCTCAGGGCGTCCGACTGTAGGGACCCGACAGTCCGGCCCGTGAGCCACTGTGGGTGCCCGATTCCCCGGGCGGAGGTCGGGACCGATAGGTTTTCGAGGAAGCCGCCTGTCATCGAGGTGTTCGGGCGGACGTGTTCAGACCACTGACGAAAGGGTGATCCGTTGAGCCGCTCGGTTCTCGTCACCGGAGGCAACCGGGGCATCGGCCTCGCCATCGCCCGCGCGTTCGCCGACGCCGGCGACAAGGTCGCCATCACGTACCGCTCGGGTGAGCCGCCGGCGGGCTTCCTCGCCGTCAAGTGCGACATCACCGACGCCGAGCAGGTGGAGCAGGCCTACAAGGAGATCGAGGAGGCGCACGGCAACGTCGAGGTCCTCGTCGCCAACGCCGGCGTGACCAAGGACCAGCTCCTGATGCGCATGTCCGAGGAGGACTTCACCTCCGTCCTCGACACGAACCTGACCGGCACCTTCCGCGTCGTCAAGCGGGCCAACCGCGGCATGCTGCGCGCCAAGAAGGGCCGCGTGGTGCTCATCTCGTCCGTCGTCGGACTGCTCGGCTCGGCGGGACAGGCCAACTACGCCGCCTCCAAGGCCGGCCTGGTCGGCTTCGCGCGCTCCCTCGCCCGTGAGCTGGGATCGCGCAACATCACCTTCAACGTCGTCGCACCCGGCTTCGTCGACACCGACATGACCAAGGTGCTCACCGACGAGCAGCGCGCGGGCATCGTCTCGCAGGTGCCGCTGGGCCGGTACGCGCAGCCGGAGGAGATCGCCGCGACGGTGCGGTTCCTCGCGTCGGACGACGCTTCGTACATCACTGGAGCCGTCATTCCCGTTGACGGCGGACTGGGAATGGGTCACTGATCACCATGAGCGGAATCCTCGAGGGCAAGCGCGTCCTGATCACCGGCGTGCTGACGGAGGCGTCCATCGCCTTCCACACCGCCAAGCTGGCCCAGGAGCAGGGCGCCGAGGTCATCCTGACCGCGTTCCCGCGGCCCACGCTGACCGAGCGCATCGCCAAGAAGCTGCCGAAGCCCACCAAGGTCATCGAGCTGGACGTCACCAACGACGAGCACCTCCGGCGCCTGGCCGACGTCGTCGGCGAGGAGCTGGGCGGCCTGGACGGCGTCGTGCACTCCATCGGCTTCGCGCCGCAGGACGCGCTCGGCGGCAACTTCCTCAACACGCCGTTCGAGTCGGTCGCCACGGCCATGCACGTCTCGGCGTTCTCCCTGAAGTCGCTCACCATGGCCTGTCTGCCGCTGATGCAGAACGGCGGCTCCGTCGTCGGCCTCACCTTCGACGCCCAGTACGCCTGGCCGCAGTACGACTGGATGGGCCCGGCCAAGGCCGCCCTGGAGGCCACCAGCCGCTACCTCGCCCGTGACCTGGGCAAGCAGAACGTGCGGTCCAACCTCATCTCGGCCGGCCCGCTCGGCTCGATGGCCGCCAAGTCCATCCCGGGCTTCAGCGACCTGGCCTCCGTGTGGGACCACCGCTCCCCGCTGGAGTGGAACCTGAGCGACCCGGAGCCGGCCGGCCGCGGCGTCGTCGCGCTGCTCAGCGACTGGTTCCCGAAGACCACCGGCGAGATCATCCACGTCGACGGCGGTCTGCACGCCATCGGAGCCTGACACCCCGCTTGCCGGAGGGCCCGCGTCCGCAAGGGCGCGGGCCCTTCGCGTGCCACCCGGCGGGCTCACCCGTACGGCCCAGCCGACCGGGCGGCCGGAGTGCCGACGGCGCACGCTGGGAGACGACTCCACCCCGCGCTTTCCGACCCGTCCCGGCCGAGGGGGTCCGCCTGTGCGTTTCGCCCGCCGCCTGGCCGCCGCAGCCGTCGTCGCCTCCTTCGGGCTCTCCCTGCCGTACGAGACGGTGGCGCACGCGCGCGTACAGAGCCGTAGCGAGGAAGCCGAGCCCGCGCGGCCCTTCGGCGCCGAGTGCCGCATCCGGCACACCGGCTCCAGGGTGACCGCGTACTGCCACAACCCCTATCCGGACCCCGACCGCGTCAGCCTGCACGTCGAGTGCGTCCGCTGGTGGGACCTGGACAGCGACAGCGCCCCCGTGGCGGCGGGGCCCGCGCAGACCGTACGGCTGACGGGGCGCTGCTGGAAGGAGATCGGCGCGGCCTGGGTCAGTCACCGGCGTCCGGACTGACCCGCCCCGGGCGGCACACCAACGGGTAGCCCGCCGCCTCCCGCTCGGCCGTCCCCGCGTCGCCCGCGCGGATCGCGTCCACCAGGGCGGTGTGGTCCATGTGCGTCTCCGGGGTCAGCTCGGCGCCGATGTCCTCGCGCAGCCAGTCCCGCATCACCTCGCCCAGGTCCGCGTACATCGCGGTCATCACCTCGTTGTGGGAGGCGGCCACCACGGCCAGGTGGAAGGTGGCGTCCGCCGTCACGAACGCCTCCGCGTCGCCCGACTCCCACGCCTCCGCGCGGCGTACCAGCAGCGCGTCCAGCTGCTTGAGGTCCTTCTCGGTGCGCCGCTCGGCGGCCAGCCGGGCCGCGGCCGACTCCAGCGTGGAGCGCAGCTCGGCGATGTGCCGGGGGTCGGCGCCGGCGAAACGGCGGTGCATCACGCCGGCCAGCTCGCTGGTGGCGGCGACGTACGTGCCGGAGCCCTGGCGGATGTCCAGCAGCCCGTTGTGCGCCAGCGCGCGCACCGCCTCGCGGACGGTGTTCCGGGCGACCCCCAGCTGCTCGACCAGCTCGGGCTCGGTCGGGATCCGGGAGCCCACCGGCCACTCTCCCGAGGTGATCTGCTGGCGCAGCGCGGCGATGACCTGCTCGGACAGGGCCGAACGGTGGGGGTGGCTCAGGGGCATGGCTCACCTTCGCGAGTGGACTGATCAGAGGGAGTAGACAATCAGATGAAGAAGCAGACGGTCGGATGAAGTGGACAATCAATCATCCCATGATTCTATGATGGGCCTCATGGCTAGTGAGGACATACGGACGCTGAAGCCCGCCGCCCCGCCCACCCGGCACGAAGAGGGCCAGGGGCCCGAACGGACCGGCACGCGCGCGTGGACGCCGTGGACGACCCGTCTGCTCGTCCTCGGCATCGTGCTCGCCGCGGTCAACCTGCGTCCCGCGATCACCAGCCTCGGCGCGCTCCTGGAGGAGGTCCGCGACGGGCTCGGCATGAGCGGCAGCGTGGCCGGGCTGCTCACCTCCGTGCCGCCGCTCTGCTTCGCCGTCTTCGGCGTCACCGCCCCGCGGCTCGCCCGCCGCTTCGGGCCCGGGGCGGTGGTGTGCGCCGGCATGGCCGCCCTCACCGCCGGGCTGCTGATCCGCCCGTACGCCGGTGGCACCGCCGGGTTCCTGGTCGCCACCGCGCTGGCGCTGATGGGCATCGCGGTCAGCAACGTCCTGATGCCGGTCATCGTCAAGCGCTGGTTCCCCGACCGGGTCGGGTCCATGACCGGCCTGTACTCCATGGCCCTGGCCTGCGGCACCTCGATCGCCGCCGCGGCGACCGTGCCGGTGACCGACGCGCTGGGCGGCGACTGGCAGCCCGGCCTCGCGGTGTGGGCCGCGCTGGCGGCGGTGGCCGTCCTGCCCTGGCTGCGGTTCGTACGGGACCGGGGCGCGGCGCCCACGGCGGCTGCTGCCTCCTCTGCTGCCGCCGCCGCTTCCGCAGAGCCCGCCGAGCGACCCGCGCTGCGCATCACCCGCAGCCGTACCGCCTGGGCGCTGGCCGCCTTCTTCGGACTCCAGGCCACCGCCGCCTACATCACCATGGGCTGGATGGCGCAGATCTTCCGGGACGCGGGCGTCTCCGCCGGCACCGCCGGAGTGCTCCTGGCCGTCACCATGGCGGTGGGCATACCGCTGGCCTTCGTCATCCCGCGCGTGGCGACCCGGCTGCCCCACCAGGGCCCGATGGTGCTCGTCCTCGGCGTCTGCGGCCTCGCCGGGTACGCCGGCCTCTACCTCGCGCCCGCCGGCGGCGCCTGGGCCTGGGCCCTGCTGCTCGGCGTCTCCAACTGCGCCTTCCCGCTGGCCCTGACCATGGTCGGGATGCGGGCGAAGACCGGCCCGGGCGTCGCCCAGCTCTCGGCCTTCGCGCAGAGCACCGGCTATCTGATCTCGATCCCCGGCCCGCTCCTGGTGGGCGTGCTCTACCAGCACAGCGGCGGCTGGGGCCTGCCGATCGCGCTGATGGCGGCCCTGATGGTGCCGCAGATGGTGGCCGGCGTCCTGGCGGGCCGCAACCGCACGGTGGAGGACGAGGCGGCCCGCTGACCGGGCCGCCGGCCCCGGGTGCGAAACTGGTCGCATGCCAGTCCTCGACCCGAACCCCAAGAACGGCCAGAAGAAGATGCTGATCGTCTTCGGCTCGTTCCTCGCGATCTTCGTGATCATCGGCATCGTGGCGACGATCGCCTCCCCGTGACACCGGCCGCCGCCGCGCAGGGGTGGGGGTAACCCCCCGGTCCCCTAGGGGGTGAGACTCAGGGTCGAGTGGGTGGGTCACCGGATGGGACGGCGCCCTCGGATTCCGTACCTTCGTGATGTGACCGCGAATTCCCTGGTGACGGGGGAGCGGCGCAGTACGGACCACGGACCAGGGGACGCCGAAGACCCGCGGAGGCACGCATGTCGACCCCCACGCACACCCACCCCCGCCCGGTCTCCGGCGGCGACGCCGACACCCGGCTGCCCTGGTGGGCGCTGGCCCTGCCGACCCTCGCCTTCGTCCTGCTGCTCGGGCTGATACTCGACCCGTCGGAGGCCCACGCCGCCGGCCGGCCCGCCCTCGCCCACCTCCTGGAGCAGGCCCGGCACCTGGTGGGACGCTGACGCACCCCTCCAGCAGGCGAACCGGACCGGACGCCCCGACCTGCGCCACGGCCCGGAATCCGCGAGCCAACTCCCTGCGCCCCGTGGCCTGTTTCATGCGAAGCTGGAGGGCATGAGCGTCGCAGAACCCCGCAGTATTGTCCTTTTCCGGCATGCGAAAGCCGACTGGCCGCCGGTGTCCGACCATGAGCGACCGCTTGCCGAGCGGGGACGCAAGGACGCCGCGGAGGCCGGACGCCGCCTCACCGACAGCGGCCTCTCCTTCGATCTGGCCCTGTGCTCCACCGCCGTCAGGACCCGCGAGACCTGGAAGCTCGCCGTCCAGGAGTTCCCGCACCGCCCGAAGACGGTCTACGAGGAGCGGATCTACGACGCCTCGCCGGGCGAGCTGATCGCCGTACTCAACGAAACCCCCGACGACCTCGGCAACGTCCTGCTGATCGGCCACAACCCGGGCGTGCAGGGGCTCACCGAGATCCTGGCCGGCTCCGCCGAGGGCGACGTCCGCGAGCGGATGGCGGGCCGGGGCTTCCCCGCCGCCGCCTTCGCGGTGCTGTCCTTCACGGGCCCCTGGAAGTCCCTGGAGCCCGGCGTCGCCACCCTGCGGGACTACTGGGCCCCCGCCGACTGACCCCGCCTCGTCCGACTCCGACGGGCCCGCTGCCGGTCCCCGACCGGTACCGGGCCCTCACGCTCCCGGCGTGCTCAGCGGTCCTCGTCCGTGGCCCGGCCCTCGGCCCCGGCCCGGTCGTCGGTCTCCGGCCGGTCCTCGGCCCCGGCCCGGTCGAGGAGCTGCTGGTCGAGGGTGTCCGCCGCCTCGACCTCCTCACGGGTGATGCCCAGCAGATACAGGACGGTGTCCAGGAACGGCACGTTCACCGCGGTGTGCGCGGCCTGCCGCACCACCGGCTTGGCGTTGAAGGCCACCCCGAGCCCGGCGGCGTTCAGCATGTCCAGGTCGTTGGCGCCGTCCCCGATCGCCACGGTCTGCGACAGCGGTACGCCCGCCTCCGCCGCGAACCGGCGCAGCAGCCGCGCCTTGCCCGCCCGGTCCACGATCTCCCCGGTGACCCGCCCGGTCAGCTTCCCGTCGACTATTTCCAGGGTGTTGGCCTGGGCGAAGTCCAGCCCCAGCCGCTCCTTCAGATCATCGGTGACCTGGGTGAACCCGCCCGAGACGACGCCCACCTGGTAGCCGAGCCGCTTCAGCGTACGGATCAGGGTGCGCGCCCCCGGCGTCAGCCGCACCTCGCTGCGCACCTTGTCCACGACCGAGGCGTCCAGACCCTCCAGCAGCGCCACGCGCGCGTGCAGCGACTGCTCGAAGTCCAGCTCCCCGCGCATGGCGGCGGCC
Organism: Streptomyces sp. NPDC090994; assembly: GCF_044768905.1. Lineage (NCBI taxonomy): Bacteria > Bacillati > Actinomycetota > Actinomycetes > Kitasatosporales > Streptomycetaceae > Streptomyces > Streptomyces sp. NPDC090994. The sequence goes on from NZ_JBIVWS010000003.1 coordinate 595,357, forward strand.
GTCACCTCGGCGACCTCGGCCTCGCAGCCGGCGTGCGCGGCGAAGAGCTCGATCACCTCGTCCTGGATGACCGTCGAGTCCACGTCCATGACGACCAGCCGCTGAGCCCGCCGGTGCAGCCCCGCGGCGACCACCGCTATGTCGACGCCCAGCGCCGCCGCGTCCGTCACCAGCGCGGTCCGCAACGGCTCGGTCTCCACACCGGACACGGCGAACTCGACCGCCGTCACCGGATACTTCGCCAGCCGGAAGATCCGGTCGATGTTGCCGCCGGCCTTGGTGATCCGGGCGGTGACCTGGGCCGTCGCCTCCGCGGTGAGCGGGTGGCCGAGCACCGTGACCAGGGAGCGGCCGAGGCCGCGCGGCCGGTTGTCGCCGGTGCCGGAGATGATCTCGGCCTGCATCCTCACCGACTCCGCCCAGCTGTGGACGGTGGCCCGCAGCTTGCCCTCCAGCTCCCGCGGCGGCTGCGTCACGAGCGCGCACAGCACCATCCGGCCCCGGGTGACGACCTGCTCGATGTCGACGACGTCGAGGGAGAAGGCGGCGAGGGTGTCGAAGAGGCCCGCCGTGATACCCGGCTGGTCCTTGCCGAAGATCTTGACGAGAAGCGTGGGGACGTCAGAGGTCTGCGTAGCGCTCATGGTGTTCCTACGGTATCCGGCGTCCCGTACCGGACGCGTCCGAGGTCCGTCTGGCGGACACGGAACTCTCGGTGTCGGTCCGGTGGCGCGCACCTGTCGCCGCGGCGACACAGGCGTGGTCACTCCCCGCCTTCGGGCCGCCTCGGCCGACGCGGCCGCCGTGGCGGCGGCGGAGGGGGCGGAGGGGGCGGAGGGGGCGGAGGGGGTGGTGGGGGCGGTGGCGGGGGCACTGGCCCCTCACCCCGACCCGACGGCGGCCGAGGGCGCCGCGGAGCGGGCCTCGGCGGCAGCACCGGCCCGGCGACGGTGGGCGCGCCGTACACATCGTTCCCGTCCGCCCGCCCACGCCCGGCCTCCCCGCCGGGTTCCGGTGGCCGGAGGTAGGGGTTGGTGTCCGGGTTCGGCGGCGGGTAGCCGGAACCGGGACGGTACGGGCCGGGCGGCCCGGCCGGCTCCCCGTACGGAGGCCGCTCCCCGCGCGACGCACCGCTCGGTCGCGACGCTGCCCCGGGGTACGCCGCACCCTGCTGCCCGTACCGAGGCCCGGGCTCGCCGCCCCAGCCACTCGCGTGAGCCGCCCCAGCCGCCCCCGTCGTACCCACCACGCCCACCCCACCCCGTGCCAGCGGCACCGCCCCCCGCCCCGCCGCCCCCGTCGCCCACGCGAGCAACGCCCCGGCCGCCCCCGCCCCCGCCCCCCACACGGCGCCCAGAAGCAGTGCCGTACCGAGGTGCCCGCGCAGCTCGATCCCGGCGCCGAACGCGTCGAAGCCGAGGACGGAGAGCGAGGCGTCGACCGACACCTCCGTCAGCCAGGCCAGCAACGGCAGCGCCAGCGCGGTCGCGACCCCCAGCCGCACCGCACAGCGCCCCGCAAAACCCAGCACCCCCTGCGTCCCTCGTACCCCACGAGTCCCTCGTACCCCCTGCCTCCCCGGTACCCCCCGCACCGCACGCACCGGCGTCCGCACCGCCGTGAGCACCCCCGCCAGCAGCATCATCAGCCCCGCCGCCACCGCCAGCAGCCACACCCGCCCGTCCAGTTCCGCGAGCCGCCCGAGGGTGACCGGCTCACCGGCGTCGACCCGGAGGAGGTCGTCCAGCGGATCCGGCAGCAGGCCGGCCAGTACGCCCGTCGCCCGCCCGTCCCACGGCACGAACAGGCCCACCGGGATGCCGAGCCACACCCCGTTCGGCGCCCCCAGCAGCGCCGCGCCGGCGATCCGCCGGGGGTGCTCGTCGCCGACCGCCGCGTACGCCGCCGCCGCGAGCCCCGCCACCACCGCCAGCACCGCCACCGCGACCAGGGCGGACGCGGCCGGCCGCACCACCCGGTGGGCGGCGTCCCAGCCACGCGGCAGGGGCGTACGGCGCGACGCCAGCAGCGCGACGAGCAGCACCCCCGCGGACCAGCCCAGCCCGCCCAGCAGCGTCGGCACGGTGTCCACCGTGAACCCGACCGCCGCCTCAGCGTCGACGAGTTCCCCCAGCCGGTCGGGCAGCAGCCCGCCGACGTCCCCCAGCCCCGGAACCTCCAGGCCGCCGCCCCCGTCCCCGCCGGGCAGGTCGTCCAGCCCCAGCGAGCCCCCGTCGATCGTGATGACGTCGTGGCCCGCCCAGGCCAGCCCGCCCGTCATCGCCGTGAAAAGGGCGACCACCGCCCCCGCGCGGGCGAGGAGTTCGACGGGCGCCACGGCAACTCCCGCCGCCCGCAACGACCGCAGGAAGAAGAAGGACAGCAGGAGCGCGCCCACCAGGCTCACGCCCAGTGGCGTGATCTCGATGGCGGAGTGCGCCTGCGCGCCCTCCAGCCCGAACACGGACACATCCCCGGACGGCGAGACCGAACCACCCGCCCCGAGCGCCACAGCCGCCGCGGTCATCGGCCCCAACGAGGCCGCGTCGTCCGCCTCAAGGAGGTGCAGCCCCAGCGCCGCCGTCCCCGCCATCCCGATCAACGCCCAGCTCACAGCGGCGACGGCGGACAGCAGTACGTCGCCCCACGGCACTTTCACGCCGTGTTCCGCGACTGCCGCACCTGCCGTACTCCTGGACGCGCTCATGGCAGACCCCCCGATCCGCGCGGCGCGGCCGGGTCGCCGCGCAATGTCCCCCTCGCGTGGATTACCACTCTCCGGGCAGGTTTCAACCCCGTCAACGGAGCCGGATGACGCGTTCTCGCCCGGTTCGCGCAAGGCCCGGCTTTCGGTCACGGGCCGTGCCTGAAATAGTTCCCCCCGATGTTCGACATCCCTAGACTCCCCGTGACGGGGGTACATCGGGGGACAACTCAGTGGGGCTTGGAGTGCCGGAACTCGTACTGGAATCAAACGGGCAGACCTGGACACTCGATCCGTCCAGGTCGTACAACCTCGGGCGCGATCCCCAGGGGGACATAGTGTTCGACGACGCCAGGGTCTCCTGGCGTCACGCCACCGTCCGCTTCGACGGCCGGAGTTGGGTGATCGAGGACCACGGCAGCACCAACGGCACGTTCGTGCAGGGCCGTCGGGTCCACCGGTCGGACCTGGTCCCCGGTGCGGCCGTACACCTGGGCAACGCCACCGACGGCCCGCTGCTGAACCTGTCCGGCACGGCCGCCCCCGTGGCCGCCCCGCAGGCACAGCCCGGCCGGCAGCCGTACGCGGACCAGGGAGCGGAACACGACGCTCCGGCCGCCTACCCGGGTCCCGAGCCCTACTCGGACCCTGAGCCCTACCCGGACCCCGAGCCCTACCGGCAACCGGCGCCCTACCAGCAGCCGCGACTCCACGAACACCCCGCCCCCCACATCCCGCAGCAACACGGCGCGGGCGGCGCAAGCGGCGCAGACGGCGCAGGCAACGCGGACGCCGACGACCCGGCGGGCACGCCGCCGCCCTACGGCGACCGCAGCCCCACCACGCTCCACCACATCTCCCTCGGCCGGGTGATGCGCATCGGCCGCGCCCTGGAGAACGACCTGGTCGTCTCCGACCTCCAGGTCTCCCGCAGCCACGCCGAGTTCCGCTCGACGCCCGACGGCCGCATGGAGATCCGCGACCTCGGCTCGCACAACGGCACGTACGTCAACGGCCAGCCGATCGACAAGGGCGGCTCCCGGCTCCTCGGCCCCGCCGACACCGTGGGCGTCGGCCACTCCACGTTCCGGATCGTCGGCGACCGCCTGGAGGAGTTCGTCGACACCGGCGAGGTCACCTTCTCCGCCCGCCGGCTGACCGTCACCGTCGAGGGCGGCAAGCAGATCCTCAAGGACGTCTCCTTCGGCGTACCGGAGAAGTCGCTGATCGCGGTCATCGGCCCGTCCGGTTCCGGCAAGTCGACCCTGCTCAAGGCGCTCACCGGCTACCGCCCCGCGAACGAGGGCGAGGTCCTCTACGACGGCCGGAACCTGTACAAGCAGTTCGCCGAGCTGCGCCAGCGCATCGGTCTGGTCCCGCAGGACGACATCCTTCACAAGGAGCTGACCGTCCAGAAGGCCCTCACCTACGCCGCCAAGCTCCGCTTCCCGGCCGACACCACGGGCGAGGAGCGCGCGGCCCGCATAGCCGAGGTGCTGCGTGAGCTGAAGCTCGACGTCCACAAGGACAAGAAGGTCACGTCCCTCTCCGGCGGCCAGCGCAAGCGCGTCTCCGTCGCCCTCGAACTGCTCACCAAGCCGTCGCTGATCTTCCTGGACGAGCCGACCAGCGGCCTCGACCCGGGCATGGACCGCGACGTGATGCAGCTGCTGCGCGGCCTGGCCGACGACGGCCGTACCGTCCTCGTCGTCACCCACTCGGTGGCCGAGCTGGCCCTCTGCGACAAACTCCTGGTACTCGCGCCGGGCGGCTCCGTCGCCTACTTCGGCCCGTCCGAGGAGGCACTGAACTTCTTCGGCTACGACACCTGGGCCGACGTCTTCTCCGCCTTCGAGAACTACCGCGACTACGACTGGGCGGGCCGCTGGAAGGGCTCGCAGCACTACCAGATGTACGCCGCCGACCTGGACGCGGTGGCGGCACAGTCCGTGGCGATGCCGCCCATGCAGGCCATGCGACCGCCGAAACCGCAGAGCTGGACGGCACAGTTCGCCACCCTGGTACGGCGCTACGTCTCGGTGATCGCGTCCGACAAAGGCTTCCTCGCCCTGATGGTGATCCTGCCCGCCGTCCTCGGCGCGGTCAGCCTGCCCATCGACTGGGGCACGAGCCTGCTGCCCAACCCGGTGGACGAGCGGACCGGGCAGCCCACCCCGAACAGCACCGCCACCACGGTCCTGCTGATCCTCGCCGTCGGCGCCTGCTTCGCCGGCGCGGCCAACTCCGTCCGCGAGCTGATCAAGGAACGGGTCATCTACGAACGGGAACGCGCGACCGGCCTGTCACGCTCCGCGTACCTGATGTCGAAGGTCTTCGTCCTCGGCGTGATCACCGTGTTCCAGGGCCTGCTGGTCGGCGTCATCGGTTTCTCCACCCGGAAGATCCCCGAGGAGGGCGTGGTCCTCGGCGGCCTCACGCTCCTCGAACTCTCCCTGCCGATCATGGCGCTGGGCTTCACCTCGATGATGTTCGGCCTGATCATCTCCGCGCTGGTGAGGACCGCCGAGAAGACCATGCCGCTGCTGGTCATGTTCGCCATCGTCCAGGTCGTCTTCACGGGCTGCCTGTTCGCCCTGAACGGCGCGGTCGGGGTCAACCAGCTCTCGTACCTGATGCCGTCGCGCTGGGCGGTCGCCGCGGCCGGCGCCACGCTGGACTTCAACCGGATCAGCCCGCCGGAGGCAGGCACCGGCGCCGACCCGCTGTGGGAGCACACCGCCGCCGCCTGGGGCATGGACATGGCCGCCGTACTGGCCCTCGGCGTGATCTGCGGCCTCTTCGTGGCCCGCTTCCTGCGCCGCCACGAGCCCGAGGTCATGCGCAAGTAGACCGCCCCCGCACAGCCCGAAGGGCGGCACCCCAGCAGAGGGGTGCCGCCCTTCGGCACGACGGTGTCACGCGGGCGCGACGGTCACACAGGCGTACGGGAAGAGGTCCGCGCTGACCTCAGTACGCGCTGTTGACGTTGTCGATGGTGCCGTACTTGTCGGCCGCGTAGTTGGCCGCGGCGGTGATGTTGGCCACCGGGTCGTAGATGTCCCAGGAGGTACCGGCCACGTGGTACGCCTTGAAGGTCGGCGGGATCACCTGGAGCAGGCCCTTGGACGGGACGCCGTTGATGGCGTTGATGTCCCAGTCGTTGATGGCCTTCGGGTTGCCCGAGGACTCACGCATGATGTTCTTGTGCAGGCCGTTGTAGGAGCCGGGGATGCCCTTCTCCTTCATGATGTCCAGGGCCTCGCTGATCCAGCCGTTCAGGTTGTTCGCGTAGCTCTTGGCGCTGACCTGCTTCACCTCGGCGCGCTCGGCGGACCGGCTGGCGGACTCCTTGGCGGCGCGCTCCTTGGCGGCGCTCGCCTCGGCCTTCTTCTTGGCGTCGGCGGCGGCCTGCTTCTTCGCGTCGATGGCCGCGACCTTCTCGCTGGCGCCGGCGAGCTGGTCGGTGACGGACGCCTTGACGTCCTTGATCTGCTCGGAGCTGTACGCCACCTTGGCCGCCGGGGCGGCCTCGCTCGTGGCGGTCGTGTGGCCGCTGGCGGGCACCGCGGAGAACGCGAGGGCGGCGGCACCGAGGGTGCCGACACCGGCTATGGCGATCTTGTGGTTGCGGGTCAGGGAACGACTATGGCCACGGGTGAGGATGTTCTTGGGCATGGCGGGATAGACCTCTTCGAGTTGCGCGGAGGTCGCTCTCGTCCTGCGTCAGTACAGGGGTGGTTTCCGTGCTTCCGGCACGAACACCGTGGTTCACAGCCCACGGCACCGAGCGACGTGAGCAATTCTTAGCGGTCGCAAAATCGGCTGGCAAAGGTGTGACGTACGAAGCCGGGTAGTGGATCAGAGGCAGGAGAAACCGGGCGGAATGGACCATTCAGCCGGTCAAATCAGACGAGTCGACCTCCTACTCCTCTTCGTACGTGATCTGTGCCCTATGCGCGGCCTCACACCCGCCCCCCTGCCACCTCACCGCGAGTTGCTGAAGCAATGCGATCCGTGAGTGACTGCAGACCCGCCCCGGGCAGGAGGACCCGCACGGCCGCGCACACACCGCCCGGCCCCCTCGGGCAGCCGTACCGCTGACTTGTCTGCCACCGCTGCCTCCGCGCGCCGCGCACGCGCGCGCGTGGAAGGCCGGAGGACACGACCATGCCTCGCACCCGCGCGGTCGCCGCGCACGCGCGCGCGTGGAAGGCCGACCACAGCGGCCCCCGCCGACACGCTCCGGCCGACGGCCCGCACGCGCGCGTAGAGGGCCGGTCACCGGCATGCGGCGGTCACGCGTGCGCAACGTGCCGGCCACCGGCCGATCCTCTGCCGGATCCGGCCATACCGCCCGGGACCGCCGGGGCCCGCCCCGGGCCGCCCGGGACCGCCGGGGCCCGCCCCGGGACCACCCGGGACCGCCGGGGCCCGCCCGGGCCCGCCCGGGACCGCCGGGGCCCGCCCGGGCCCGCCCGGGACCTCCGCCCTAGGACCACCGACCCGCCTCACCGCCCGCCACAGGTCCGATCCGCGCTGTCACACCCCGCCGGTACCGTGAGGTCATGAGTCACGGCCCCCGGTCCGGCCTCGCCGCGGTCAGCTCCGCGCTGCTGGCCATGAGCAGGCACCTGGAGGTGCGCGACGTCCTCAAGACGATCGTCGCCTCGGCCCGCGAACTGCTCGACGCGCGGTACGCGGCCCTCGGCGTCCCCGACGACCACGGCGGCTTCGCCCAGTTCGTGGTGGACGGCGTCAGCGACGAGCAGTGGAAGGCCATCGGCCCCCTGCCCCGCCAGCACGGCATCCTCGCCGCGATGCTGCACGACGCCCGCCCCCAGCGCCTGGCCGACGTCCGCGAGGACCCCCGCTTCGGCGGCTGGCCGTCCGCCCACCCCGACCTCGCCGACTTCCTCGGCCTGCCGATCCGCGACGGTGACGAGGTCATCGGCGCGCTCTTCCTGGCCAACAAGAACTGCGACACACCGCGGACCGGCTGCGGCTTCACCCAGGACGACGAGGAACTGCTCGGCATCCTCGCCCAGCACGCCGCCATCGCCCTCACCAACGCCCGCCTCTACGAGCGCAGCCGCGAACTGACCATCGCCGAGGAACGCACCCGCCTCGCCCACGAGCTGCACGACGCGGTCAGCCAGAAACTGTTCTCCCTGCGCCTCACCGCCCAGGCCGCCGCCCGCCTGGTGGACCGCGACCCCGCCCGCGCCAAGGACGAGCTCCAGCAGGTGGCCGCCCTGGCCGCCGAGGCCACGGACGAGCTGCGCGCCGCCGTCGTCGAGCTGCGCCCCGCCGCCCTGGACGAGGACGGCCTCGTCGCCACCCTGCGCACCCACGTCCAGGTTTTCGACCGCGCCCACACCGCGCGCGTGACCTTCACCGGCCACGGCGTCCGGGCACTGCCCGCCGCCCAGGAGGAGGCCGCGCTGCGCGTCGCCCAGGAGGCACTGCACAACGCCCTGCGGCACTCCGGCGCCGAGCACGTCGACGTGACGCTGCACCGGGCCGGGGCGGGCGCCGTGCTGCGGGTCACGGACGACGGCGGCGGCTTCGACCCGCAGGCCGTGCACCGCGCGGGGCGCCATCTGGGCCTGGTCTCCATGCGGGACCGGGCGAGCGGGGTCGGCGGCAGCCTGACCATTGAATCGGCGCCCGGCAAGGGCACCACGATCACGATGGAGGTCCCCGGTGGCTGAAGCGATCAAGGTGCTGCTCGTCGACGACCACCAGGTGGTCCGCCGCGGCCTGCGCACCTTCCTGGAGGTCCAGGACGACATCGAGGTGGTCGGAGAGGCCGCGGACGGCGCCGAGGGAGTCGCCCGCGCCACAGAGCTGGACCCCGACGTCATCCTCATGGACGTCAAGATGCCGGGCATGGACGGCGTGGAGGCCCTGCGCCGGCTCCGCGCACTCGGCCACCCCGCGCGCGTACTGATCGTCACCAGCTTCACCGAGCAGCGCACGGTCGTCCCGGCGCTGCGCGCGGGCGCCGCCGGGTACGTCTACAAGGACGTCGACCCCGACGCGCTCGCCGGCGCCATCCGCTCGGTGCACGCCGGGCACATCCTGCTCCAGCCCGAGGTCGCGGGCACCCTGCTCTCGGCCGAGGGCGCCGGGCCCGGCCACGGCAGGGCCGGCTCCCTCACGGACCGGGAGCGCGAGGTGCTGGCCCTGATAGCGGACGGCCGCTCCAACCGGGAGATCGCCCGCGCCCTGGTCCTCTCCGAGAAGACGGTGAAGACCCACGTCTCCAACATCCTCATGAAACTCGACCTCGCGGACCGCACCCAGGCCGCGCTGTGGGCCGTACGCCACGGCAGTGCGGAGGGTTCCGTTCCGGAGTGAGATTCATACCGTCGTGGGAATGGCCCCCGAATGGCGCAACCTCCCGGGGACGCCGCCGTTCTCCAGTGCGTGCCGCGGCGCCTGCCGCGGTGATCGCAAGGAGGGGTTGTACGTGAAGAACCTGAAGAAGGCAGCGGCCGTGACGATGGTGGCCGGCGGGCTGGTCGCCGCCGGTGCCGGCCTGGCCTCCGCCACCCCCGGCGGTGCCGGTGCCCACGGCGAGGCCATCGGCTCCCCGGGCGTCGCCTCGGGCAACGTCGTCCAGGCGCCGATCCACATTCCGGTCAACGCCGTGGGCAACAGCGTGAACGTGATCGGCGTCCTGAACCCGGCCTTCGGCAACGAGGGCGTCAACCACTGACGGTCGCCGCCACGGGGGTGCCGTGCGCCTCGCCGCCCCGCGGGCAGCCGCCCCGCTGACCCGCGGGACGACCGTGCCACGGGCGGCACGGGGCGGGTGCGGACGGCACCCCGTCGACGCCGGGCCGGGGTGACCCGGCCGGCCCGCACCGACGCCGGCCACCGGCCCGGGGACGTCACCCCCGCTCGCGTTCCTCCACGACGGAGTTGTACGCCGCCACCAAGGCCCGCCGAGCCGTCCGCTCCACCGGCCGCAGCGCATGCGACCGCGCCGCCATCTCGGACGCGCTCACCGCGCCCCCGTGCCCGTTCTCGTACGCCAGCGAGACCAGCGCGCCCACCCGCTGCGCCAGCTCCAGCACCCGCGCCGCCCGTGGCGGGTACCCCGGCGCCAGCACCTCGCGTCCCGCCTCCGCCCGCGCCCGGTACGCGGCGACCGCCGCCTGCGCCACCGGTCCCGACCCGGCCACGTCGAGCCGCGTCAGCACCTCGGTCGCCTCCCGGAGCGCCTCCGCCAACTCCCGCTCGGCCTCCGCCAACGACAGCACGTCCGCGGGCGGCGCCTCGCGCACCGGCAGGCAGTGCCAGACGACCTCCACATGGACATCGCCCTCGGGCCCCGCCTCGTACACCTCGGGCACCAGCCCCAGCGCCGCCCCGTGACAGACCACCGCCTCCTCGGCCTCCAGCGCCCGCGCGTTGAACTCCGGCGGCCCGCTCAGCCCCAGCGGATGCCCCGGCGCCGGCAGCGCGACCCGCAGCCCGGTCACCCCGAGCGCCCGCAACCGGCCCAGCGCCAGCGTCAGCCCGACCGGCGCCGACTCACCCGGCAGCCCCGCCACGCGGTGCACCGCGTCCTCCCCGACGATCGCGAGCACGGCGTCATCCGGCGAGACGACTCCGACAAGTAGTGCGTTTCCCCAGGCGGCGAGCCGCCCTGCACGTGGTTCCGTGAGCATGCCCACCACCCTAGAGCGCCCCTGACGGACCACCGAGGCGTCGCGACGCCCGGCACCCCGTCTTCCGGGACGACCGACGCCGACCCCGCACGACCCCACGCCGACCCGTCAGAGGCACCCTGGAGACCGGCCCGATGGAACGGCGGAGCCGACCGGTGGCGTAGATTTCGTAGAGGGCGGCGCCCACCGGCGCGGCCGACCGAGCCACAGGCGTACGCGACAGCCGAGACCGGCCACACTGTAAGGGGAGACAACGCGCTCATGAGCGATGTTCTGGAGCTTCAGGACGTATCCGTGGTCCGCGAGGGCCGGGCTCTGGTGGACCAGGTCTCCTGGTCGGTCAAGGAGGGCGAGCGCTGGGTGATCCTCGGCCCCAACGGCGCCGGCAAGACCACCCTCCTCAACCTCGCCTCCAGTTACCTCTTCCCCAGCCAGGGCACCGCCACCATCCTCGGCGAGACCCTCGGCAAGCCGGGCACCGACGTCTTCGAACTGCGCCCCCGCATCGGCATGGCCGGCATCGCCATGACCGAGAAGCTGCCCAAGCGCCAGACCGTCCTGGAGACCGTGCTGACCGCCGCGTACGGCATGACGGCCACCTGGCAGGAGGACTACGAGGAGATCGACGAGCAGCGCGCCCGCGCCTTCCTCGACCGCCTCGGCATGACCGAGTTCCTCGACCGGAAGTTCGGCACCCTCTCCGAGGGCGAGCGCAAGCGCACCCTCATCGCCCGCGCCCTGATGACCGACCCCGAACTGCTCCTCCTCGACGAGCCCGCCGCCGGTCTCGACCTCGGGGGCCGCGAGGACCTCGTACGCCGCCTCGGCCGCCTCGCCCGCGACCCGATCGCCCCCTCGATGATCATGGTCACCCACCACGTCGAGGAGATCGCCCCCGGCTTCACCCACGTCCTGATGATCCGTCAGGGCAAGGTACTGGCCGCCGGCCCGCTGGAGTTGGAGCTGACCTCCCGCAACCTCTCCCTCTGCTTCGGCCTCCCGCTCGTCGTGGAACAGGTCGGCGACCGCTGGACCGCACAGGGCCTCCCGCTCACCTGACCCACCCCGCCCCGGCCCGACCCACTCCGTCCCCTTTGCGCCCTGTCCCCGCAGCGACCCCCGGACCTACCATGACCATGTGAACGACATCGACGCATGGGTGTGGTGGCTCGTCGCCGCGGCAGCACTCGGAATTCCCCTCGTCGTGACCGCGATGCCGGAGTTCGGCATGCTCGCCGTGGGCGCCGTCGCCGCGGCGATCGCCTCCGGGATCGGGGCCGGCGTCGTCGTACAGGTCCTCGTCTTCGTCATCGTCTCGGTCGCCCTCATCGCGGTGGTGCGCCCGATCGCGGCCCGGCACCGCAAGGACCGCCCCCAACTCCTCTCGGGCGTCGAGGCGTTGAAGGGCAGACAGGCCGTCGTCCTCGAACGCGTCGACGGCTCCGGCGGCCGGGTCAAGCTGGCCGGCGAGATCTGGTCGGCCCGCTCCCTCGACACCGCACGCGCCTACGACGTGGGACAGGAGGTGGACGTCGTGGACATCGAGGGCGCGACCGCGATCATCATGTGACGACGCACCACCCAACTGGGCGAACAGCCCCCGAGGCGGGCGACGGTCTGTCAGACTCGACCAGCAAGATCCTCAACAGCCGTAAGATCAACAGCCGTAAGATCAGCAGCAGTCAGGATCTGCCAAGAGCGCCGAGGCGGAGAAGGGTACGGGAACGACCATGCAACCGGTCATCATCGTCTTGATCATCCTGGTGGTGTTGGTCTTCATCGCCCTGATCAAGACGATCCAGGTCATCCCACAGGCCAGCGCCGCCATCGTCGAGCGCTTCGGCCGCTACACACGCACGCTGAACGCGGGCCTCAACATCGTCGTCCCGTTCATCGACACCATCCGCAACCGCATCGACCTGCGCGAACAGGTCGTCCCGTTCCCGCCGCAGCCGGTGATCACCCAGGACAACCTGGTGGTCAACATCGACACGGTCATCTACTACCAGGTCACCGACGCCCGCGCCGCGACCTACGAGGTCGCCAGCTACATCCAGGCGATCGAGCAGCTCACCGTCACCACCCTGCGCAACATCATCGGTGGCATGGACCTGGAGCGCACCCTGACCTCCCGCGAGGAGATCAACGCGGCCCTGCGCGGCGTCCTCGACGAGGCCACCGGCAAGTGGGGCATCCGCGTCAACCGCGTCGAACTGAAGGCGATCGAGCCGCCCACCTCCATCCAGGACTCGATGGAGAAGCAGATGCGCGCCGACCGCGACAAGCGCGCCGCGATCCTCCAGGCCGAAGGTGTCCGGCAGTCCGAGATCCTGCGCGCCGAGGGCGAGAAGCAGTCCCAGATCCTGCGCGCCGAAGGCGAGGCCAAGGCCGCCGCCCTGCGCGCCGAGGGCGAGGCCCAGGCCGTCCGTACGGTCTTCGAGGCCATCCACGCCGGAGACCCGGACCAGAAGCTGCTCTCGTACCAGTACCTCCAGATGCTGCCGAAGATCGCCGAGGGCGACGCCAACAAGCTCTGGATCGTCCCCAGCGAGATCGGCGACGCCCTCAAGGGCCTGTCCGGCGCCATGGGCAACTTCGGCGGCCTGGGCGGCGGTCCGGCCACCGGCACCGTCCCGCCCCAGGAGCGCCGCGAGAAGCCGTCCATCGACTGACGCGCCCCGAAAGGGGCGCGGGGCTGTATCGATGTGCGGTTCCGCCGCGTGGGCGCGACCAGCCACATCCCACCCGCAGCCGGTGAACAACCACCGCGCCCCTACGGCGAAACCATCAAGCCGCGTCCAGGACCAACCAGTCCGGCAGCGCGGCGAAGTCCTCCCGCCCCAGCGCCAGCAACATCGCGTCCGCAGGAGTCGGCTCGAAAGGCTGACGCAGCAACGGCATTCCCGCCTGCTCAGGCGTCCGGTTCGCCTTCCGGTGATTGTCCTCCGCGCAGGAGGCCACCGTGTTCAGCCAGGTGTCCTGCCCGCCGTGCGACCGCGGCACCACGTGGTCCACGGTCGTCGCCCGCCGCCCGCAGTACGCGCACCGGTGCCGGTCCCGGACCAGCACCCCCCGCCGCGACCACGGAGCACGTCTTCGGAAGGGCACCCGTACGTATTGGCACAGCCTGATCACCCGGGGCGCCGGTATGTCCAGCGCGGCTCCGCGCATCCGCAGTTCGGGGTGGGCCTGTTCGACGACGGCCTTGTCCTGCAGCACCAGAACGACGGCTCGGTTCAACGTCACCGTAGACAGCGGCTCGAAGCTCGCGTTGAGCACCAGCGTGTCCCGCATACCAGCCCACCTCCCGTGCGCACCGGCCCACCCCCTGGCGGGCTGGATCAACTCTGGCCGGGCACGCCGGGATGGACAACGCAATAAAAATGCCCGTCCCTGATCACTTCCAAGACCAGGGACGGGCAAACGTTCCATGAACGCTCACATGCGGATCAGCCCTCGGCGGGCACCTCGTACTCACCGATCAAGTGCGCCCGCGCGATCGTGTGGAACCGCAGGTTGAAGCCGACGAACGCCGGAGTCGCCTCGGCGTCCGGCCCCAGCTTCTCCTGGTCCACGGCGTACACCGTGAACACGTACCGGTGCGGCCCGTCCCCGGCCGGCGGAGCGGCACCGCCGAAGTCCTTGCTGCCGTAGTCGTTGCGCACCTGGACGGCACCGTCCGGCAGCCCCTCGAACGTCCCGTTGCCCGCACCCGCCGGCAGCTCCGTCACCGAGGCCGGGATGTCGAACACCACCCAGTGCCAGAACCCGCTCCCCGTAGGCGCGTCCGGGTCGTAGCAGGTCACGGCGAAGCTCTTGGTCTCGGGCGGAAAGCCCTCCCACCGCAAGTGCGGCGAGGTGTTGCCGGCCGCGTAGACCTGAGCGTCCTTGAGCGTCGCCCCTTCCTGCACGTCCTCACTCGTCACCGTGAACGCCGGCACGGGCGGGTGGAAGTCATGGGGGAGCGGCCGCCGCTTGTGCTCGGTCACCTCGGGTACCTCCTGATCGGGTTCGTCTCGTCGATCCCGAGCCTAGAACCAGTTCCGCTTGCTGCCGACCTCGGACAGCCACTGGTTGAGGTACGCCGCCCAGTCGGTCCCCTGGTAGTCGTGCAGCCCGACCTGGAACGACCGGAAGGTGTCGCTGCCCTCGCTGAACAGCCCCGGCTTCTTGTCCATCTCCAGGATGACGTCCATCGCCTGCTCGTCGGCGACGAAGCTCAGCTCGACCTGGTTCAGCCCCCGGTACTGCTGCGGCGGCTGGAACTCCAGCTCCTGGTAGAACGGCAGCTGCTGCCGCGTCCCCCGGATGTGCCCGCGCTCCATGTCCGCGTTCTTGAAGCGGAAGCCCAGCTGGATGAACGCGTCCAGGATCGCCTTCTGCGCCGGCAGCGGGTGCACGTTGACCGGGTCCAGGTCACTGGAGTCGACGGCCCGCGCGATCGCCAGTTCGGTCGTCACCCCGATGTTCATCCCGCGCAGCGCCTGCCCGTCGATCATGGTGACCGGGGTCTCCCACGGAATCTCCAGACCGAACGGCACCGCGTGCACCGCCCCGGCCTGCAACTCGAAGGCACCCCCCAGGCTCGCCTTCGCGAACTCGATGTCCTGCTTGTACTCCTGGTCGCCGCTCTCCACCTCGACCTTGGCCTGCAGCCCGACCGACAGCCCTTCGATCTGCTGGTTCACGGACCCGCCCTGGATCCGCACCTCACCCTGGACGACGCCGCCCGGCACGACGTTCACCTCGTTCAGCACCGTCTCGACCGAGGCCCCGCCGGCTCCCAGACTCGCGAGCAGCTTCTTGAACGCCATGTCTCTCCCTCTCCAGCGCTTGCGCGTGAACCGAACCCTTGATCCCTACATACGCGATCCGGCCGTGGCCGGTTCCGCGCCCCACCCTGACAAGCCGCCCGCGCCCTGACCACCCCACCGCCCGTACCGTCTGCGTTACGCTCGGACGGCATGATCGCGACCCTTGACCGTACGCCCCTGCCGAGGGAGTTCTTCGACCGCCCCGTCCTCGACGTGGCACCCGACCTCCTGGGCCGCGTCCTCGTCCGCACCACCCCCGACGGCCCGATCGCCCTCCGCCTGACAGAGGTCGAGGCCTACGACGGTCAGAACGACCCCGGCTCCCACGCCTACCGCGGCCGCACCGCCCGCAACGACGTGATGTTCGGTCCCCCCGGACACGTCTACGTCTACTTCACCTACGGCATGTGGTTCTGCATGAACCTGGTGTGCGGTCCCGAGGGGAGGGCGAGCGCGGTCCTGCTCCGCGCCGGCGAGATCGTCGAGGGAGCGGAACAAGCCCGGACCCGTCGCCTCTCGGCCCGCAACGACAAGGAACTGGCCAAAGGCCCCGCCCGCCTGGCCACCGCCCTCGGTGTCGACCGGGCCCTGAACGGCACGGACGCCTGCACCGCCGCCGACACCCCGTTGCGCATCCTGACGGGCACGGCCGTACCCCGTGACCAGGTACGCAACGGTCCCCGCACCGGCGTGTCCGGCGACGGCGGCGTCCATCCCTGGCGCTACTGGATCGCCGACGACCCGACGGTGAGCCCGTACCGGGCGCATGTACCGAGGCGACGCCGAAGTTGACGCTCCCTTGCGTGCCCCGTAATGTAGTCCGAGCCGCTGAAGCGGGTACGGCGATCGCCACCACCCGGAAGCGGCCAACCCACTACCTAGCACAACCCCTCAGCGGGGTCCTCTTCGGCGTGCCCGCATGCTCGAATGGGAACTCGCGAAAGCCGATTATGAATCGGCAAGGAGACCCGCTAACGTAGTGAATGTCGAAAGGCCGACAGGCGAAAGCCCGAAGCCGATGACAATCCCGCCGACAGGGAATCGGGCCCGATAGGATCTGATAGAGTCGGAACCGCCGGAAAGGGAAACGCGGAAGCGGGAACCTGGAAAGCACCGAGGAAATCAGATCGGAAAAAGATCTGATAGAGTCGGAAACGCAAGACCGAAGGGAAGCGCCCGGAGGAAAGCCTGAGAGAGTCTCTCGGGTGAGTACAAAGGAAGCGTCCGTTCCTTGAGAACTCAACAGCGTGCCAAAAGTCAACGCCAGATATGTTGATACCCCGTCCATCACGTTCGTGATGG